>NZ_JBDNFF010000342.1:0-17205 GCF_041689975.1 Gemmatimonas sp.
CGGCGATCGCGGTAACGGCGATCGCGGTAACGGCGATCGAGGACGCGCTACGTGCCTTCGCGAAGGCGCTTCGTGCCATCCAGTTGTATCTGCCGAACAATCCAACGCGGGCCGCCGCCATCGAGCAGGTGCGGGCCGCGTTCGGCAGGGTCTGGCGAGTGGTGAATCCTCTCGAAATTCGTATCAAGGAAGCGTCGTTCGAATGGGAAGAGCAGACGGTATATCTCGATGCGGAGCGCGGCACCGATGGCTTGCCGTGGCTGCTGTATCGCGATGGATTGCGGACCTTGACCGTGCACAGCGGCTTCGAGACGACGGATCTCGACACGCTGCTGGTTATTCTGCACAAGGCGCGCACTGCCTTGCCGGATGACGATGATCTCGTGACGTTGCTGTGGGTCGCCGACCTTGCGACGCTCGCGTATCGCCACGTCGAGCACGATGCGGTCGGCGACATGCCCGTCGTCGGCGGCGCAGACCGGCCAGGCGTTGCGCTGTTCGCGCCGGGCGTGGCGCCGCTGGCGGTGCCGTCGGTCGAGTCGGCGCCACCAGGCGAGGGCCCGCCCCCTGGTATCGTGCGGGTCGAGGACTTCGACACCACGCTGTACTTCCTCGATACACGGGAGGCCGTGTATCTGCAGGAGGAACTGAAGCGCGAATACGCCGACGACCATCGCCGACTGGTGCTGGCGAGTTTGTTTGACGTGATCGAAGGACAATCCGTTTTGGAGGCGCAGCTCGAGGCCCTGCGCACGGTTGATCAGCTGCTGATCGACTTTCTCACGGTCGGGGAGTACGAGCTCGTGGCGTTCTCCCTCCGAGAGGCGTCGGCCACGTCGCGACGTTTGGCGGCCGACGAGCGGGTCATGACGGCGCTGCGTGACCTTCCGGCGCGGCTCAGCGAGCCCGCGGTGATGTCGCAGTTGCTGCAGGCGCTCGACGAGAGTGCGCGCACGCCAGTGGCGTCGCTGCTCGAGGGGTTGTTCGTGGAGCTGCGGCCGGCGGCCCTCGAACCGCTCGTGGCCTGGCTCGGCATGGCGACAGCCTCTCCGGCGCGGGCGGCCATCGAGCGCGCTTCGGCGCGATTGGCCGGTGCGCACACGGCGGAGTTGGCGCAGTTGCTGGAGCATGCCAACGAGTTCGTCGTGCGCGGTGCGCTACGACTCGCCGCGCAGTTAGCGACGCCGGCTGCGGTGCCGGGACTTGCACGCCTGCTGCGCGGCAGCGACGCGAAGTTGCGCGTCGAGGCGCTCCACGTCCTTGGCGAGGTTGCGTCACCAGCGGCGCTGCAGGCGGTCGAACGCGGAATCGACGACAGCGATCGCGACGTTCGCGTCGCGGCATTTCGGGTGATTGCCACCCGCTCGCACACGGCGGCGCTTCCGCGGCTGCTCGACGCCGTGCGGCGCAAAGAGCTGCGCTCGGCGGACCTGAGCGAGAAGATGGCGCTCTTCGAGGCGTTCGGCAGTATGTGCGGAGATGCCGGCGTATCCGAACTCGACACGCTGCTCAATGCGCGCAGCCTGCTCGGGGCGCGCGAACCGGCGGAGCTTCGTGCGTGTGCCGCCCGCGCCCTCGGCATGGTCGCCTCATCGCTCGCGATTGCCGCGCTGCAGCGTGCGGCCGACACGAAAGACGTCGTCGTGCGCAGCGCCGTCGCGCGCGCGATGCGAGGCAACGCGTGAGCGAGACGCACTTGTCCGTGGCGGCCGACCAGTCGAGTAGTTCGCAGGAGCAGCGCACCGCGCGCGCATTCGTCGTCGCGCTACACGGCGCGGTACGGGCGGTGCGGCTTTATCCGATTGAAAACAGCGCGGTGCAGAAGACGATCGCCGAGCTGGTAAACGCTGCGGAACGCGTCGAGCATACCGACGGACAGTGCCGGTTACGGCGGGTCGGTGATTACCTGTTCGTCAACGAGATGCGTCTCCGACTCACGCTCGACAACTACGCGGCCGTGGCGTACGTGTTGGGTCTCCTGCGCGAGGCCGGGCTGGGCGGCTTCGACGTGACAGCTCACACCACGTCACGTGCTTGGGTTGTGCTGCTGGCGTTTCTGCAGTCTCCGCCGCTCGAGTATCCAGAGGCCGAGCGGCTCGAACAGCTCGCGGCGCGCGTCGCGCAGTCGGGGGTCGCGTGCTTTGAATTCTATCCGCCGGTCGACGAATCCGAGCACCAGGAAGCGGAGCTTGATGCAAAAGAGCGGGCCCGGCAGACATACGTGCGCTCGCTCGACGTGACCCGTGAAGTCATGACGTCGGCGCGCCTAGGGCGCAGCGTCGGCCTCAAGCGGGTCAAGCGCGCGGTGCAGGGCATCGTGGATGCCATCCTCACCGATGCCGCATCGCTGATCGGTCTGACCACATTACGCGAGTTCGACGAATACACGTTCGTGCACAGCGTGAACGTGAGCATTCTTTCCGTGGCACTGGGACGTCGGCTCGGATTGACCAAGCTTCAGCTGCTGGACCTCGGCCTCGCGGCGTTGCTGCACGACATGGGCAAGTCCCGCATCCCGCTCGACCTGCTGAACAAACGAGGCTCGCTCGACGATGATGAACGCGCGATCCTGCAGACGCACACGTGGCAAGGCGTGCTGTCGATGTTCGCGATGCCGACCGGCTCGGTGCGCCCGTGGCGCGCCATGACGACGGCCTACGAGCATCACATGCGCATCGACCTGTCGGGGTATCCCATTCCGCTGCGGTCGCGACGACTCACGCTGTACAGCAAGATCATCTCGGTGGCCGACGGGTTCGATGCGGCGACCACCACGCGCGTGTACCAGGACGTGCCGTGGACGCCGGCCGACGTGCTGCGCGGCATGCGCGACAATCCGCGCCTCGGACTCGATCCCGTGGTCGTGAAGGCGTTCATCAACCTCACGGGGATCTATCCCGTGGGCACATTGGTCGTGCTCGACTCTCTCGCCTTGGCAATGGTCGTCGCCGCGAACCCGGATCCGACGGCGCTGTCGCGTCCCCTCGTGCGCATGATCACGGACGCCCAGGGCAACCGGCTCCACGATCTGCAGGTGTACGACCTGACATCTTGCGACGCATCCGGCCACTTTGCATACACCATCATCCGGACCGAGGACCCACAACGCTATGGCATCAGTATCAGTGATTACTTCGCCTGACGTCTCCGCCCCTGCGGCCTCCCGGCTCTCGGCGCGATTTGCCGCGCTGGCGGCCGAAGGTCGGCGGGCTCTTGTTTGTTACGTCACGGCGGGGCATCCCGATCCTGAACAGAGCGTGACGCTGCTGCGTGGGATCGCTGCCGCCGGCGCCGATGTCATCGAGATTGGCGTGCCGTTCTCCGATCCAATGGCCGACGGTCCGGTCATCCAGCAGAGCTCCCAGGTCGCCCTCGATCACGGGGTGAATCTCGAGCGCGCATTGCGAATCGTACGCGACGCGGCGCTCGACGTGCCGGTGGTGCTGTTCAGTTACCTCAACCCGATCATCGCCGCCGGTCCCGACGTGTTGGCGCGGGCACGTGCCGCCGGTGTCGATGGCGTGCTCGTGACCGACTTGCCGGTCGGTGCCGACCCGGCGCGCGAAGCGTGGTTCGGAGCGAGTGGCCTCGACTTCGTGCGCTTGGTGGCGCCGACAACGCCGGCCCCTCGCATGGCCGAAATCGCGCGTCATGGCGGCGGATTCGTGTATCTGATCAGCCGGCTCGGGGTCACCGGGGAACGCGCCGAGCTGCCACCGGATCTTCCCCAAACGGTGGCACGGCTTCGCACGTCGACCTCACTGCCGATCTGCATCGGCTTCGGCATTTCCACGCCGGCGCAGGCCAAGGCGGCGGCACAGCTGGGGGATGGGGTGGTCGTGGGGAGCGCTTTGGTGAGGGCCGCCGGTCGCTCCGTGCAGGAAGCCATCGAACTCACGGCGGCACTTCGCGCGGCGATCGACGAGATCTGACGAACACCGTGACATCGGGGATGCGCCTCGAACTGCCGTCATGGTCGATCGTGACCGACAAACGGCGCGCGCACATCGCGCGCGTCGTGGCGCTGCTGCGCACTTGGGCAGTCGCCCTCGGGCTGCCGTCAGCGGACGTGCAAGCCTGGAGCGACGCGGGCGCGTGGCACGACGCGTTGCGTGACGCCGACGAGCCGACGCTGCGCGCCGACACGGGTGATCTTACGCGCCCGTTCGGAATGCTGCACGGCCCGGCGGCGGCGATACGACTCGCCGCGCTCGGAGAAACGCGTCAGGATGTACTCGACGCCGTTCGCTGGCACACGGTCGGTCGGAGCAGCTGGTCGCGCGTGGGTCGAGCACTGTACATGGCGGACTTCCTCGAACCGGGGCGTTCGTTCATGCAGGCTGATCGCGCCTTTTTCGCCAGCAGCGTGCCGCTCGCGTTCGATCAGGTGTTTCGCCAGGTCGTCCGCATGCGTCTCGAGTGGGCGATTCGCGAAGGGAAGGGGCTCGCGCCGGAAACCGTGGCGTTATGGGAAAGTGTGCGATGACGTCCGCGCCGGGCTGGCCGTCGATGCCGGCACAGGAATCGCCACGACGCAAGCGTGGGGGCTGGGTTATCGTCGCGTTGCTGGCGATGGTGCTGCTTGGCGCCGGCTCGGCGTGGTGGCGCACGCGGGCCACGCCTGCGGTCAGCGCCGCGCGGGGCACGATGGCCGCGGTGGATGATTCGCTTGCACGCGCGCCAAGTGATCGTCGAGTGCGCGTGCGTGTGCTGAATGCATCCGGCACGCGCGGCTCTGCGCGCCGCGCCACGCTCGAGTTGCGTGATCGGGGGTTTGATGTGGTCGAGTATGAAACCGAGCAGGGCACGGGGAGAAGCAGGACGTTGATCGTCTCGCACACCGGACACGGCGACTGGGCCGAACGGCTGCAGCGTGCGTTCGGGACCGGCACCATCGAAGTGCGTCCCGATTCGCTACGCTACGTGGACCTCACTGTCTTCGTGGGTCGCGACTGGAAGCCGGCGACCGAGACGCTCCGTCCGTAGTTGGCCGCACGCAGCGGCAATGTCGAGCCCACGACTGCGGCGCACCGCCGTTTCCACGCCGCGCGCGCGCAGTGCACGTGTAAACGAAGCGATCGCCGAGGCTGGCGACGGGACGAAACCCATCGTTCCTCCGGGGTGTAGCGGAATCAGATTCACGAAGGCGCGGCACTCGCGGGCCAACTGCGCCAGTTGCACGGCATGCGCGGGCTGATCGTTGACGCCGCCCAGCATCACGTATTCGAACGTGACGCGGCGATCGAAGGTCGCGGCCGCCGCAATCACGTCGGCCAGGGGATACTTCGTGTTGACCGGCATCAACGAGTCTCGCAGTTCGTCGCTTGGCGCATGAATCGAAATGGCGAGGCGAAACTGTTCGGGACGTTCCGACAGCGCCACGATGCCCGGCAGCACGCCGACGGTGGAGATCGTGATGTGTCGCGCCCCGATGCCCAGCGCGCGCGGATCGTTCAGCAGCGACAGCGTGGGATCCACCGCCTTCCAGTTCATCATCGGTTCGCCCATGCCCATGAACACGATGTTCGTGGGAATGGTCGGCGGCGACATCAGACGAAGTTCACGCACCTGTCCGGCGATCTCCGACGGCGTCAAGTTGCGTTGGAATCCCATCGCGCCGGTGGCGCAGAACGCGCACTGGAGCGCGCAGCCCGCTTGCGACGAAATGCACAAGGTGATCCGGTCGCCGTCGGGGATGGACACCGTCTCGATCAGCTGCCCGTCGGACATCCGGAAGAGAAACTTCTCGGTGCCGTCGGTCGACGTCTGGCGAGTGGTGAGTTCAAGCTGGGGCAGATGAAACGATTGCGTGAGCGCCTCGCGAAGCGCTTTGGGCAGCTCGGTGATTTCGTCGAACGACCGAACGGGACGGTGCCAGAGTCGGGCAAAAATCTGCGCCGCTCGATACGACGGCTCACCACGTTCGGTCAGCCACGCCAGGAGTCGCGAGATAGCCGCATCCGGCGCGAGGTCGAGCAGGTTTTCGGTAGCGATCGTGGTTGACATCATTCCTTGAGAATCGAACTGAGCGTGAACTGATAAACGGGTCCGAGCCCGGAGATGCCTTCCTCGCGCGCCAGACCAACCACATACCGCGCATAGTACACTGCAATCCCGGAGCGGATGCGCGTCATGCTGCCAGCTCCGGCCGATGTCCGGACGATCGAGGCACGCGCTTCCAGTCGGTCCAGTCGACCCGAGACAAAGGGGCCGCGCTCATTCGCGCCGCGATTGACGTTGTTCTGACTCATGCCGAGGCGAAGCTCCCGTGATGCCGAATCGCCGACCACACGGGCGTCGATGGCCGCGACGAACGCCGGCCGATCCTCGATCTCTCGCCCCGGTCGCCAGAGGAAGCTCGAAAGGGCGACGCGGGCGTTCTGCCACGGGAGATCGTGGACGACTACGCCCATGTCGGCCGCGATGGCGGAGTTCACCTCTTGATCAGCCCGTCCCTCGCGCCACCGTATCGCCAGTCCGGCGGTGACGTGGGGCACGAGCGTGCGAGCGGCGGTGGCGCTGATCAAGAGGCTGGCATAGCTGATGTCACCGACGCTCTGCGGGTCGCTGTCCGTGCGTACGAGCCCAGCCACCGAACTCCGCGCCACCGAGAGGCCCAAGGTGGTGCCTGAGGCACGGCGAAACGAAGCGGAGAGCAGCTGCCCATCGGCGCCCTGCTGCGCACCGGTCGACAACGACGCTACGCCGAGGCGGATCCGTTCGCCACGCCGCAGTGCGGACACTGCCGGATTCCACAATCCCGCGCCGGGCTCTGCCGCCAAGGCGGCAGGCTCGAGAACGGCACCAAGTGGAAACTCCCAAAGATCGCGCGCGGGCACCGGCTGCGCGGTGAGCCCGCGGGCCCAACAAAACGCGGCGATCCCGCAGATAAGCATGCGGCGCATAGGGGACACTAACGGCCACCGCCTTGGCGGGTCAAGCGAATGCCCGTTCGCTATCGCTACCGAGATCGACGTAAATCGTTTAACTTTCATCGTTTGCGGCCGTTCATCGGCCCGGTCACTTTCCTGGTTCGCCCCGTCCGGAGCGTCGCACGTAATGTCGTCTTTGCCAGAGCAGTCCGTGCTCGCTACATCCCTTCGTACCGACACCTGCGGCCTCCTGCGCACGGACGACGTCGGGCGCACTGTCCGCTTGGGCGGATGGGTGCACCGAAGCCGCGACCTGGGAGGCCTCGTCTTCATCGATCTGCGCGATCGCACGGGGCTTCTCCAATTGGCCTTCGGGCCGGCGTGGAGCGATGCGGAGACGTTGCGCATGGCCGCGGCGGTGGGTGTCGAGTCGGTGGTATTGTGCGAAGGTGAGGTGGTCGCGCGCGAACCGGAGCGGCAGAATCCGGACATGCAGACCGGCACGATCGAAGTGCGCGTCACCTCGCTGCGTGTGGTCGGTCCGGCGGTCACGCCGGCGCTTCCAGTGGCGCGGGGACGTGGCGAGAAGATGGCCGCCGAAGAGCTGCGCTTGCGTCATCGATACCTCGATCTGCGTCGTCCGGAACTACAGGACAATCTCGTGCTTCGGCATCGGCTGCTGCAGGTATCCCGCCGCTTTCTCAGCGACCGTGGATACCTCGAACTCGAAACCCCGATTCTCACGAAGCCGACACCGGAAGGCGCGCGCGACTATCTCGTGCCGAGCCGCGTGCATCCGGGGGAATTCTACGCGCTGCCCCAGTCGCCGCAGATCTACAAGCAGCTGTTCATGTGTTGCGGCTTCGACCGCTATTTCCAGATCGCGCGCTGTTTCCGCGATGAAGATCTGCGGGCCGATCGTCAGCCGGAGTTCACACAGATCGACATCGAGGCGTCATTCATCGAGCGTGAGGATATTCTTGCGCTTGCCGAAGGCCTGATCGGTGCACTCTGGACCGAAGCGGGCCACACCATCCCGGCGCACTTCGATCGCATGAGCTATCGCGATGCGATGGAGTTCTACGGGTGTGATCGCCCCGACCTGCGGTACGAGCTTCGGCTGGCCGACTACACGGCGGTATTCGCCGGTCTCGATTTCGCCGTCACGGCAAGCGCCATCGCGGGCGGGTCTCGCGTGCGCGGAATCATCGTGCCCGGTGGTGCAGTGTGGAGTCGCAAGCAGGTGGACGAGCTGGAAGCCCTGGCGAAGAGCGCCGGCGCGGGAGGCCTACTGCGCCTGCGTCACGCGGATGGTGCATACGATGGACCGTTGGCCAAATTCCTGACCGACGACGCGCGCACGACGCTCGCGCTCACCGACGGAGACCTCGCGTTGTTCGTCGCAGCCCCTGATCGCGTCGCGAGCCCGGCACTTGATCGCGTTCGCCAGGAATGTGCCCGGCGGCTCGATCTCGTCGACAACACGGTGCAACGGTTCATCGTGGTGATGGACTTCCCGATGTTCGAGGAGGATCCCACCACCGGCGCACTCGCGGCGGTGCATCATCCGTTCACGGCGCCCCATCCCGAAGACATGCACGCGTTTCCCGACCAGCCCGCGCGTTGGCGCGCCCTGGCCTATGACGTCGTGCTGAACGGGACGGAGCTTGGCGGTGGCAGCATTCGCATCAGTGATCCGGCCATGCAGTCGCGGATGTTCTCGTTGCTCGGTATCGGCGACGTGGCCGATCAGGAGCGCCGTTTCGGCTTCCTGCTGGAAGGACTCCGGGCCGGTGCGCCGCCGCACGGCGGCATCGCGTTCGGTTTCGATCGTATCGTGATGCTGCTCTCGGGCGCGCCGTCGCTGCGCGAGGTGATTGCCTTCCCCAAGACGACCGCCGCCCGCTCGCTGTTTGAAGGAGCGCCTGTCGCGGTGCCTGCTGAAGATCTGGCCGAGCTGCACCTCACCGTCACCGGGATCGACACGTGAGCGGCAACGATCGCGTACCCGAAACCGTGACCACCCGCGTATCAGTCGAAGGCGCGGATATGCAGATGCTCGCGGGCGTCAACGACGGCAACCTTGTGGAGCTCGGGCGCGCCACGGGCACCCGCGTCGCGCTTCGTGGCGACAGCCTCTCCGTCACCGGCGATACCGACAACGTGGCGCGCGCCGAGTCCATCGCCACCGCGATGGTCCTGCTCGTGCGCGAAGGAAAGACGCTGAGCGCCGACGATGTGCTGCGCCTGTCGCTCACGCAACGTCCGGCCGAAGCACCATCGGCAACGAATGGCGCGCTGGTGCTGCCGGGCGCGCGACGTGCCGTGCAGCCCAAAACGCCGGGGCAGGCGGAGTACCTGAAGCAGATCGGCGCGCATGATATTGTCGTGGGCATCGGTCCTGCCGGCACGGGCAAAACCTATCTCGCGGTCGCGGCGGCCGTCGATGCGCTCATGCGCAAGCGCGTCCGGCGCATCGTGCTGGCGCGTCCCGCCGTCGAGGCAGGGGAGAACCTCGGCTTTCTGCCGGGCGACATGCAGGCCAAGATCGATCCGTACCTGCGCCCGCTGTATGATGCCCTCGATGACCTCATTCCGGTCGAGCGCCTTCAAAAGCTCATCGAAACGCGCACCATCGAAGTGGCGCCGCTCGCCTTCATGCGCGGCCGCACGCTCAGCGATGCGTTCGTGATTCTCGACGAAGCGCAGAACGCGACCGGCTCGCAGATGAAGATGTTTCTCACGCGTCTGGGCGTGAGCTCGAAGATCGTGATTACCGGCGACAAGACGCAGGTCGACTTGCCGCGCCGCGAAGACTCGGGACTGATGCAGATCGAACGCATTCTGCATGGGATCGAGGGGATCTCGTTTCACTACTTCACCGACGCCGATGTGGTTCGTCATCGCTTGGTGCGCGACATCATACGCGCCTACAACGCCGATGCGGCCGGCGCGTGAGCACCATGCGTGAGAACCCGCGCGCCGTCTCGGTGCAAGCCGATGGGGTTCGCCTGGCGGTCGCCGCTGACCGACTCGTCGATCTGTCGCGCAACGTGCTTCGCGCGTTGAAGGTGCCGCGGGCCATGATCAGCGTGACGTTCGTCTCGTCGCGCGCGAGCGCAACGCTCAATCGTCGGCATCTCGGCCATCGCGGACCAACCGATGTGATCACGTTCGCGCTCGGAGCCGATCCCGCGGGCACCGTGATTGCGGATATTTACATCTGCCCGGACGTCGCGCGCCTTCAGGCGAAGGAATTCGGTGTCGGGGTCCGTGAAGAACTTGCCCGTCTCGTCGTGCACGGAATACTGCACGCGTGCGGATGGGAGCATCCTGACGGTGAAGAACGGATGACGTCGCCGATGTGGCGACGCCAGGAGCAACTGCTGCAACGCTTCTGGATCACGCCGTCCCGCACCGCATGAGTGCAGTCGCGTGGGGGCTGGCGACCGGTGGAGCTGTTGTGGCCGCACTCGCCGCCGTCGCCGATGGTGCGCTGCTGTCGGAGCCGCCCCTTTCGGCGATACCCGCCGAGCGCTCCACGCTCGCGCCGCCGGCACCGGTGGTGCCGCGACCTGTACCATCGCGAGAACGGACGCACCGCGCGCTGGCGTTCGCGCGCGTGCTCGGCCACCTTGCCGCGGGCTCCGGCATTGCCGTCGGGTTGGATCTCTCCGGACGAGCGACCCTGTCCACCGTCGCGCTGCTGTTCGGCCTTGGACTGGCGGTCGTTCTGGCCGCCGAGACCACGGCACGCGTGGTCGGTGATGCCCTCGGCGAAGATGCCGAGGAGCGTCTGGCGTGGTTCTCGAACGGAGCGGAGACGTTGTTTGCCCCCATCGTGCGGCTTGGCAATTGGGTCGAGGCCGCATTCGCGGAAGTCGTCTCGGATGCCGACGCGACCATCGAACGTCGCGAAGAGGCAGCGGCCCAGTTCCGCGAGGTGATCACCAGCGAAGCGGACGTGTCACGTGACGAGCGCGACCTGCTGCTCGGTGTGTTCGAGTTTGGTGAGACCACCGTCGAGGAAGTGATGGTTCCGCGCGTTGACATTGTCGGCATCGAGCAAGACACGCCGTGGTCGGAGATGCTCGATCGCGTGCGGAGTGCTCAGCATTCGCGTGTGCCGATCTTCGAGGATACGATCGATGAGATCGTCGGCATCCTGTACGTGAAGGATCTGTTGCCGTCCGTGTTGGCTGACGACGAGCCAGAGGGCGGCTGGCGGACGCTGTTGCGTCCGCCGGTGTTCATTCCGCCATCGAAGCGCATTGCCGATTTGCTTCGTGAATTTCGCGTGGCGGGTCGGCATATCGCGGTGGTGGCCGACGAGTACGGCGGCACGGCGGGCCTCGTGACCATCGAGGATGTGCTCGAAGAACTGGTCGGCGAGATCCGCGACGAGTACGACGAAGAAGAACGGCAGGTCGAGAACGAAGCAGGACTCCGCTTCTGGGTCTCCGGGCAGCTGACGCTCGATGACTTGTCGGAGGCCCTGTCGCACGACTTCCGTCGGGACGATGTGTCGACCGTCGGTGGGCTGGTGCTGGAGTTGCTGGGGCGCGTGCCACGCGCTGGCGAAGCGCTCGCGGTTGGACCGTTCAAGGTGATCGTGGAGCGCGTCGTTCGCCGCAAGATCGAGCGCGTGTTTCTCGAACGTGTGCAGCCGCTCGACTCGACGGCGACGGGAGAGAGCTGATGCCGTTGCTGCTGATACTGCTGTCGGTCGCCATCGTGGCAACGCTCACGCTTGCCGCTACGGCCGTGCGTGCGGTGAGTCGATTGTGGCTGCGACACTGGATTGAACGACGACACAGCGGCACAGGCGCGATGACGCGATATCTGGAGCGTCCGGCGCGGCTCCTGCACGCGGCGGCGACGGCGAGCATGCTGACCGTGTTTGCCACCGGATCGATGATCGCGATGGCCGACGGTCTCCGCGCGTGGGAGTTTCTGATCGACGTGGTGCTCTATCTCGCGCTCCTGGTGCTGGTCGGTCAGCTGCTGCCGCGCGCGGTGGGACGACGCTGGGCGCCGCAGCTCGTACCCGTGCTCGTGCCGTTGCTGCGCCTCGTGGACCTGCTGCTGACGCCCTTTCAAGCGGTCGCCGATCTCGCGCGCCGCGCGATGACCTCCGGACAGCAGTCACGTGTGGACGATGACGCGCGTGATGGGCTCGAGGAGTTGCTGCGTGACGGTGCGTTCGACGACATCAGCACGACCGAAGAAATGGCGATCATCTCTGGTGTCGTACAGTTCGGAGACAAGAGCGTGCAGGACGTCATGACACCGCGCGCGAAGATCTTTGCGCTGCCCGACGGTTTGCCGGCGGCGGACCTCGCCGTGCGTGTGGCGCAGGCCGGCTACAGCCGCGTACCGGTGTATGGCGATTCACCGGACCAGATCATCGGTATGGTGCACGTCTTCGACGTGTTCGTGCGCAGTGGTGAAACGTTACCGCCTATCCGTCCGGTAACGGTGACCACGTCGGCGAAATCCGCGAAAGAATTGCTCTTCGAGCTGCTGCGCTCGCGTCGACAATTGGCGATTGTTCAGGATGACGCGACGGTCGTCGGGCTGGTGACGCTTGAAGACCTGCTCGAGGAGTTAGTGGGCGACATCCGAGATGAACACGACGACGAGTGACGATGACTGACGCGATGTCTCGACTGTTGGAGCAATTCCGTGCTGGCAAGCCGGCCGCGCTGGCGCGTGCCGTCAGCATCGTGGAGAATCACCGTCCGGGTTTCGAGCAGATTCTCTCGGCCGTGCATCCCACACTCGGGCGCGCACGTCGTATCGGGATCACCGGGCCGCCCGGCGCTGGCAAGAGCACGCTCACCACGCGCCTGGCGCGACGGTATCGCCACGCCGGGCTGCGCGTCGGAATCGTGGCCGTCGATCCCACGTCGCCGTTCACCGGTGGCGCGCTCCTTGGTGATCGGATTCGGATGGAGGAGGTCGCGCTCGATCCCGGCGTCTTCATTCGCTCGATGGCCACCCGTGGGTCGTTGGGGGGGCTGGCCACGTCCACGCGGGAAGTGTGCGATGTGCTGGACGGGTTCGGCATGGACGTCATCCTGCTCGAAACCGTCGGCGTGGGCCAAAGCGAACTCGATATTTCGAGGGCGGCCGATACCACGCTGGTGGTCCTGGTCCCCGAATCCGGCGACTCGATTCAGACGCTCAAGGCGGGCGTGATGGAGATTGCCGATGTCTTCGCCGTGAACAAGGCCGATCGTCCCGGCGCGGATCGCCTGCGCAACGACATCGAACTCATGCTTGGCCTGCGTGCCGGCGCTACCATGCCGAACGCTCCGGCTCACCATGGCATTGAGTTTCGGAACATGCCGGACCGTGACGCCTTGGGGGATGCCATGAATCCGGCGCGCGCCGCGCGAGCGGCCGCCCAAGCGGAACTTCCCGTGCAGTGGACCCCACCGGTCCTGCGGGTCATCGCATCCCAGAACGAGGGGGTCGACGAAGTCCTCGACGCTCTCGAGCGACACGCGCGCTATCTTGAGACCAGTGGAGAGCTTCGGTCGCGCCGGCGGGCTCGCTTGCGTGAGCGGGTGATCGAAATAGTGGACCAGCAGATCCGTCGGCGCCTATGGCAGGATCAGGATACATTGGCGTGGGTGGACGAACGACTCGATGCGCTCGAGGCAGGCACACAGGTTCCGTTCGCCGTTGCCGACGCCCTCAGGGCCCGCAGTGCCGTACTTCTCACCGGCGCCGAGTACGCGCCGCTTCAGGATGGATGAGCGCATGACGACGATTCAGGAACTCGGGGATGTAGTCCGCCAGCAGCAGGAAGAGCTCGACGGGCTGCGCCGTGAAGTCGGTCAGTGGCGGCGGCAGTACGACACGGGTCGTAAGCGCGACATTGCGTTCACCAATTCGGCGAACGAAGTGCCGCCACTCTACACGGCGCTCGATCTCGAAAACACGGCGGGCTCGGCGTTCGAACTGCCCGGTCAGTGGCCGTTCACGCGTGGCATTCATCCCACCGGCTATCGCGGCAAGCTTTGGACGATGCGCCAGTTCGCTGGATTCGGGACGGCGAAAGAGACCAATCAGCGCTACAAGTTCCTGCTTTCTCAGGGACAAACCGGCCTCTCCGTGGCATTCGACTTTCCCACGCTGATGGGCTACGACGCCGATCATTCGCGCTCTGAAGGGGAAGTCGGCAAGTGCGGTGTGTCGATCTCGTCGATGGCCGATATGGAAACACTTTTCGAGGGGATCCCTCTCGACAAGGTGTCCACGTCGATGACGATCAACGGGCCGGCGATCATCCTGCTGTGCTTCTACATCGCGGCGGCGGAGAAGCAGGGCGTCAGCGCCGACCAGCTGCAGGGCACGGTGCAGAATGACATCCTCAAGGAGTACATGGCGCAGCACGCCTGGTGCTTCCCGATCGAGCCGGCACTTCGCCTGATCGTCGACGGGTTCGAATGGTGCGCGAAGCACACGCCGAACTGGAACACGATATCCATCTCCGGCTACCACATCCGCGAAGCGGGTGCCACGGCCGCACAGGAGCTCGCGTTCACGCTGGCCGACGGTTTCACGTACGTGGAGCGCGGCGTCGCGCGCGGACTCGATGTCGATGAGTTCGCGCCCCGTCTCTCGTTTTTCTGGGACATTCACAACGACTTCTTCGAGGAGATCGCGAAACTGCGCGCGGCACGTCGAATCTGGGCGCGCCATCTCAAGGAGCGTTTCGGTGCAAAGAATCCACGTTCGTGGATGATGCGCTTCCATTCGCAGACCGCTGGCGTCACCCTCACCGCGCAGCAGCCGACGAACAACGTGGTCCGCGTCGCCTATCAGGCGCTGGCGGCGGTGCTGGGCGGTACGCAGTCATTGCACACCAACTCGATGGACGAGACGCTGTCGCTGCCAACCGAGGAAGCGGTGCAGGTCGCGTTGCGGACGCAACAGATTCTCGCGTACGAGACTGGCGTGCCGCACGTGATGGACCCCCTCGGCGGATCGTACTACATCGAGGCACTGACCGATCAGATGGAGCAGGAGGCCGAAGCACTCTTCGCGCAAATCGACGAATTCGGCGGCGTCGTAAAGGGCCTAGAAGAGGGCTGGTTCCAGAAAAAGATCGCCGAAAGTGCCGCGCGTCAGCAGTGGGAGATCGAGCAGCGCCGCAAGCTCGTCGTCGGCGTCAATGAGTTCGTCACCGATGAACCCGAACTCTCGATTCCGATCCTGCGCATCGGCGAGTACGCCGAGAAGGAACAACGCGAACGCCTGGGCGCGTTGCGTGCGTCGCGCGATAGTGCGTTGGTGGCAGAACGGCTCGACGCCCTCCGAAACGCCGCACGGGGCACCGAAAACGTGGTGCCCCGCATTCTCGACTGCGCTCGTGCGTACTGCACACTTTTCGAAATCCGCGCCGCGTTGGAAGATGTGTTCGGCGCGTATCGCGAGCCCGTGTTCTTTTAGCTCGATTCACTCCGCGAGCAGTCGTTCCATCGCAGCGAGGTCGCGCAGAAATGCGCTGGCCGGCTGCGCGGTCATTTGGCTGGGGTCGGACTGACGCGAACCCGAGTGTTTAAGAAGCAGCGTCTGGCGCGCGGCAGTGACGGCGTCGTTCCAGTCCACGATCTTCATGGACCATTCGGCGAAGTCGCGCGAACTGATCTCCTCGATACTCAGAAGTTGGCAGTTGGTGTGCCGCGTATCCTTGGCGATGTGGTGATACAGCGTGTTCACCGCGAGCCGCTCACCCTCGAGCGCCTGCAGGAACTGACCGCCACCGTAGCAGAGCATACCCGTGATGGCGCGTTCACGGTTCGTCTCGGCCGCCTTGTCCATGATGGTCATGAAGTCGCGGTAGCGCAGGCCTTCCTGCGCATCGCTCGAGTAGAGCAAACGGATCGTGTGCATATCGCTCTTGTTGACATTCGAGGTCAGACCTGACATGCGGCGACCCTCGCGCCGGCACGTTGGCGACTTGTGTGTGACCACAGTGGTATCTAGCGTGTTTGGATGAAGACGACCAGTCCTTGGTGGGCCACGCACTTCGATGCGCAGTATCTCCACGAGTACGAACCCCTTTTCAATCTCGTGCAGGATCGTCGTGAGGTTGCCCGACTTCTCGACGTCCTCGAGTTGCCGTCCGGCGCTCGGATTCTCGATTGTCCCTGCGGGCAGGGGCGCCACGCACACCTGCTGGCGGAAGCCGGCTTCAACGTGGACGGTCTCGATTACTCCAAGCCGCTGCTTGACGTGGCGAAGCGCCGAGGAGCCGGTAAGACGCTGCGGTACACGCAGGGAGACATGCGAAAGCTGTCGGCCAAATGGACCGGGCGCTTCGACGCCGTCGTCAACTTGTTCACGTCGTTCGGGTTTTTCGACGATCCCTATGACGATCGGCAGGTGCTGGCCCAGTTCGCGCGTGTGCTCAAGCCCGGCGGACTGCTGATTTGGCACGGCGGAAGCCGGGATGGCGTCATGGCGCGCTTTCTGGCCCGTGACTGGTGGACCACGGAGGATGGGACCGTTTTCGGGCAGGAGCGTCACTTCGACCCGCTGTCGGGCTTCCTCGAGATCACGTCCACGTGGCGCGGGCCGAAGGGCGACGGAGAACGGACCCATCGCATCCGGCTCTATTCGGCATCGGACCTGGCGGCGCGCCTGCAAGAGGTTGGTCTGGTGGTCGAGCAGGCCTTTGATGCCTGGACTGAACGCCCGCTCTCGCGCAAATCCAGCGAAATGCTGCTGGTGGCGCGTAAGGACGGGTGAGTAGCTTGAAGGGCTGCCGCGCGGAATCCTCGCGTCGGCGGCGCCCGACCCCGGGTCCTTTCTCGTTTGCCCTCCGATGACTCGACCGATTCGCGTACTCGTGGCCAAGCCTGGCCTCGACGGCCATGATCGCGGCGCCAAGGTGGTGGCTGCCGCGCTCCGTGACGCCGGCATGGAAGTGATCTACACCGGTTTGCACCAGACCCCTGAGATGATCGCTTCGGCGGCCATTCAGGAAGATGTGGACGTGGTGGGCCTCTCGATCCTGAGCGGCGCGCATATGACGCTCTTCCCGCGGGTTCGGGATCTTCTGGTCGAGGCAGGACGCGACGATATTCTGCTCACCGGCGGTGGCATCATTCCGAAAGAAGACATGGATGCCCTCCAGCAGCGTGGCGTCGCCCGCCTGTTCGGACCGGGCACGAGTACGCAGGACCTCGTGGACTACATCCGCGACTGGTTCGCGTCCCGTCAACAACAAGACGCGTGAGCGGGCGGCTTCGCCGGCTCGCTGACGACGTTCGCGCGCTGGAAGCCCGCCTCCGACTCGGGGGCGGACCGGACAAGA
>NZ_JBDNFF010000343.1:0-4257 GCF_041689975.1 Gemmatimonas sp.
CATGCAGGTCACACGTGACGTGGTCGATCGCGCGGTGGCGCGCGCGGAGCCGGTGTACGGCATCAACACGGGTTTCGGGAAGCTGTCCGAAGTCACGATCGCCGGCGATCGACTCGCGGCACTCCAGCGCAATCTGGTACGCAGTCATGCGGCCGGCGTCGGTGATCCGCTCCCCGAACGCGAGGTGCGCGCCATGATGTTGTTGCGCGCGAACGTGCTCGCGACGGCGTACGCTGGTGCGCGTCCGATTATCGTGGAATCGTTGTTGGACATGCTGAATGCCGGCGTGTGGCCGGTCGTGCCGGAGCAGGGCAGCGTCGGCGCGAGCGGCGATCTCGCGCCGCTCGCGCATCTCGCGCTCACACTCATCGGCGAAGGCACGGCGCGCTTTCAGCGCCGCGAAGGTCCTTCGCAGGAACTGCTCGCCGCAGCCGGACTCTCCGCGGTCACGCTCGAGGCGAAGGAAGGGCTCGCGCTCATCAACGGGACGCAGGCGCACACCGCCGTCGCGTCACTGGCCTGCGCCGAACTCACCAGACTCTGGCACGCTGCGCATGTAGCGACGGCCATGAGTCTCGAGGCGCTGCTGGGTACGCCCGATGCGTTCGACGCGCGTATCCAGGAGGCGCGCGGTCAGCCGGGACAGATGGAATCGGCAGCGATGCTGCGTATGCTGCTCGAAGGCAGCGAGATTCGCGAGTCGCATCGCTTCGGCGATCCACGTGTGCAGGATGCGTACGCGCTGCGCTGCGTACCGCAGGTGCACGGCCCGGCGCTCGACGCGCTGCGTTTCGCGCGTGGCGTGATCTCGCGCGAGCTCAACGCGGCCACCGATAATCCGTTGGTGCTCGCCACCGGAGAATTGCTCAGCGGCGGCAACTTCCACGGCCAGGCCGTCGCGATGGCGAGCGACCTGTTGGCGATCATCTGTGCGAACCTCGCCGTCATCAGCGAGCGGCGGATCGATCGACTGGTGCACCCTGATTTCAATCAGGGACTGCCACCATTTCTGGCGGGCTCTCCCGGGCTCGAGTCGGGACAAATGATGGCGCAGGTCACGGCGGCGGCGTTGGCCAGCGAGTGCAAACTGTTGGCACACCCGGCCAGCGTGGATTCGATTCCGACCGACGGCAACAAGGAAGACATGGTGCCGATGGCGATGGGCGCGGCCATCAAGTTGCGCCGCACCGTACGTAACCTGCGGCATGTGCTCGCGATCGAATTGATCGCGGCGGCTGAAGCAATCGAGTATCGCCGCCCCCTGCGCAGCAGTGTGGCCGTGGAGCGCGCGCACGCGATCATCAGAACGCACGTGGCGCGTGCGACGGGCGACCGACCACCGGCACCTGACATCGCACGGCTCGGCGATGCCGTGGCCGCAGGGGCACTCGATGCCATCACCGAGGGGTTCGTCGTATGACCGGCACGGTGACGATGACGGCGGCAAGTCTCAGCGGACCGCGTGTGGTCCGGGCGCCGCGCGGCAGCGCGATGCAGTGCCTCGGATGGGAGCAGGAAGCCGCACTCCGTATGCTGATGAACAATCTCGACCCCGACGTCGCCGAGCGGCCGGATGACCTCGTCGTGTATGGCGGTACCGGGCGCGCCGCGCGTTCGTGGGAGGCCTTCGACGCGATCGTGCGCACGCTGAAGACGCTGGCCAACGACGAGACGCTGCTTGTGCAGAGCGGCAAGCCCGTGGCGGTCTTCCGCACGCACGAAGACGCACCGCGTGTCTTGATCGCCAACGGCAATCTCGTGGGCCGTTGGGCCAATTGGGATGAGTTTCGTCGCTTGGAGCGCGCCGGTCTCACGATGTACGGACAGATGACGGCCGGCTCGTGGATCTACATCGGATCGCAGGGCATCGTGCAGGGTACGTACGAGACGTTCGGTGCCGTGGCCACGCGGCATTTCGGTGGAACGCTCGAAGGGCGGCTGGTGGTCACGGCGGGCTTGGGCGGCATGGGTGGCGCGCAGCCACTGGCCGCGGCGATGCACGGCGCGGCGGTGCTTGGCATCGACGTGGACGCCTCGCGCATCGCGAAGCGCCTCGAGACCCGGTACTGTGATCGCATGACGACCTCGCTCGATGAGGCACTCGCCTGGCTGACCGAGGCGCAGACGGAACGGCGTGGCCTGTCGGTGGGGCTGGTCGGGAATTCTGCCGTGGTCTTGCCTGAACTGGTCCGACGCGGAGTCGTCCCCGACGTCGTGACCGACCAGACGAGTGCCCATGACATGCTGGTCGGGTACGTTCCCGCCGGTCTGTCGCTGTCCGAGGCAGCCGAATTGCGTGCGTCGGATCCCGCCGTGTACATCGCGCGTTCGACAGCGTCGGTCGTGGAGCACGTGCGTGCCATGCGCACCATGCAGGACCGCGGCGCCGTTGCTTTCGATTACGGCAACAATATTCGGACGGTCGCCTTCGACGCCGGATTGGACGACGCGTTCCGGATTCCCGGGTTCGTGCCGGAATACGTGCGTCCGCTGTTCTGCGAAGGGAAGGGCCCGTTTCGTTGGGTCGCGCTGTCCGGCGACACTGCCGACATTGCGCGCACCGACGCCTTGGTGCTCGAGCTCTTTCCGCATGATCCTCAGCTGCGTCGCTGGATCGAACTCGCTCGTGAGCGCATCGCATTTCAGGGACTCCCCGCGCGCATCTGCTGGCTGGGGCAGGGTGACCGCGCGCGATTCGCGCTCGCACTCAACGACCTCGTGGCGCGTGGTGAAGTCTCGGCTCCGATCGTCATCGGACGGGATCACCTCGACACGGGGAGCGTGGCGTCGCCGTTCCGCGAAACGGAAGCCATGCGCGACGGCAGCGATGCCATCGCCGACTGGGCCATCCTGAATGCCCTGCTCAACGTGGCGAGTGGTGCCTCGTGGGTGTCGTTTCATCACGGTGGAGGTGTCGGCATCGGCAACTCGCTGCACGCTGGACAGGTGATCGTGGCCGACGGCAGTGAGCGCATGCGCCGCCGACTCGAACGCGTCCTCACGAACGATCCCGGCATCGGTGTGGCGCGCCATGCCGATGCGGGCTACGACCTTGCGATCGCGACCGCCGCCCGACACGGCGTTCGCATCCCCATGGAGGAAGGCTGATGCTGTCGAGTCGATATCGTCCGTGGCACGTACCGATTTTTCTCGGGAAGTACGCGTGGCTGCGTGCGCGAAATCGACCGGTGCTGTTGAACTTCGAAGTCACGATGCGCTGCAATGCCAAGTGCGGGTTCTGTGACTACTGGAAGACGCCGGCCGAAGCGAAGCACACTGAGATGAGCGATTTCGCCGAGATCGCCCGGCGCTTTTCGCCGATGCTGGTCACGTTCACCGGTGGCGAGCCGACGTTGCGAAAGGATCTCGAAGCGATCGTCGCGTCGGTCCGGAAGGCCGTGCGGTACACCTACGTCCAGATGATCACGCACGGCGCCATGCTCTCGCTCGATCGCGCGACGTCGCTGTGGGACGCGGGCGTCGACCAGTTCAACATTTCGCTCGACTACCTCGACGAGCGACACGACGCGGCACGCGGCATCCCCGGGCTGTCGGCGAAGATTCTCGACCTCGTGCCGCGCATGAAAGATGCGGGCATCGGCAGCGTGCGTTTCAATACGGTGATCAAGAACGACAATCTCGATCAGATCATGCCGATCGTCGAGCGCGCGGCCGCCCTCGGTGGCGGCGTGAACTTCTCGCTGTACACCGACTCCAAGAACGGTAACGAGGACTATCTGCTTGGCGAGGCCCAGCGGCGTGAGCTCGAGCAGGTCGTGCAGCAGCTGCTCGCGTACAAGCGGCGCAGGCGCGGCGTGATCACGAATTCCGATTACTATCTCGAGCAGATTCCCCGGTATGTGCGCGGCGAGATGACCGAGCCGTGTCGCAGTGGTTCCACCACCATTCATATCGATCCGCAAGGCATGGTGCGTCGCTGCCCCGACTTCAAGCCGGACGGACGCTGGCAGGACTACAAGGGGTACGAGCCGATCAACTGCAATGCGTGCTTCTATGCCTGTCGCGGAGAAGCACAGGCACCACTGCGGTTGATGTCCCGCGTGCGTGATGTGATGGCATGACCGAGGGTCGATCGGTCGACGACACCGTGACGCTGTTCGTGAATGCCGCACAGACCGTGACCTGTGCCGGTCCGGCGCGCGCGCGACGCGGCGCGGAGATGCAGGATGCGGGCGTGCAGTTCGGAGCCGGCGTCGCGGTGCAGGGCGATCGCATTGTGGCGGTGGACGACGATGG
>NZ_JBDNFF010000344.1:0-20375 GCF_041689975.1 Gemmatimonas sp.
CAGTTCCTTGAAACGCACCAGGAACAACACCGCCTGCTGGCCGTCGATCATCCGGTGATCGTACGAGAGCGCAACGTACATCATGGGGCGGATCTCGACCTTGCCGTTGATCGCCACCGGGCGGTCCTGCGTCTTGTGAAGACCGAGGATCGCTACCTGCGGATAGTTGATGATCGGCGTGGAAAGCAGTGAGCCGAACACGCCGCCGTTGGTGATCGTGAACGAGCCACCGGTGAGGTCGTCCATCGACAGCTTGCCGTCGCGCGCGCGCTTGGCCACGGCCGCGATGTCCTTGCCGATCTGCACGATGCTCTTCGTATCCGCGTCCTTTACGTTCGGCACCACGAGGCCGGCGTCGCTGGCCACCGCGATGCCCATGTTCACATAGTGCTTGTACACGATCGTGTCGCCGTCGATCTGCGCATTCACGGCCGGGTAGGCCTCGAGCGCGAGACAGGCTGCCTTCACGAAGAACGGCATGTACGACAGCTTGACGCCCTGTTCCTTCTCCACGCGCTCCTTGAGACGCTCCCGAAGGGCCGTGATCACCGTCATGTCGATCTCGTTGAACGTCGTCAGGTGCGCCGTCTGATGCTGTGACAGCAACAGGTTCTCGGCGATCCGCTTGCGACGCGTCGTCATCTTCTCGCGTGTCTCGCGCGTGCCCGACGGCGCCACGACAGCCGCTGGCGCCGCGGGAACCGGCGCTGCCGGTTTGGCCGGCGCCGAGATCGCGGCCATCACGTCCGGCTTGGACACCACCCCACCACGCCCGGTACCGGCCACGTCTGCCGGGTTGATGCCGGCTTCCGTCGCGAGACGCGCCGCGGCCGGAGACACCTTCACGTCAGCGCTTGCGGTCGGAGCCACCGCGGGCACGGGAGCCACCGCGGCCACCGCCACCACCGGAGCCGCCGCCTGGACGGCTGGGGGCGCTACCGCAACACCAGCGCCGGCCGTGATCTCACCCAGCTCGTCGCCCACGTTCACGACGTCGCCTTCACCCCGCATCCGCCTCGTGAGCACGCCGGCTTCGAGGGCCGGCACTTCGACGGTGATCTTGTCGGTCTCGAGCTCAACGAGCGTATCGCCGGCGGCGACGGTATCGCCCTCGTTCTTGAGCCAACGGGAGATGGTCGCTTCGACGATGGATTCGCCGAGCGGCGGAACCTTGATGGACGACATGTGGCGTGACGGTCGTAGTGAACAATCGGGGGGAGTGTAATTCCCGCAATATAGGTCTCGGACCGCTTGGAGAGGGGTGGGCCGCCATTGACGTCCTGCACTCCCATTCCCGAGCGGAGCAGAGGAGATTTCAAGATAACGTCCCCCTCTTCCAGAACCGCCATGACCATGCGTGCCCTGACAATCGATGCTCACGGCGGACTCGAGCAGCTGCGCGTTCGCGACGACCTGCCGTTGCCGGCGCTCGAAGGCCCGCACAGCGTGCGCGTGCGGATCAAGGCGGCCGCCATCAACCGCCTCGATCTGTGGGTGCTGGGCGGTATTCCCGGGGTGAAAATCCAGCCGGGATGGGTGCTGGGTTCCGATGGCGCGGGCATCATCGATGCCGTCGGTGACGCCGTGCAGGGCATCGCTCCGGGTGATCACGTCATGCTCAATCCCGGTCTGGTGGACCGGAGCTGCCGCTGCGAATACTGCCGCGACGGCGATCAGCCGCTTTGTCTCACCTACGGCATCATGGGCGAGCACCGCCACGGCACGATCGCCGACTATGTCGTAGTGCCTGTCGACAACGTGCGGGTGATCCCGGATACGATCCCTTTCGAGACGGCAGCGGCGTTTCCCTTGGCCACGCTCACGGCCTGGCGCATGATTACGACCCGCGCCCGGGTGCAACCTGGTGAACATGTGTTGATCTGGGGGATTGGCGGCGGCGTGGCACTGGCCGCCTTGCAGATCGTCAAACGCCTTGGCGCTACCGCCTGGGTGACCTCGGGAAGTCCCGAAAAGTTGGCCCAGGCTCAGGCGCTTGGCGCCGATCACCTGCTCGACCACCGGCAGGCCGATGTCGGTCGTGAGGTGCGCGCTCGCACGGGCAAGCGCGGGGTGGACGTGGTGATCGACTCCGTTGGCGAGGCCACTTGGTCGCAGTCGCTGGTCGCGCTTGGCAAGCGGGGGCGTCTGGTGACTTGCGGCGGCACCAGCGGACCGCTCGTGCAGCTCGACGTGCGCCGGATGTTCTGGAATCAGTGGACGCTGATGGGGTCCACCATGGGGAGCGACGCCGAGTTCGATGCCATGACCGCTCTGTTTCGGGAGGGGCATCTGATGCCACCAGTCGACTCCGTCTGGCCGATTGAGGAGTCCGCCAAAGCGTTCGAGCGACTGTCCTCGGGCGCGCAGTTCGGTAAGGTCGTCGTACGTCTGTGAGCGAAACGGCGCGCTACACGTCGGCCGAGGAAAGGGCCATGCGCGAGACGGTGCAGAGCGGGGAGATCCCTCTCTGCCCGCGCTGCGCGGTGCTGATGACGCAGCGGGCGATCGGCGGCGGCTCGTTCGGACTGGGCTACCACCGGCAGCGGGAGTGGCTGCTCTGCCCGCAGTGCCGCCGCAGCGTCATCTTCGACGTGAAGCGGGGAACGCGACTCTGAGTCGGCCTCCCCTGTCGCGATTTCCTCCGTCGTGACGGCTGTTTCGCTACTTTGCAGCAGGTCCGCAGGCACCCCCTCTCCATTCGACTTTGTTACAGCAACAGTTTCCCGACTCTCTGCAGCTCGTGGCCGCCGCGACGCAGACGGATTCGGGTCAGGCCGCACTGACGTCCACGTTCACGGAACGTCTCGAGCAAAGCTTTGCGCTGCTCGGGGAATTCGTGCCTGCGCTGTTCGGCGCGCTTGTCATTCTGTTCGCCGGCTATCTCGTGGCGAAGGTGATCGAGAAGGGCACCGCGCGCTTGCTGCGCCGCATGCAACTCAATCAGCTGCTCGAGCGCGGCGGCGTGATGCAGGCCGTCGAACGTTCGGGTTCGCATCTCAATCCGGCGAAGGTCATCGCGAACCTGCTGTTCTGGTGCGTGATGTTCGCAGTGCTGCTGGTGGCCGCGAATGCGATCGGTCTCGAGTCGCTCGCCAACGTCTTCTCCGAACTCGTGAGCTACATCCCGAGCGTGATCGCGGCGATCGTGGTCATCATCCTCGGTATCGTACTCGGTGGGTTCGTGGGTGGCCTCATCATGGCGTCGGCGGGCGGGCTGCACGGCGGTCCGTGGCTGGCGCGCACGGGGCGCGCCGGTGTGATCGTGCTCGCGGTGTTCATGGCGTTGCAGGAACTTGGCATCGCGACCGACATCGTCACGACGGCCTTCGCCATCCTGTTCGGCGCGGTCGCGCTGGCGCTGTCCTTGTCGTTCGGTCTGGGTAATCGTGAACTCGCGGGTGAAGTCACGCGCGAGTGGTATCAGCGGTATCAGGCCGAGCGTCGCGCGATCGACGCCGAAGCGGCCGCCGATGAGGCGGAAGAGTTGGCGGAGGAGACGTCGGAAGACGAAACCGCCGAAATGCCGATGCCCGAGCCGCCGGCCACGGTGGTGAAGACGCCGGTTGCGGTCAAGGCACGTGAGTTCGAAGAGAGCAAGCATTGATGACCGTGAAGTGCCGCATGTGGATTGGGCTGTTGATGGCGCCGCTGTTGATGGCGCCGCTGTTGGTACCGCTGGCCGGGGCTGGCGCGCAGTCGGGGGCGAAGGCGATGCGGAAGGCGATGCGGAAGGCCGTGCCCGACAGTGCGGCCGTGGCTACGGCCGCTGCCGATGTATTCCTGGCGGCCGAAACGCGCGGCGCGGTGCAGCGACTGAACACGTGGCGTCGCGAGTATCTCGCCCGCGCGTCGTGGGCCGATCTGGGCGACCGGTGCAATCCCGGCGCGTTGCGGGCGTTCGCGAGGGACACGACCCCGGAGCTGCAGCAGTCGTTGCAGTCGCTGGTCGAGCGGATGGAGCAGACGATCGTGTTGTACGGCGCTGGCCGGCCGTTGGCGGCCTCGGATTCGCGGGCGTTGTTGCGTGTGATCGTGGGCTGGGAAGCGGGGATCGATCGACCACGCTGGGATGAAAACGGTGCCGGCGTGCATCGCGCGGTGGCGACCGGACTCACCGGTGACGTCCCGGATCCGACCAAGGACGGATGTCTGCCGTCGCCGATCATGAGCGACACCGTAACCTTCGTGGTGCCTGGCTTCCGCGACATGGAGTTTCCGAAGGCACCGCGTCCGCGGGTAAAGGCCTATTTCGGTCCCGCAGCGCAAGCGCGAGTCCGCAACGAGTTCTTCACCGCGGTGGGTAGCAACACACCGGAGGCCGAGCTGTCGTATATCGTGGTCGCGCCGATGGTGATCTGGCAGGACTACGCGATGGTTGGTGTGAACCGTCCGCGGGAGCGCGGCGGCTTCGAGCTCGCGTCGGGCAGCAATGGCGGGGCGGCGTATCTGCTGCGCCGCGTCGGTAGCGAGTGGCGGCTGCTCTCGATCGTACGCAGCTGGGGCTCCTGAGTGCGAGGCGCTCCCGCGCCGTTCTTGGAGTGAGTTTCTAAGTCGTTGAATTGCATAAGTTTACGCTGGGAAGACCGCGTTGTTTTTGCAGCTCAGGTCGTGTATATTGAAGGGCTGTCGATCAAGTCTCGGATCACGACTCTCCTGCCCGCCGTCACATGACTGCACCGAACGCCCGCGAACGCATCCTGCCGCGCCTCATCGATGAGGAAGTCAAGGAATCGTTCATCAACTATTCCATGAGCGTCATCGTATCGCGTGCACTGCCCGACGTACGCGATGGGCTCAAGCCGGTGCATCGCCGCGTGTTGTACGCGATGAACGAGCTCGGACTGTTGCCGGGGCGTCCGTTCAAGAAGTCCGCCACAGTGGTCGGTGACGTGCTTGGCAAGTATCACCCGCACGGCGACAGCAGCGTGTACGACGCGCTTGTGCGCATGGTGCAGACCTTCTCGCTGCGCTATCCGCTGGTGGACGGCCAGGGCAACTTCGGCTCGATGGACGGCGACAACGCGGCCGCGTATCGCTACACCGAAGCGCGACTCACGCGCATGTCGGTCGAAATGCTCGAGGACATCGACAAGAACACCGTCGATTTCGCGTCGAACTTCGACGACCGCCTCCTGGAGCCGCGCGTCCTGCCCTCGGGCGTGCCCAATCTGCTGGTGAATGGTTCGTCGGGTATCGCCGTCGGTATGGCGACGAATATTCCGCCGCACAATCTGCGCGAAGTCGTCACCGCCGTGATCACCATGATCGACAACCCCGAGCTCGAGGGCGCCGCGCTGCGCGCGATCGTGCGCGGCCCCGACTTTCCGACCGGCGGCTACGTCTACGGTCGAGCCGGGATTGCCGACTACCAGGACACGGGACGCGGCCGCATCGTGATGCGGGCGAAGGCCGTGATCGAAGAGAAGGAATCGACGGGCCGCTCGCAGATCGTGGTCACGGAAGTGCCGTATCAGGTGAACAAGGCGAAGCTCGTCATCGACATCGCGGAGCTGGTGCGCGACCAGAAGCTCACCGGGATCAGCGCGTTGCGTGACGAGTCCGATCGTGACGGTATCCGCGTGGTCGTGGAACTCAAGCGCGACGCGATCCCGCGCGTGGTGCTCAATCAGCTGTACAAGCACACCGCGATGCAGAGCACGTTCGGCGTGATCATGCTGGCGCTCGTGCCCGACGTGAACACGCGTCAGCTCGTGCCGAAGGTGCTCACGCTGCGCCAGTGCATCGGGCATTACATCGAGCACCGCCATGAAGTGATCGTGCGGCGCACGCAGTTCGATCTCGACAAGGCGCTCGAGCGCGAGCACATCCTCGAAGGACTCAAGATCGCCGTCGACAACATCGACGAAGTGATCCGTATGATCCGCGCGGCCGACGATACGCCCACGGCGAGTCTGCAGCTGCAGGCGCGCTTCGGTCTCTCCGAGCGACAGGCGGAAGCGATCCTCAACATGCGTCTCGCCAAGCTCACCGGCCTCGAGCGCGGCAAGCTCGAGGAAGAGCTCGTCGAAGTGCGCGCGTTCATCCTCGAGATGCGCGGCATCCTCGAGTCGCGTCCGCGCCGCATGGGTATCATGAAGGGCGAGCTGCTCAAGCTGATGGAGACGTACGGCGACGAACGCCGTACGGAAATCGTGAGCGACGAAGGCGAGTTCTCGATCGAAGACCTGATCGCCGAAGAAGAGATGGTCGTGACCATCTCGCACAACGGCTACATCAAACGTACGCCGCTCTCGCTGTACAACCGCCAGGGGCGCGGCGGTCGCGGCAAGGCCAGCGCCGATCTGAAGGAGAACGACTTCATCGAGCGCTTCTACGTGGCGAGCACGCACACGTACATGCTCATCTTCACCGACGATGGCCGTTGCTTCTGGCTCAAGGTGCACGAGTTGCCGCAGGCCGGCCGCAATACGCGCGGTAAGCCGATCGTGAACCTCATCAACGTCACGCCCGATACGCATATCCGCGCGATCGTGCTCACGCGCGAATTCAGTGACACCGAGTTCCTGCTGTTCTGCACGCGCAAGGGGACGGTCAAGAAGACGGCGCTGTCGCAATACAGCAATCCACGCTCGAACGGCATCAAGGCCATCAAGGTCGAGGAAGGCGACGAGCTGATGGACGTGCAGGTGACGTCCGGCAGCAACGACGTCGTGCTCGCCACGCGCCACGGGCTCTCGGTGCGCTTCCACGAGAGCGATGTGCGGGAGATGGGCCGCGACACCACCGGCGTGAAGGGCATCGAGCTGCGTCCCAAAGATCAGCTGGTCGGCATGGTCGTGATCAAGCGCGAAGCGACGCTGCTCGTCGTGACCGAGAAGGGCCTCGGCAAGTGCAGCGAAGTGAGCGAGTATCGCGTGCAGAAGCGTGGAGGCAAGGGCATCCTGACGCTCAATCGCACCGTCAAGACCGGCGACGTGGTGGCCCTCATGGAAGTCGTGCCGGAAGACGAGCTGATGCTGATGACGCGTCAGGGCGTGGCGATCCGCTCACGCGTGAGCGAGATCCGCGTCACTGGCCGTGCGGCACAGGGTGTGAAGCTGGTCGCGCTCGACGAGAACGACGTGGTGCAGGCGGTGGCCCGCGTGATTCCCGACGATAAGGACGAGGTGGATGGTGTCGAAGGGACCGACGGGAATACCCCGGCCGGAGAATTGGCGCTCGAGGGTGGTGGCGACGCGTGATGAATAGCGCACGCTGATGCCCGTCTCCCGGATTCTCGTCGCGGACGACGATGTGGCCGTCCTCGAATCTGTCACCTGGCTGCTGCAGGAAAACGGATACGAAGTAATTCCCGCCAATGGCGGGATGGCCTGTCTCGAACAGCTCGAGAAGCGCGCGCCCGATCTGCTCCTCCTCGACATCCTGATGCCGGATGCCGACGGATGTCAGCTGCTCGAGCGAATCAAGAGCGAAGAGCGCTGGCGCGATTTGCCGGTGCTCATGCTGTCCGCGCAGCCGCCGGAAGAAGCGTCGGTGCGGTCACTGGGATTGGGAGCGGCCGATTTCATTCGCAAGCCGTATCGCCCGAAGGAGTTGCTGGCGCGCGTGCAGGTCCAGCTGCGTACCGGCGCCATGCTGCGTTCCACCCGAATGGCGCTGGTACGCACCGAAGAAGCTCTGGTGCGCGCGCAGCAGGATGCCGACAGCCGTCGAAAGCTCGTGGACATCCTGCACGAAGTGACCGGTGATTTGTCGGTCACCGAACTCTTTCACCTGCTCGTTCGCCGTGCGGCACGTGCCTTGGGCGTCTCGCACTGCTCGGTGGTACTGGCACGGCCGGGCGACGCCCAGGCGGTGGTGGTGGCGGCGTTCGAAAACCTTGGGCTGCAGCATCTTACGATCCAGCTCGATCGCTATCCGGAATTGAAGGCGGCGCTCGAGTCGGGTCAGCCGGTGCTGGTGGAAGATCTCGATACGCATCCGCTGTACGAAGGGGTGCGGCACGTGTGGGGTATCGAAGGCATCGAAGTGCCGATCCGCTCGGTGATCGCCCTGCCGTTCACCGTCGATCGCGGTCAGTACGGCGTATTTCTGGTGCGCCGCACGCGCGACCAGGATCGCTTCGGACCGCACGATCTCGAGTTTGCGCAGGCGGTGATCACGGCCGCCGTGGCGGTGATTCAGCGCGCGCAGATGGTCGAAAGCACGATGGCCGACAACGCGCGACTCGAACAGCTCGCGCAAACGGATCCGCTCACACAGCTGCTGAACCGCCGCGCACTCACCGAGCGAATCACCGCAGAAATGGAGCGCGCGCTTCGCTACGACTCCACGATGGCCCTCCTCATGATCGATCTCGATCACTTCAAGAAGGTCAACGATACCTACGGCCACCTCGTCGGCGACGACGTGTTGCGCGACGTCGGCCGACTGCTGCTCGACACCATTCGCGGCAGCGATATCGTCGCGCGCTACGGCGGCGAGGAGTTTTTACTGTTGCTTCCGGAAACGGATGAGGCTGGCGCAGTGTCGTTCGCCGAACGCGTTCGCGCGGCCGTCGACGAATACGAGTTTGCCCGAGGGGGAGAACATCCGCCGCTCAAGCTCACGGCCAGTATCGGCGTTGCGGTGTTTCCAGCGGCGCGCATCGAGAATGTCGAGGACCTGTTCTCGCGCGCCGACGCCGCGCTCTATCGCGCCAAGGCCGACGGCCGCAACCGCGTGCGGCAATAAAATTCGGTTCGTCGTTGTTTCGTGTGGGTGACGCTCGCCCCAACGGCCCGCTGCGTTGCCGCACCGAACATGGCCGCTGACATGCCGCAGCCAAACGACAAGAACCTGAAGAACAACGCGCGGTATTCCGTCGTCTCGCGCGGCTCCAATCCGCGTCGTGTCGGCCGGGATTCACCCACGCAAAATCCCAACGAGCCAAATACATGAAGGCGGCCTATTGTGTAGTGACCTGTCGGTAAGAGACCTCTGCGCCTCTGCGTTCTCCGTTTCTCTGCGTGATCCGTTCTCGAGCGACCCGAGCAATGCCGCCAGTAAGCTGCCGCTGAACAGATCACCCGTCGACGGACACTCTGCTGAACTGATCACGCAGAGGACGCGGGGGCGCCGAGGACCAGTCCAAAATAAATGGCTCGTCGGGGTGAGGTGTGGGTAAATCTCGGCCCAAACGCCAGCGGTGTTGCCTCACCGACGATGGCCGCTACCATGCTGCGGCCAAACGACAATCACCTGTGGTTTATCCGTGCGTTTCAGCGGCCGGTCGTGGTGACGCGGTTCTCAGACGAGTCGGCCGAGATTCACCCTCACGAAACCCCGAAGAGTCAAAATTCAGTGTTGCACGGGCCGGTGTTCGATCATCGTGCACCGGTCTTGCACCACGTCGATGCCGGCCTTGGCGAGTCTCTCCGACACGTCGGCGTCGTAAATACCCCGCTGCATCCAGACCACCCGCGGCTTGGCGGCCAGGATCTCGTCGAGGTGCTGGGCCACATCGCCCGATCGGCGGAACAGCAGTACCATATCGGCCGGCGGGGTTACGGAGCGGAGTGAGCGATGGACGGCGGCCCCCAGGATTACCGTGATATCCGGGTAGTACACAGGCACCGGCACGATCTCGTAGCCCGCGCGCTGCAGGTATTCTGGCACGTAGTACGCCGGCCCACCGACGATGGCCGGTTTGATGCCGATCACGGCGATCCGATGCACCGACGAGAGCACGGCAGTGAGTTGTGCTGCGTGCTCCAGCAGATGCGATCGCCATTCGGTCGCTTCGGTCCCTTCGGTCGCTTCGGTCGCCGCAGGCGTTAGCTTTTCGTCCATACACACTCCCCCCTCTCTCGAAATTGCTGGAGCCACTCGTATGCGCATGCTTGTACTCGGCGCGGGGCTGCAAGGCACCGCGTGCTCGTATGATCTGCTGAAGAATCCGTCGGTCACGCAGGTGCTGCTGGCCGATGTTCGCGTCGGCGCCCTTCCCGCGTGCCTCGCGCCCTTCATCGGCTCGCGCCTCGAGGCGATCGCGCTCGATGTCCGTGATGCCGACGCCGTTCGCGCGATCTTCTCCCGCTGCGATGCGGTGATGAGCGCCATCCCGTACTACTTCAACGCCCCGCTTGCCGCCCTCGCCGTGGAGATGGGCGTGCACTTCGCCGATCTCGGTGGCAACACGGAAATCGTTCAGGAACAGAAGAAGCTTCACGAAGCTGCGAAAGCCAAGGGGATCAGTGTAATCCCCGACACCGGTCTCGCCCCGGGCATGGTCAACGTGATCGCCCAGCACGGGATCGATCAATTCGACACGGTGGAGAGCGTCAAGCTATTCGTGGGCGGACTGCCCCAGACGCCGGAGCCGCCACTCGGCTACCAGATCGCCTACTCCATCGAAGGCATGGTGGACTATTACACCACCGAGTCGCTGGTGGTGCGAAATGGGCAACCTGCCCATGTGACCGCGCTCTCCGAGCTCGAGTCGGTGCGGTTCGCTGAGCCGGTGGGTGAGCTCGAGGCATTTCACACGGCCGGTGGCCTCTCGACAATGGTGTACCGCTACGCCGGCGTCATTCCGACCATGGAGTACAAAACGCTGCGCTATCCGGGGCACGCGCGGATCATGGCGGCGATCCGCGATCTGGGCCTGCTGGGCAACGACGCTGTGGACGTGAAGGGACAGCAGGTCGTACCGCGCGATGTGTTCGTGCGCGTGGCCGGTGAAAAGCTGCGTAAGGGCAAGCCCGATCTCGTTGCGCTGCGCGTGGTGGTGCGCGGTACGAAGAACGGCGCCACGAGCACGCGTTCGTGGGAGGTGCTGGATCGCTCCGATACGGAGCACGGGATTTCCGCGATGATGCGCACCACTGGCTACACGCTGTCGATCACCGGGCAGCTGCAGGCCAGCGGCGCGATCACCGCCGGCGTGCATACGCCTGATGAGTGCATTCCCGCTGAGCGCTACTTCGCCATGCTCGCCGAGCGCGGCGTGATGGTGACGGAGCTTCCGGCCACTGCCTGAGCCTGTGTGTTCTCGCAGGCATTCCTACGCGAGGGCAATCAAGCGGACACCACCTATGCTGGTCCTGTTCTTCGCGTGCCTTCGCGATCTTCGCGAGCTTCGCGTGAACCTGCTGGCCTTCCGATCGCTCCGTAGCAGCCGAAAGCACCGCGGTATACGCGAAGATCGCGAAGGCACGCGAAGCACAGCGAAAAGAGGCACATCAGCACCGTACACCGCTCCGATCTCGAAACGATGGCACATTCGGCATCACGTTCTGAATTCGCCGATCAATCCGCGCACGCGAAGTGACGCCGTCTGCAGCATCTCGGCAGTGGCGGACACTTCCTGCGCGGAGGCCGATGTCTGCTCGGTGCTGGCCGCCACCTGCTCGGCTGCCGCCGCATGACCCTCGGCGGTGTCGCGGACGCTGGTGAGTGACTTTTGCACAGCTCCCAGCGACTGACGGTTCGCATTCACCGCCGTGGATACGCGCGACGCGGCTCCTTCCACCTGTGTCACGGCGTGTTCGATGCGTGACAGCGCCTCGCCGACGCCCTCGGCCACCGTTTCCACGTCTTTCAGGCGATTCGCGCCGGAGTCGACGGCGCTCGATGCGCTGGCAATGCGTGCCCGGATGCGCTTCACGTTCTCGGTGACTTCGTTGGCTGCGTTCGCACTCTGCTCGGCCAGCGCGCGCACTTCCTGCGCGACTACGGCAAAGCCACGACCGGCACTGCCAGCGCGCGCCGCCTCGATCGCGGCGTTGAGGGCCAGCAGGTTGGTCTGCGTCGCGATCTCCGAGATGACATTCACGAAGTCGTCGATGACACTGGTCGCGTCCTTCAACGAGACCATTTCGGCGCGCGACGCCGTCACTACTTCGCGCGCACCGAGCAGCGTGTCGATCGCCAGCTGCACCTGGTCGCGCGTGCTATTGGTCGTGCCGCGAATTTCGCGTCCCACGCGATCGGTTTCCTCCGCTGCTTCGCCGATCGTGGCGCCGACCTCTGCCAGCTGCTTCACGGTCAGGCTGGCATTATTGAGCGCGCTCAGCTGCACGGTCGCGCCATGCGAAATGTCCATCACGGCTGTGGTAACGTGCTGCGACGACGCGGCTGCTGAAGACGCCGAGGCGCTGAGCTCACTGGCGGCGAGTGCGACCTGATCGGCCTCGTCCTGTACGCGGGACAGCAGCCGACGCAGCCGCTCGCGCGCCTGCTGCATCGCGTCGACCAGCTCCGCATACTCGCGCGCGACGCCCGACGCGCGCAGGTCGGCGCCAGGATCGCGCAGATCACCGGCACCGATCGCCATCATCTCATCACGCAGACGCACCAGCGGATTGGTCACGGCGCGCGCGGTGGAGAGCCCGAAGAAGGCCGCCACGCCGAATGCGGCCGCGACAACGACGGCGAGTAGCAGCTCGGCACGCCAGAGACCATCGCGCATGCGATCCATCGAGTCCTGGGCGCCGTTGCGGGCAACGCGACGGAGCGCCTGCAGCTCCGTCTCGATCGCGTGCATGTCACGACTCGTCTGCTGCAGCACACGTTGCGCGTTCGCTTCATTGCCGACCACCTGCCAAGCGCGGGTGACCGCAATGCGGACCTCCATGGCGGCCTGCAGCGTACCGATCGCTTCGAGTCGCTGGCGCTCGTCGGTGCGCAGCATGCCTTGATTCAACGCGTCGCGACGAAGCTTCCCGGCTTCGGCCACGAGCGTCGTGTACTGCGCTTCGTCCTCGAGTGACCGACTCGTGAGATACCTCAAGCCGGCGACCAGCTCACGTAACACGGTGGTGGTGGCCTGTTCGGTGAACTCGGAGCGATCGGCAAGCGCGCGCACCGTCGCTTCCGCTTCGGAATTACTGCGATTCAGGCCATACCAGCCCAGCACGCCGGCCGCGAGCAGCAGGCCGATGGACGTGCCGAAGCCGGCGATCAGACGGACGCGAATGGTGGCGAGTCGAATGACGGCCATCAGTCGGCTCCTCCATCAGGCGTGCCCGTGCTGTCCGCCGCGGCGTCGGTCTTTGCGCGCACGCGGTCCACGCGGACGATGACGACGCTCCGTCCCTTGATGTCGTGATTGCGCTCGAACGCGATGCGTCCGGCCACGCCGTCCACTGACGGTGCACCGTTGCCGATCTTCTCGAGGGCGATGCGCAGTGCGGCCCTCGTGCGTGCACCGCTGATGATCGTGCGTCCCATGACGATCGCGGCGTCGTAGGAGAGCGCGGCGAACATGTCGGGGTCCTGCTTGAAGCGTTCGCGGTAGCGCGACAGGAACCAGAGCGCCTCGGGGCTGGTGGCGCGATCGGCGCGGAAGAACGCGACGTAGCGCGCTCCGATCGCGTCGGCGTCCTGGTTGATCTGCTCAACGCCGTCGCCGCCGATAAAGGGAGCGGTGACGCCGTGCGCCTTGAGGGCGCGAATAAAGGCGAGTGCATCGTTCGCATCACCCGGGAAGAGCACGACATCAGGGCGCTTCCTGGCGAGTAGCTGCGCGTAGGCATCCCACTCGGCGACGCCCGTCAGGTATGGCTCGCGCGCGATCACGGTGGCGCCGTTCCTCTTGAACGCCCTCGCGAAGGTGCTGGCCCAGTCGCGTCCGTAGGAATCGTTGCGATAGACAATCGCGGCGCGCTTGGCGCCGAGGGAATCGAGCGCCCACTGCGCGGTGAAGCGTGCCGCGTCATTGTCGCTGGGGGCCACCCGGAAGAACCAAGGGCTCACGCCACTGAGCTGCGGCGACGACGCGGTCGGTGAGATAGCGACGACGCCGTTGGCACCGGAATGCTCGGCGTCGGCGTAGACGGGGATCGCCTCGATGGTATTCCCACTTTCCGGGTGTCCGACGACGGCGATGATGTCAGGGTCGGCGCTGAGCTGCTGGGCGACCTGGACCGCGCCGATCACGCCGCGTTTGGGGGTACGGCTGCGAAAGCGGAGGGCGGAGGCAGCGTTGAGGCGCTCGACGGCCAACTCGACGCCGCGGACGACGTCATCGTATCCAGGGCTCCCTGGGATGGCACCAACGCCGATCAAGATCGTGCCGTCGCCGCTCTTCCTGGGGCCGTCCGAAGCGCGACAGGCGGCCAGCGAGAGCAGGAGGAGCAGGGCGAGCGCGGCGGCTCGCGGCGGGACGGCACATCGGTTCTGGATCACGAGCAATAGACGATCGGGTGTCTGGCGCGGAAACGGGTTTGGCCCCTTCTGGCGCAAGCGCGGCGTCGGCGCGCTCATGTGGGCGTCCAACTTGTGCAGATCGGACCCGATTCGGACTCAGAAACCAGCAAAAATAAAGAAAGACAGTTACCTGTATTCCCAAAGATCGGCGAAGTCTGGACGCGATGCTCGGATTTGCTTGCGGCATCCCGAAACGTCGGTTTAGCATTCGCCATGCGATCACATGATCGGCCTTTCAGGATCGCGCGCGACTGCGCGCTCAAGCTTCAATCCATTCTCTCAGGAACCGGCATGGTTGGCACGTTCCGCCCGCGGCGCCTGGCATCCGTCGCGCTGCTGGGCGCTCTGGCTCTCGGGCTTGCAGCGTGCGGCGGCGACTATCCGAATTCGACGTTCAATCCGAACTCGGACTTTAACGCTGATATCGATGCGCTTTGGGACACGCTGCTCTTTTGGGGCACGCTGGTCTTCATCGGTGTCGAGGCTGCTCTCGTCTACACGATATTCAAATTTCGGCGTCGTCCCGGCAGTGGCGTGCCCAAGCAGGTGCATGGCAACACCGCGCTCGAGATTACGTGGACGGCCATTCCCGCCGTGATCCTGATCTTCATCGCGATCCCGACGGTCCGCACGATTTTCAAGACGCAGGCGAAGGCGGTGCCCGAGGCACTGCAGGTCGAGGTGATCGGGCATCAATGGTGGTGGGAGTTCCGCTACCCGCAGTACGGCATCACGACGGCCAGCGAGCTGTACCTGCCGAACGGCCGCACCGTGAACTTCCAGCTCAAGACCGTCGACGTGTTGCACTCCTTCTGGATTCCGCAGATGGGTGGCAAACGCGACTTGATCTCGAATCGGACCAACTATCTCTGGTTCACGCCGAACAAGGACCTGCCGTCTTCAGCGTGGAATGGTTTCTGCGCCGAGTTCTGCGGCCCGTCGCATGCGAACATGAAGTTCCGTGTGTTCACGGTGACGCCCGATGAGTTCGGGCAGTGGGTGGCGCATCAGAAGCAGTCGGCAATTTTCCCGGCCGTCGCGCTGATGCCGGCGGCAGCGCCCGCGCTTCCGGTGGCTCCGGTGCCGTCGGGCACGGGCAGCACGCCGCTGTTGCAGGTGGCTGCCGTGAGAACGCCGGCCGATACGTCGGCGCCAGCCGCGCCGGTGCCGGTGTGGGTGTTCCCAAGGGAAAAGCTCGAGAAGAACTTCGCCTACACCATTCCGAAGACGCCGCTCACGAACCAGATCAGCTTCGACGCCGCGCTGCTCGGGAAGGGTGATGCGGAGCGTGGCCGTCAGTTGTACGGCAAGTCGAGCTGCATCGGCTGTCACGCGATCGCCGGCACCCCGTTCAACATGGCGGCGGTCGGCCCGAACCTGACGCACATGGGTTCGCGCTATACGATCGCCGGCGGTCTCTATCCCAACGACACCAAGCATCTGTCGTCCTGGATCAAGAGCGCCCCGCACATGAAACCCGGTTCCATCATGCCCTCGCTTGGCAAGGGCGTCACGGATCCGAAAACCAAGATGGTGGTCAACGTCGGCGGTTTGACCGACGCGGAGGTCGCGGACATCGTCGCGTACCTCCAGGCCCTGAAGTAAGTCACCGTCACCGCTGACCAACGACACCGATGACAACCATCGCTGCCGCGCCCCCGTACACCGAAATCAAGACCGTGCCGTCTACGAATGGCGTCTGGTCTTGGCTCACCACGGTGGACCACAAGCGCATCGGGGCGCTCTATCTGATTACCGGCTTGTTCTTCTTCGTGGTCGGCGGCCTCGAGGCCGCTGTGCTCCGTGCCCAGCTGGCGACACCGAATGGCAATCTCATTTCGTCCGAGATGTACAGCCAGCTGTTCACGATGCATGGCACGACGATGATCTTCCTCGCCGTCATGCCGCTCTCGGCGGCGTTCTTCAACTTTCTGATCCCGCTGCAGATCGGCGCGCGCGACGTCGCGTTCCCGCGATTGAACGCGTTCTCGTACTGGATCTACCTGCTTGGCGGCATCTTCATCACGCTGCCGATCTTCTGGTCGATGGCGCCCAATGGCGGGTGGTTCGGCTACGCGCCGCTCAGTACGAAGGCGTACTCGCCGCAGCACAATATGGATTTCTGGGTGATCGGCTTGCAGATCCTCGGCATTTCCTCGCTGGCGGCCGGCTTCAACTTCATCACCACGATCATCAACATGCGGGCGCCCGGCATGACGCTCATGCGCATGCCGATCTTCACGTGGATGTCGTTCGTCGTGCAATTCCTGGTGGTGCTCGCCTTCCCGGTGATCACGATTGCGCTCGTGTTCTTGCAGTTCGACCGCTTCTTCGGCACGAACTTCTACACGATCGCCAAGGGTGCCGACCCGCTGCTCTGGCAGCACCTTTTCTGGGTGTTCGGTCACCCCGAGGTCTACATCCTGATTCTTCCGGCCTTCGGACTCGTATCCGAAGTGTTGCCTACGTTCTCCCGCAAGCCGCTGTTCGGGTACCCCGTCATGGTGTACTCCGGGATCCTGATCGGCTTCCTCGGCTTCGGCGTGTGGGCGCACCATATGTTCTCGGTGGGCATGGGCCCGATCGCCGACGCCGTGTTCTCACTCACGACGATGTTGATCGCGATCCCGACCGGCGTGAAGATCTTCAATTGGATCGCCACCATGTGGGGTGGTCAGATCCAGTTCACGGTCGCGATGAAGTTCGCCGTGGCCCTCGTGGCGATGTTCACGATGGGCGGTATCTCGGGTGTGATGCACTCGTCGCCACCGGCCGACTTGCAGCAGACGGACACGTACTTCGTGGTCGCGCACTTCCACTACGTGCTCTTCGGCGGTTCGGTGTTCGGTCTGTTCGCCGGTATGTACTACTACTTTCCGAAGATCACGGGCCGCTTCCTGTCGGAGAAGCTGGGTAACTGGCACTTCTGGATTTCGCTGGTCGCCATGAACCTCACGTTCTTCCCGATGCATTTCAGCGGCCTCCTCGGTATGCCGCGACGGATCTATCGGTACGACGAGGGTCAGGGGTTCGACCTGTTCAATGCCATCTCGTCGGCCGGGACGCTGCTGCTCATGATCGGCACGCTGTTCGGCCTGATCAACGTCTGGAAGAGCTGGCGGAATGGGAAAATGGCGTCGAGCAACCCGTGGGGAGCCGCGACGCTGGAGTGGACGATTCCGTCGCCGCCGCCCGACTACAACTTCGCCGACCTGCCGCAGGTGAAGTCGCGATACCCGCTCTGGAACATGAAAGGCGGTGAGAAGCTCGTGCACGAAACGACGTACGAAGAGGAGAAGGACCGACACATTCCCACGTCGCAGGAACTCGGTATCATCATGCCAAATCCGTCGATCTGGCCGTTGGTCACGGCTTTCGGGTTGCTCGTGATGTTCGGCGGGCTCCTGTTCATGGACGGAAGTGTCCCGCTCGCGGTCGCGGTCATGCTGACGGGTACGGCGCTCTGGGTCGGCTCGCTCTACAATTGGCTGCTCACGCCGCTCGAGGATCACCATTAAGATGACTGCCACTACGGTACCGACCACCGCCGCGCACGACGACGGCCACTCGCACGGCGGCGGCCATCACACGTCGTTGGGACTCGACAACCGCAAAGTCGCCATTTGGACCTTCATCGGTTCCGAATGTATGCTTTTCGCGTCGTTGATCTCGACCTATCTGATCTACAAGGGAAAGAGCCCCGAAGGCCCGTTCCCGCACGAAGCGTGGACCAGCCCGACCACGGGCGAAGTGTTCAAGCCGATCCTGAACATCCCGGTCACGTCGGCCTCGACGTTCGTGCTGCTCATGTCATCGCTGGCCATGGTGCTCGCGTTGGCTGCGGTGCAGAATCGCGACGTGCCGAAGCACACGGCCTGGGATCGGATTCTCGGGTCTTCGAAGATCTGGCTCTGGGCTACCTGCTTGCTTGGTATCGGATTCCTCGGCTTTCAGGCGTACGAGTTCACATCGTTCGTACACGAAGGGCTCACGATCCGCACAAACCTGTTCGGCTCGAGCCTCTTCACGCTCACCGGATTCCACGGCGCGCACGTAACCGCCGGTGTGCTCTGGCTCTTCACATTGCTGGCGATCGACTACAAGCGTGGTCTCAAGCCGTCGGATGCCCTCCTCGTCGACATCTGTGCGCTGTACTGGCACTTCGTCGACGTGGTGTGGATCGTGATCTTCACGCTTATCTACCTGATCAAGTGAGGCGGTGATGGCTGACCATTCCCCGGCTGCTGGACACGCCCACGACGAAGCGCACCACCCGACCTGGACGACGTACTGGAAGATCGCCGTGATCCTCACCGTGATCACCGCTGTCGAAGTCTCGGCCTACTATATCCCGGCGTGGGAAAACAGCTGGGTGTACGTGCCCAGCATGCTGATCATGTCGGCGGTGAAGTTCTGGATCGTCGTGATGTATTACATGCACCTCAAGTACGATCACAAGCTGTTCCGCGCGCTGTTCACCGGACCGCTGATCGTGGCCGCGATCACGTTGGTCGGGCTGCTGTTCCTGTTCTCGAAGCTCGTGCTGCGGCTTGGCCTGCTCAGCTAACCGCTGCGTGTCCACATGATCGCGCTTCTGCTGCACCCCTCGGCCCAGCTCAGCTGGTCGAACTTCACGGTCCATCCCAGTACCGCGATCGGCATCGCGGCGATCGGGGCGGCCTACATGTGGCGCGTGCGACAGGGGCCGTCGGCGATGGACCGCGTACCCGTCACGGTGCCGGACATGGCGCAGGCGACCAGCGCGCAGCTCGATGCCGCCGCCGCGCCGCAGGGGCCCACGCCCGGCCAGCGGCTCAGCTTCTTCGCGTCGCTCCTGCTGCTGTTCCTGACCCTGAACGGGCCGCTGCACGACCTGAGCGACTTCTACCTGTTCAGCGGGCACATGGTGCAGCACCTGATCCTCACGCTGATCGTGCCGCCCCTGATGATCATCGGCACGCCGGGCTGGATACTGCGTCCGTTGCTACGGAATCCGGCGGTGTTCGCCCTGGCCCGCAAGAGCACGACGATCGCCGCCTGCTTCATAATCTTCAATGTGGTGCTTTCGTTCTGGCACCTGCCGCCAATGTACAATCTGGCGCTGGCGAATCACCCGATTCACATCGTGCAGCACCTGATGTTCATCGCCACGGCGGTGCTCATGTGGTGGCCGCTCACCTCGCCGCTCCCCGAGCTGCCGCGCGCGCCGTATCCGGTACAGATGCTGTACTGTTTCGTCATGGTCATCCCGATGTCGATCATTTCGATCTACATCGCGATGGCGGAGACGTTGCTGTATCCCGCGTATGCCGTTGCCCCGCGCATCATGGGGATCACGCCGATGATGGACCAGCAGTACGGCGGTCTGATCATGTGGATTCCCGGTGGCGTCTTTTTCTATGCGGTGATGACGGTGGTGTTCTTCAAGTGGTCGCAGCGCGGCGAAGATGATCAGGCCAGCGCGCAAGTGGGTTGGGTCCCCTCACCGGACGCGCTGACCTGATGGCCGGTAAGAAGTCGGTCGCCAGGCGTCATGTGGGCAAAGACGCGCCCAAGGTCGCCCCCAGGAAGAACGCCGCGGCGGCCGAAAAGAAGTTCGGCAAGGCCGCGCGTCAGGCGGCCGAGAAGGGCGGCAAGAAGCCGGGCGCGTGGCGCGACGCCGAGCAGCCACGCGTGTCGCTCGCCGCCGCGCCGACGCCGCCCGAAGCCTTGGGCACCGTAGCCGTGACGGTGTCACGCACAATCGATGCGTCGCCCAGCGAAGTGTTCCGCGCCTTCAACGACCCCAAGCGTCGGCAATGGAGCGGCACGCTGGGATATCGCGTAGTGAGCGCCGTCGCCCCGCGCTTTCTGCGTCTCATGATGCACGATGGCACTTTGGTGAGCGTGTCTATGGGCCGCAAAGGCAACGCTCGCTGCGCCGTGGACCTCGAGCACTCGCGGTTGCCGAACGCCAGTGAAGGCGAGCGGATGAAAGCGGAATGGAAAGACGGAATGGCGAAGATGGCGGAGCAGCTGGACGGGTTTTAGAACTGCTTACTGCGCCAGGAATAAACTGCGCCAGGAATAAACTGCGCCAGGAATAACGGGCGCCAGGAATCGGAAGCGAAACGACAAACGGCGTGAACAGCGAGCGATCCTTCCGCTCTGACTGCCACGCCGTTCGCCGTTCCCGCCGTTCATTCCTGGCGCCCCTTATTCCTAGCGCTCCCAATTCCTAGCGC
>NZ_JBDNFF010000345.1:0-3428 GCF_041689975.1 Gemmatimonas sp.
ACATCGTTCAGCTTCGCGAGAGCACCGCATGAAGATCGTGTTTCGCGTCGGCCCGCGCGGCGACACGGCCGGCTTCATGAAAGCCGTAGTGACACTCGTCGATTCCAGCAACGTCAGTGTGGGATTCGAACCGGGATCCGAGTGGAGATTCTCGGGCGGTGGCTATGCCATTTTGCAACTGCTGATCGAAGACGTGAGCGGTAAATCGTTCGAGGCGTTCATGCAACGCGTCGTGCTCCAACCGTTGGGGATGGCGCGCTCCAGTACACGTAGGCACCCAGAAAGGGGTTGCGACTCGAGACCGAAACGTCTCTTCTCGCCACGCGATTGGCTGGCGAGTGGATATTCTGGGAAACGGGGAACGTCGACTTTCTCATGTTCACGATGGCCGTTCAGGGTATGCTTCGCCTAGTCGGCTTCGGCAGCCTCGCGATCGTGTTGGTGGTGCCGGCGACCGCGTGGTAGATACGACGAGCCAAGCGGTGTCGCATGCTTGAAATCCGCGCGGCGTAACGGCACGCAGCGTACGAGACTCCATGTATTCGCGCTTCGAAAACACTGAATCGGGAGTGCTGTAGCGTATCGTCGCCGTTCGATTGCTAGCTGACACAGCGCTCGTCGCACCACTTCTGTTCGGTGCAGCCGGGACACTTTCATGGTGGCGGGCGTGGATGTTGCTCGCGGTGATGCTCGTTGTGCGCGCCGTCGGCGCCGTCGTGGTGGCGCGCGTGTATCCCGAGTTGCTGCGCGATCGTGCCAAGCTCCCCATGCACGTAGACCAGCCGTGGACCGACCGCGTGCTGCTGATCGCTGTACTGGCAACCGGGTTTCTCGGCGTGCCCGCAATTGCGGGGCTCGACGTGTTCCGGTGGCACGTGCTGCCGCCGCCCGCGCCCGCTGTGAGCGCGATCGGCCTCGTGTTGTTCGCGCTCGGCTGGAGCCTCAAGCAGCTCGCGTTGCGGGCGAACGCCTTCGCCACGACCGTGGTTCGCGTCCAGCACGAGCGCGCGCACGCGGTCGCGGACACCGGCGTGTACGCCATCGTGCGTCATCCCTTCTACGCTGCCGATCCGCTTATCCTCGTCGGGCTTGGACTGTGGCTGGAATCGTACGCGGCGGCCGTTGGCGCGGTTATCCCGGTAGCGCTCATGGTGATGAGGCTTCAGGGAGAGGAGCGTTTTCTCTGTCGCGCACTACCGGAGTAACGTGCGTATGTGGTGCGAGTGCCATATCGGCTGATTCCCGGGGGGGTGGTAGGTTCGCGAAGTGACTGGAAGAAGCGCGGAACCACACGGATGGCGCGCGCGACGATATCGTCGTATGGTACAGCAGGCCTTCAGTCCAAATGACGACTATGCGACTCCGATTCCCGTCTCTGTACGCGCCCTTTGTCCGCGTCGGTCTGGCAGCCGCGCTCGTCGCCTGCGGGGATCCCGAGCGCGCGCCCACCGTGCCGGCGCCCACGACCATCAGTCCGGTCGCCGTCGCCTATCTCGAGGAAGTGGTCACGCTGCTGCAGCGCCACTCCGTGAAGCGACGCACGATCGACTGGACCGCGTTTCGAGCGGAGGTGATGGCCGCGGCCGGCCCTGCCCAGACGATCAGCGAGACCGTCCCGGGGATTCGCCGAGCGCTCGCGCTGCTTGGCGATGGTCACAGTGTGTATATCCCGTTGCGCGGCAGTGCCGTCTCCGTGCCGACCCGATCGTGTCACGCACCAACGATCGGACGCTCTGGTGGAACGCCGAACGTGGGCTACGTGCGCGTACGCAATTTCAGCGGTCCGCCGGCCGAGGCCACACTCTATGCGCAGCGAATCCAGGATAGTATCCGCGTGACCGATCGCGACGGGATCGTGGGATGGATCGTGGATCTACGCGGAAACGCGGGCGGCAACATGTGGCCCATGATCGCGGGGATCGGCCCGATCCTCGGCGAGGGCGTGGTCGGACACTTTCTCGATGCCGATAGCACCTTCACACCCTACTCGTACCGCGACGGCGCCAGTGCGTCGGGTGACACACCGCTACATCAGGTATCGTCGGTGTATCGACTCAAGCGGCCCAATCCGCGCGTGGCCGTGCTCACTGATGGATGGGTGGCCAGTTCCGGAGAGGCGGTCGCCATCGCGTTTCGCGAACGCCCCGACACACGCTCTTTCGGCACGGCGACGTGCGGGCTGTCGACAGGAAATACCACTTACTGGTTGAGCGACACGTCACGCCTCGTAATCACGGCGGCGACGATGGCGGATCGCAAACGTCGCGCATATGGGGATGTGATTCCACCGGACGAGGTGGTGGCGAACCCCGATGACACCGTGTCGCGCGCGATCGAGTGGCTGACGTTCGCGACGGGTCCGGCTGGCGCCGTCGCGGTAGTCCGAGAGCGGTAGACACACGTCAGCGCAATTATCCTCCGTTGGTGTAAGACCACGTCCCATGAGCGTGTACCGCGAAACCCCGCCGCCGATCGGAGCGCCACCGTTTACTCACGCGTGGTTATGCTTGCCAGTGCTGTATTCGCGACGATGGCGCTGGACATCATCGCGCCCGGTCCGGGACCGCTGATCCAACCCCTCAGCGCGTTCGCGCCGACCGCACTCGCTGGCCCGTGGAAGTGGATCGTCGAGGCGACGGCGCTCGGTGTATGCCTCGTTGCGCTGACCGCGTATCAACGCGATGCGGATTCGCCGTTCGTCGCGCTGCTAGCCGTCGCGGGTGGCAGCCTCGCCGTATCCGGGGTCGTGGTCACCGACCCGTGGTTTCCGTGGGAGCGAGCGCCTACGCCCACTGGTTGGGTGCACATCGGCGCCGTGTTGATCACCATGACTGCGTTCAGTGCGGCAATGGTACTGCGGTCGCGGTCGCGTGCGCTGCTCGCGATCATGGTGATCTGGTGTGCCAGTCTCGCGATTGGTCGTCGCGGGTCGCCGCCGCCGCGCGGACCCACGCGGCGATCACCGGGGCAAACCGCCCGCTGACACTTGGTGGCAACGCTTGAGTCCCACGATACGCCTCTTCCAACAGTGGCAAGGCCGATTCGCGCTTGCCGGCGCGCCATTGGCAGTACCCCACCCCCGCGCGAAAACGCAGCGGAAGCAACTGGGTGCTGTCGAACGGTACGGCTCCCGCTGCCGATCGCGCGAGGGCCTCTCCCTCGGCGACTCCATCACCAGTACACAGGTCGACCGCGAGCAGCCACTCGGTATTGAGTAGGAATGCGTCATTCGCCGGCCGCAGCGGCCGCAGGATCGCGAGCGCTTCACGCAGGAGCGCGATCGCCGAATGGTATCGCGCTGGATCTCGCGTGCCATCGCCACATTCGGCAACTGTTGCGCCGCCTGCAGGCTGCGCTCCCCGTACACCTCTTTGCGAATCGACAATCCCAATTCAGAGAGCAAGATGTACTCGGCGTCATTGCCTTTC
>NZ_JBDNFF010000346.1:0-2496 GCF_041689975.1 Gemmatimonas sp.
GATAGCAGGACACGGCACCTCACCGTGAGATCGAACGCCACAGTAGCTCAGTGGTAGAGCACCCGATTCGTAATCGGGCGGTCATCGGTTCAATCCCGATCTGTGGCTCTGGTTGGTGCAGAGCAGATTCCTAGCAGCATACGTGACGCGGCCCCCGAGTTTTCGGGGGCCGTTGTCGTTGTCACGTGGCGTTCTCCAGCGCCTCCAGCGCGTTGATCTGCGCGATGGATTGATGCCGCGCCCGTTCGATGCGCTCCATCCGTCGTTGGAATTGCCCGGTCGCGAACGTCACGAACGTCTCGGGGTGCAGTCCGAAGGGAATGCGGTCCGGCGGATACGCCGAGAATGCTTCGCTGATGATGGCAATGGCCGACGGCAGTAGCTCCTCCATCCTCGCTGTGATCGCATCCCAGACGCTGTCTCCGTGTTCGGCAACCAACCGCGACAACAGAAAGATGCCGTACGCGAGATGACGGGATTCATCGGCCTTGAGCAAGGCCGCCACGCGTTGCATGCCCGGCATGAGACCGCGCGTGGTGAGCACGCGATGATACGTGTGGTATCCGGTTTCGGCGAGCACACCTTCCACGATCATGTTGTACGTGGCCGAGGCGCGCGCCTGGGCGATCGGTGACGCGTCGGTGCGCAATCTCCCCATCGCGGCGGGCAATTCCTCCGCAAAAATCGTGTGGTAGCTCGGCGAGTGAAAGCGCGTCAGGTCGGAGTGCTCTTCCGCGACCTGATCGAAGAATCGCCGGAATGCTTCGACATGCTTCGCCTCTTCCCACAAGAAGCTCGTGAGATAGAGCTGCTCTTCGAGGCGTCCCTCCTGCGAAATCACATCGAGGAGCGGCAGAATATCGAGCGTCACGCACTCTTCCCCCGCCTGAAACAGCGACGTCAGTCTGAGCAGCATATCCTGCTCATCGGGTGCCAACGTGAGCCAATCCGCACGGTCTTGTGTGAAATCGATATCCGACGGATTCCACGTACCGAGTCGTTTCGCCTTTTCCCAGAGTTTCATGGGGAACAGATCGTAGCGCAATCCGGTCGCGCTCGTGCTCTGCAACGTGCGCGACGACGCGCGGGGGCTCGACGCTGGAGCGGTGGACGCCGCCGTCGGTGGGGCGGGAGTGATCACGTGGGCGAACGCTGGGGTCGGTGTCGCCGGCGCACGACTGACCGTCTGCGCCACGCGCACCAGTTCCGACGCGGCGCCCACATGCGGCATCAACGCACCGATCGATCCCTGCTTGAGCTTCAGCTTGCCGCGAAGCAGTGCCATCGTCGGCGTGATGTGCGCGGTGAGCAACCCGTTCCAAACGGTGAGGTCCGTGGACAGGACAAACGTCGCGGTCGTGTAGTCCTGCACCGTCGCCATGCGCGCGGCCCGACACTCGCCGTGGTGCAAGTCGAGAAACACGCCACACCCCATCGCGCCGCCCGACATGGACGAGATCGGGGCATCATTCCACTCGAGGATTATCGACCCTTCCCACCCTTTTGCCGCCACGCGATAACTGTCGCTGCGTTGCAGCGCCTCGCCAAGTGCGGTAGCCCATGTCTCCGTGAACAGGCCGTCCGTCATGCTCCGCCCCCGTTTGTCGTGATCGCGCGTCATGCGGGCGCGGCGTGCCGCCCTGGTGCCAGAGAGGAAACGATCGAAGCGTTCGTACCTGTTCCGATTCCGCACGCGAATTGGCACAATTGACGCCGCCGTGCCAATGTTGCTCGACCATGCGCATTCCTGGCAAGTCCACTTCGTCGTCGTCGACGTCTTCGTCGCACCCGCCCTCGACCGCTCAGGATAACCCCATCGAGCAGGGCTCGCGCTATCGTTATGTGGTGCTGGCGATGCTGCTGCTCGCGTACACGTTCAACTTTCTCGACCGGCAGATCCTAGGCATCCTCAAGGAGCCGATCAAGCAGGAGCTCGGGCTCACCGACTCCCAGCTGGGGCTTATGGGCGGGCTCGCGTTCGCGCTGCTCTACTCGACGGTGGCAGTGCCGATCGCCTGGTTCGCCGACCGCGCCAGTCGCACCTGGATCATCACGGCGGCACTGGGCCTCTGGAGCGCGTTCACGATGGCCTGCGGCCTCGCGACGGGCTTCTGGTCGCTCTTCCTGGCACGGGTGGGCGTGGGCTTCGGCGAAGCCGGTGGTGTGGCACCGTCGTACTCCCTCGTGAGCGACTACTTCCCACCGACACAGCGAGCCCGCGCGCTCGCGGTCTACTCGTTCGGTATTCCGTTGGGATCGGCACTCGGGATTCTCTTCGGCGGCCTGATCGCCGCCTCGATCAGCTGGCGCGTGGCGTTCTTCATGGTGGGCGGGGCTGGCGTGCTGCTCGCGCCGATCTTCAAGATCGTGGTCAGAGATCCGGTGCGCGGCGGACTCGATGGCGCACCCGCCGCCTCAACCGCCGCCTCGACCGCTGCCGCGCCGACCGCTGCTCCATCGTTCGCTCAGGTGGTCGCCACCGTGCTGCCGAAACCC
>NZ_JBDNFF010000347.1:0-12711 GCF_041689975.1 Gemmatimonas sp.
CGCCATGGGCAACGCCATGGGCAACGCCATGGGCAACGCCATGGGCAACGCCATGGGCAACGCCATGGGCAGGGCGGCCAACGGCACCATCGCGCTTGCGTCGCTGAATGTGGCCGAAGCGGAGCGCGTGCTTATTCAGCATGCGCTGGCAGCTGCCGATAATAACCGTACGAAGGCTGCCGAACTGCTGGGCATCAGCGTGCGCACTCTCCGCAACAAACTCAACGGGCCCGGCAAGGACGCCGACAGCGACGACGAGTAGTCGTTCGGTGGTTGCCGTCGGCAAGTTTGGCCCGCACGACACCCGGCAAAACTTGCCCCATGACGTGATTGATCACACAAGTCTTGCTTGCAACCACTCGCTACTGACGACTTCAACTCATTACTCAAAGCTCACAGCCACAACGATTTAGCAGACCAAAACAGATGAGTTCCGGATGGCCGAGCCCCTGTGGCCCGGCCATTGCTTTTTACTGGTGTGGATACGCTCGCCCTTTCACACCGGGAATACGCAGATGCTCTTCGGACTCATCGATCGCACCACCTCCGCCACGTCGCTCAAAGGCGCACTCGACAAGAGTGTGGAGCGGTCTCGTGGTATCGCGGATCGCGTCTCCAAGGCAACCGTGGGGAACGGTGACGGATTCGCCCTCGAAGCAAAGACCGGTACGGCTCAGGCCAATCTGAATCCCGTGAATGTGGAAGACGAGATGACGGCGCTGGCGGATGAACAGATCCGCTTCCTCGCCACCGCTCGCCTGCTCGAGAAGACCTACGCCAGCCTCCGCAGCGCGATCAGGGGAGGTAACAGCTGATGTCGATTGATCCGACCCGACGCCCGGCCCTGCTCCCCATTCCCGGCCAGCAGACGATCCGCCCGATGTTCCGCTCCCTCGGCATCGCCGCCAGCGGACTCAGCGCGCAGCGCCAGCGCATGGAAACGATCGCCCAGAACATGGCCAACGCCGATGTCACTCGCGGCCCCGACGGACAGCCGTACAAGCGGAAAGACGTCGTGATGGAAGCGGCCACGTCGCAAAACGCGCTGTACAACGGCGGGGATTTTGCGTCGACCATGGGCAACGCCGCCGCCAGCGGCAGCGTGTCCGGAAGCAGCGCCTTCGACATCGCAACCACCGATTCCCGCAAAGCGATCGTGGTGCCGGTGCTGCCGACCACCGGCGGCACGAACGGCGTGAACGGCGCTTTCGGCGGCGAGTTCGGCGTCCGCGTGGCGGGCATCGCGGAAGATCAGGGCGAAGGCCGACTCGTGTACGAGCCTGGCCACCCCGACGCCAACGACGCCGGCTACGTGCGCTATCCCGACATCGATACCACGCAGGAAATGGTCAAGCTGATGGATGCGAAACGCATCTTCGAAGCCAACGCCGCCGTCTTTCAGACCGCCAAGTCCATGCTGCGCGCGTCGATCGACATCTAAATGACATAACCGCACCTCCGCTGCGGGCTCGGGGATCGGCGTGACTCTTCCTCCTCCTCTCCGATCCACACGGTCCCCGACCCGCAGCACGTTCGATAGCACCGCACGTCTCGCTTCACTCGTACGAATCGCTTCAACCGAACACCAGAGATTCACATGAGCGTCAACGGCATCAACAACACCCCGCTGCTTCCCAACCTCGGCTCGCTGTCGCGACCCGAGACGGCGCGCACGCAGAACGGCGCGCAGCAGGCCACGACGAACGCTCGCGCCCTGCAGAATGCCGCGTCGCAAAACGCCGCGCTGAAGCCGCAGACGCCGATCGCTGGTCAGTCCACGGCGCAGAGCGCGGTGCCGGTGGAAGCGCCCGCCGGAACCGACCCGACGCTGTGGAGCGTGTTGACGAATGACGAGCGCAACTTCTTCGCGAAGTCGGCCGCGCTCGGCCCGCTGACGTACAGCCGCATCAAGGCCGCCACGAATCCTGCGCCGCCGGCGGCGCGCGGGATTCGTTTGGACGTCCGCGCCTGATTCCCGACTCCCACCGACTGATCATCATGCAGAATCGAATCGATCTTCTCACACGGGCGATGCCCGAGTTCGGCGCGCGCGACACCGGCATCTCCAGGCAAGTCCCGGTGATCGGCGAAGGCGAGAACTCGTTCGGCAATACGCTCACGAAAGCCATCAACGAAGTGTCCGACGCGCGCGATCGCGCGGGCGACCTCACCAAGCGCTTCGCCGCCGGTGAGAATGTCGAACTCCACCAGGTGATGGCGGCCGGTGAAGAAGCGGGTCTCGCGCTCGACATGATGATGGAGCTGCGCAACAAGATGGTCGAGGCCTATCGGTCCGTCATCGCCATGCAGTCCTGACTGAGCGACCGTCATGAACTCCCTGATGGAATCTCTCTTCGGACGCATGGACAACGGGCGGAAGATCGCGATCATCGCGGTCGGCGTCATCGCCGTGGTGCTCATACTCGGCGTGGCACAGTGGGGCACGCAGCCCACGATGGTGCCGCTCTATGCGGACATCCCCGTCGAGAACGTGAAGGCCATGACCGACAAGCTCACCGAGACGAACATTGCGTTCGAACTCGATCGCACCGGCTCCACGATCATGGTGGCGAGTGCCGATCTGGCGCGGGCGCGCGTGAATCTCGCGGCCGAAGCGATGCCGACCGGTGGGCGTCCGGGCCTCGAGCTGTTCGACAAGCCCTCATGGGGCATGACCGACTTCACACAGAAAGTGAATTATCGCCGCGCCCTCGAGGGAGAGCTCGAGCGCACGATCGGCAAGTTGAAGAACGTCGAGATGGTGCAGGTGCATCTCGCCCTCGAAGACGCGCAGATGTTCAAGGCGAGCGAGCGTCCGTCGAAGGCATCGGTGACGCTCAAGATGGCGGGTGGCGAAACGCCGCGCGCCGAAACGGTGCACGGCATCGCGAGCATGGTAGCCAACAGCGTGGGCGGCCTCGATCCGGAGCACGTCACCATCGTCGACGAGCGCGGACGGGCCCTCACGCTGGACGACGAAGGTTCGGTGGCCGGTCTCTCCAGCCGTCAACTCTCGGTGCAACGCGAAGTCGAGACCTACATGGAACAGAAGGCCGACAAGCTGCTCAACAGCCTCGTTGGCGTTGGCAACGCCCGCGTACAGGTCGCCGCGTCGATCAACTTCGACAAGGTCGAACGCACAGTGCAGGCCGTCGATCCTGAGCGGCAGGCGCTCGCGACGGAGCAGAAAGCGGAAGTGACGCCGAGCAATCCGACGCAGGGCGCCGGCTACAGCACGACCGCCACGTCATACGAAAATACCAAGAGCGTGGAAAGCTTCAGCGGCGCGATCGGCAACTTGAAGAAGCTCACGGTGGCGGTGCTCGTGGCCGACAAAGTCACGATGCCAGTGCTCGACACCACCGTGAAAACGGCGCAGGCACCGACCATCACGGTGCGTACGCCCGAGGAGATCGCCCGCATTGAAACGTTGGTACGTAACGCGCTCGGCGTCGATTCCACGCGCGGAGACATGATCTCGGTGGTGAGTGCCCCGTTCGATATGCCGGCGCCGATCGTACAGCGCGATTCGGTGCTGCCGCCGCAGGACATGGTGGCCAAACTCCAGGCGAACCCGAAACCGGTCGTGGCGATCGCCGCACTCATCGTGCTACTGGTCATCGCGCTCGTCAGTGTGAGCGCACTCAAGCCCAAGAAGTCGACGGCGGTCGCAGGTGTAGGTCCCAACCTGCTGGCGCCTGGTTCCGGCTATCCGGAGCTGCCTGCCGGCTCGCAGATGCAGTCCGCGATGCAGGGCATGAACCAGTACGAGGAAGAACTCCAGGAACCCAAGCGCCCCGTTCGCCTTCCTCCTCCGCCAACCACCCCAGAACGTGAGCAAGCCATGGCGACCGTGGATCAGCGCCCTGACGCTGCGGTCCGTGTGATGCGCGGTTGGCTTCGCTCGTGAGTTCGTCCATGACCGCACTGCCTCGCGGCGGCACCAACGCGGACAAGTACGCCCCCGATCGTCTTACGGGTCGCCAGAAGGTGGCGATCGTGTGCATGGCGATCGGTACGGAGCATGCCGCCAAGATCACCGCTGGCCTGCACCCCGAAGAGGCGGAAATCGTCGCCCTCGAGATGGCGCAGATCGATCGTGTACCGCCCTCGACGGTCAATGCTGTATTGGCCGAATGGCTCGAACTCACGCTCGGTGTCGATTCACTGAGCTCCGGTGGTGTGGAGTTCGCCAAGGACGTGCTCGAAAAGGCGTTCGGACCGGCCAAAGCGCAGCAGATTCTCAAGCGTATTCAAGGGCAGCTCGCCGACAGCGATCGTTTCGGTCGTTTGCGTCGTGCTGATCCGCAGCAACTGGGCAGCACACTGCGCGGTGAACACCCGCAGACGATCGCGCTCATTCTCGCGCACCTCGATCCCAGCCACGTGGCCGCCATTTTGCGCGAGCTCGAGCCGGCACTCGGCGGTGACGTGATGTACCGCATCGCGAAGATGGAGAAAGTGTCGCCCGACATGATCTCGCTGGTGGAGCGCGCGATCGGTAGCGAAGCCGACCTCGCCTTCTCGCAGGGCATGTCGAGTGTCGGTGGTCCGGCGGCCGTGGCCGCAGTCCTCAACCTCGTCAGCTCTTCGCTCGAGAAGGAAGTGCTGGATTTGGTGGCCGAGAAGGATGCACATCTCAGCGACCAGATCAAGAACCTCATGTTCGTGTTCGACGATCTTACGACGCTCGACGACAAGTCGCTGCAGCGCCTGCTGCGCGAAGTGGACGTCAAGCAACTCGCCCTGGCCCTCAAAGCTGCCAGCCCCGAGCTCAAGACGAAGATCATGCAGACGATGTCGCAGCGCGCGGTCGCTGGCCTCAAGGAAGAGATCGAGTTCCTCGGCCCGGTCAAGATGCGCGATGTGGAAGCGGCACAGACGGATATCGTATCGAAGGTCCGCGCACTCGAAGAGACCGGCGAGATCGTGCTGAGCGCCGGAACCGACGATGTCATCCTCTGAGGACCGACCGATGCGAGCAACTGCGTGGTCTCTCGATGAATTCGCCGTGGCCGACGGTTTTGGCGAGTTCACTCCTGCGGAGACGCGGACGCCTGCGCCGTCGGCACACGATCTGGAAGCGGACGTCGAGGCGCGTCTCGCCGTCGAGCGGTCGCGAGCCGAAGCGGCGGCCTACGGTCGCGGCCGGGCCGATGGCGAACGCGCGGCCCGCGCCAGTGTGGACGAAGAAATCGCCTCCGCAATGGCGCTGCTGTCCGACGCGCTCGACACGGTGCAGTTGCACGAGTCGCGCTGGGTCAGCAACGCCGAGGAGAATATCGCCGCGTTGGCGGTGATGGTGGCGCGCCACATCGTGCAGCGTGAAGTGAACGCCGATCCCTCGTTCGTGCGTGACGTCGTACAGAGCGCGATGGCACAGTATCCACTCGATCAGGAGATCACGATCCGCATCAACCCGGAAGATCTCATCGCTTGCCGCGCTTCGATCGAGGAAGCCGGTCGTCGCGAGATCCGCTGGATCAGCGATGTCTCGATCCTGCGCGGTGGTTGCCTCACGGAAGGTCGCGAGCGCATCATCGACGGCCGTGTGGATACGGCGCTCGAGCGCGCGTACCGTAGCCTCGGTGGAGTGCAGGCGTGATGACGCCGACGCGCGCCACGACGCCGTTCGGAGACGGATACCATTCGATGCTCGATGCCATGCAGGATCGGCTCGCGCACAGCGAGCGTTTCGGCTCGTATGGTCGGGTCACCCGCGTGGTCGGCCTTGTTGTCGAAGCCACCGGCATCGATGTCGGACTCGGTTCGCTGTGCCGCATCACCAGTCATTCGCGCGAACGGTCGGTGCTGGCCGAAGTCGTGGGATTCAACGAGCGCAGCGTGCTGCTCATGCCGCTCGGCGAGCTCGATGGACTGCATGCCGGCGCCAGCGTGCAGCCGCTCGGTCGCACCTTCGGCGTGGACGTGGGCCCGGGCCTGCTGGGACGCGTGCTGAACGGCCTCGGTCATCCGATCGACAGCAAGGGCAAGCTCGACACCGTCGAGCGAGTCCCACTCTCCGCCGAACCGCCCAATCCCCTCACGCGCGATACGATCGATCGTCCGCTGGAAACGGGTGTGCGCGCGATCGATGGTCTGCTCACGATCGGCCGTGGTCAGCGTATCGGTATCTTCGCCGGCTCCGGTGTGGGCAAATCGACGATGCTCGGCATGATCGCGCGCAATGCGCAGGCCGATGTGAACGTGATCGCACTGCTCGGTGAGCGCGGTCGTGAAGTACGCGAGTTCATCGAGAACTCACTGGGTGAAGAAGGACTCGCCCGCTCCGTCGTGATCGTGGCCACCGGCGATCAAGCCGCGCTCGTGCGCGCTCGCGGTGCCCTCGTGGCCACGGCGATCGCCGAGTACTTTCGCGATCAGGGCAAGCAGGTACTGCTCATGGTGGACTCGGTCACGCGTGTCGCGATGGCGTGGCGTGAAATCGGACTCGCGACCGGCGAGCCGCCCACCACGAAGGGCTATCCGCCCTCGGTGTTCGCCAACCTGCCGCGCCTCCTCGAGCGCGCTGGCAATGCCACCACGGGCGGCATCACCGGCATCTACACCGTGCTGGTCGACGGCGACGACTTCAACGAGCCGGTCGCCGACGCCGCACGCTCGATTCTCGACGGCCACATCGTGCTCACGCGTCGTCTCGCGGCACAGAATCACTACCCGGCCATCGATGTGCTCGACTCGAAGAGCCGCGTGAAGGACGCGATCACCAACGACATCCAGCGCCGCGCGGGCAGCGCCATGCTGCGACTCGAGGCGGCGTATCGCGAGAAAGAAGATTTGATCATGGTCGGCGCCTATCAGAAAGGCAGCGATCCCTACGTCGATGCGGCCATCATCTATCGCCAGCGCGTGCTCGAGTTTCTGCAGCAACGCCCCGACGAGACCACGCCGTACGGCGACACCTACAGCGCGCTTGCCCAGATCGCCGAAGCCATCGAGTCCTCGGTGCGGCGACGTCCGTGAGCTTCAAGTTCCGATTGCAGCGCATTCTCGAACTGCGCGAGGAGCATGAGAAGGCCAAGGCGCGCGCTTTGGCCAGTGCACGTGACAACGCCGATGCCGCGCATCGCGCGAAAGACGAGATCGCAAACCTGCGCGATCACAGCAAGCAGCAGTTCATGACGACTGCGACCAACGGTCCGCGCATCGGGCATCTCCACCAGCTCGGATTCGTGCTCGCTTCACTCGATGAACGGGTGCTTTTGGCCGCTGATGCGGCAAAGCTTGCCGACGATGACGTGCAGAAAGCGCAGGGAATGCTGGAAGAAGCAGCCCGTGACAGGCGTGTGCTCGATCGCCTAAAGTCTCGTCACAGCGACACTTGGCGCGCCGAGAGCGTTCACAAGGACCGTGTCGCCATGGACGAGGTCGCTCTGGCGCAGTTCTCGCGTAAGGCAGTGCTGAATGCGGCGGATGACGCCGCGAGCAGCAACACCCCTATTGATGGTTCGCATTCATGAAGCAGCTGATCATCCCGATCGTGATTGGACTCCTGGCCGGCCTTGGTGGCGGCACGGGGTACTCCTACATGAAGACGTCGGCGAAGTACACGGCCGACTCTACGCATCTGGCCGATAGCCTCAAGGCACATCCGGCCGACACCACGCATGCGGATTCCACGCATAGCGACGCGTCGCCCACCGAAGCGGCCGCGCACGACAGCGTTCCCGCTGACAGCGCCGCCCACGGCATGGACATGCCGGGCGCGCATGAAGCCGCAGCGCCGATCACGCCGGCCGACAGCATTCGCTTACTCGAGGCCGCGCGTCGCGACCTGAAGTCGGTGTCGCCAAAGTCAGCCCCCGGGAAGGCCCCGGACGCACGCACGACGCCTGCCAAGCCGGCCCTGGACGCGCAAGCGACGCCCAGCCTCAAGTCCCAGACATCGGCGGCGCCCGACGCGAAAGCAAGCACCACCGCTGCCGCCAAAGTGGTGAAGGAAGCGCGTGATGCCGCGATGCAAACGGCGCTCCCCGAGCAGCGCCTCGCCAAGATCTTTTCGGCGATGGCCGCGAAGGACGCGGTCAAGGTGCTCGACCAAATGACCGACGGGGATGTTCGCGCGATTCTCGGCATGATGAACGACCGCCAGGCCGCCGCCATTCTCACATCGATGTCCGCCGCGCGCGCCGCAGCGATCACGAAGGGGGGCGCCAAGGCCCCTGGAGGCTCGCTATGAACGTAATGAAGGCCGTCACCACGCCTACACCGCGCCCGGAACGGGCTGCCGAGCGGGCGATCGAGCGCACCACGCGCCCCGACAGTGACCACACCGACACTGAAGCGACGAGCGAGAGTGAAAAGAAGCGCGGCGTTTCCCACGCCCAGTTCTCCGCGCTGCTGGCGCTCATCTCCGGAGCCGGCTCGCGAGTGCGCTCCGATCTGATTCAGCAGCTCCCTGCCGAAGGCGCATCGCTCGTGGACAAGCGGCGCGACGACGCACTTGCGGAGCAGACCACCGACGAATCGATGGGCGACACGCTCACCGGTGAAGGCGCGTTTCCAGGTGAACAGGGAGTGCGCACGGCACAGGAAGTGAGCGAGGCGTTGCGTTACGGCATTTTGAACACGTCTATCGACAACATATCTGTCGGCAGCACGCCAGCCGGTTCCTCCTCGGATGATATCGTCGATCTGCCCACATACGCGAAAAAGCGCGGCACAAACGGCGTCCTCGGCATTTCCCGCGCGGCGACGCAGATCGGCGCGCAGCTCGGCAGCCAGGGTGAGATTGAAGGCGAGCGCAACATTCTGTCAGTGCTGTCGCGCATCGCGACCAAGCGTGGCACGTCGCTCGAACAATTGATGGCCATCGGCGATGTCCGCGGTGCCGATGCCCGCGCTGCGCTGGATGCGCTGCTCGCGAAGGCGGGCACGCCGGCCGGAAGTGAAATCGCCGACAACGCGGCCACAGCCGCCGCCGCAACCGCAGCCGCTACGGCAGCCGCAATGGTCAGCGCGTCAGCAATGGCTTCAGCACTGGCGGCGGCCACGGCGGCGTCGGCGGCCGACCCGACCACGCCGATCAAGGATCTCGATGCCGTCGACCCGGAGCTCCGCTCACGGGCGCAACGCGTGATCGATCGCATGAAAGGCGAGTATGGTCACACCGTCTCGATCGTCGAAACAGCCCGCTCGCAGGAGCGTCAGGACTATCTCTACGAGCAGGGGCGCACGCGTCCCGGTGCTGTCGTGACGTGGACGCACGATTCCGCGCACACGCGTGGTGAGGCGGTTGACGTGATCGTGGACGGGTCCTGGGAGAACGCGCCGGGCTTCGCTCGTCTGCAGCGCATCGCGAAAGAAGAAGGGCTTCGTACGCTCGGCGTCAAGGATCCGGGACATCTCGAGCTCGCCAATCACGGCGAGCGCGCACTGGTGAATGCGGCGCCGCAAGCGCTCGACAAAGTGACCGCAGCGTTTCAGCGCCAGTCGTCAGCGGCTTCGGCGGCACCAGCGGCGGCACCGGCTGGTGTGGCGCAGATCGCGAGTGTCGCCGGTCTCGCGCAGGTCGCACGCGTGGCCGATGCCAACGCCGACCCGGCCGCCCTGGGCGAAGGTGCGGCGGCGTACGTTGCGCAGGCCAATGCCGACAAAGGCGGCAACGGCGAACAGAATGGCAACGCCTTCGGGCGCGGCGCGCGCGACGAGAACGGACAGCCGATCAACGATGGACGGAAGCTCGGACACGCCAAACAGGAGGCGGTGAGCGACACGTCGGGCTTCGGTGCGATGCATGTCAACGCCCAGGGCAACGCGCAGACGACCGATTCCGTGCGTACCCCGGTGGTGGGTCAGACGGCGGGCAGCGAGCAGGCCGCGCGCGTGTCGGAGATCCAGGCCATGCGCGCGGATGCGCCGGCCGGTCCGCTCTCGCGCATGACGCTCAACGTCGACAATGCAAACGGCACACAAGACCGCATCATCGTCGATTTGCGCGGGAAGGTGGTGGACACGTTCATCTCGACCGACGCGACGAGCGCCGAGCAGATGAAGCTGCGCACGGGCGAACTACAGGAGTCGTTGGGCCGACATGGACTCGATGCCGAAAGCGTGCGCATCAGCGGCACCGCGAAGTCGGAGCAGAATGAGGCGTCACGCATGATCGGCAACGAGCGCGATGCGCTCCGCACGAACGGCGCGACGCCGACCACGTCGGGTGAAAACGCACAGTCTCAGAGTCAGCGCGACCGGGCCACCGGCCGCGACTGGGATAAGCAGCAGGATGCTCGCCGCGAGCAGAAGGAGCAAGCGGCGCGGGATCAGCAGCGCGAACAGGCGGACCAGCGCGGCTGGCAGAATCTCTTCAACGGGACCAAGTGATGATCACCGCTACACGGAGCGTCTCCAGCACGTTTGATCCGAGCACGCTCAAGCCGAGTTACGCTACGACAGACACGAAGACGGGGGCGACGCCGCCGGTCGGTGCCGCTGAGCCGTCCACCAAGCTCAGTGGTCTGTCCAAGACGAGTACGATGGGCAAAGACGAATTCCTCAAGATGCTCGTGGCCCAGCTGAAGAATCAGGATCCCCTGAATCCGATGGATGGCAAGGATATGGCGGCGCAGCTCGCTCAATTCTCCACCGTCGAACAGCTGTTGACGATGAACAAGTCGATGGAAGCGCAGGCCGCGTCGGCGGCCGAAACGGCCGCAGCGATCAAGTCACTTGAGAAGACGCAAAATGAGCGGTCCGATGAACTCGCACAGCTCATCGAAGGGCAGATGGCCATGGCCACCGTCGGCAAGACCGGCGTGACCATCGGCAACAACGCTTTTGTCGACAAGGACGGGAAAGGCACGATCGTCGTGGACAGCGGCGCGCTGAAGGGAAGTGGTCGCATCACGATGACCAACGAGAAGGGCGAGGCCGTCGGTTCGGCCATTATCGACAAGGTCGCGGGTGGGCAGATGTCGTTCGAGTTGGGCGACTACGAGTGGAAGCCGCCGCTCGCTCCCGGGAAGTACACGTACACGTTCGAGGTCGCAAAGGATGGCGGCCTGTGGCAAGCAGCGAAGACGTACACGGCCGGACGAATTACCGGCATGCGGTACGACAGCGGCAACCCCATCCTGATCATCGGCGATTCTATCAGCGTCCCGATGTCGAAGCTCACCCAAGTGCGCGCCTGATCGCGACCTGACCTACGAGGATTTTCACAGATGCTTCGTTCTCTCTTTGCCGGTGTGTCCGGCCTGCGCAACAACCAGGTGCGCATGGACGTGATCGGTAACAACATTGCAAACGTCAACACGGTGGCCTTCAAGGCCGGTCGCGTGACGTTCAAGGAAGGCTTCGCGCAGTTGCTGCAGGGCGCGAGCCGTCCGCCTGGAGACCAGGGTGGTATCAACCCGGTCCAGATCGGCCTTGGCATGCAGATCGGCTCGATCGACCAGATCTTCAATCAGGGTAATCTCGAAACGACCGGCCTGAACACGGACGTCGCGATTCAGGGCGACTCGTTCTTCGTGGTGCGAAAGGGCAACCAGAGCTTCTACACGCGCGCCGGCAACTTTCAGGTGGACGCCAACGGTCAGATGGTATCGCCGGCCAACGGCTTCATCGTGCAGGGTCGCATCTACGAAAACGGCGTGCTGCAGGACGGCATCCGGGACATCCGCCTGCCGTTCGGCCAGAAGGTGTCGGCCAAGCCGACCACCGAAGCCGTGCTCGCCGGCAATCTGAACGCGTCCGCCCCGGTGTTCCAGGGCAACTTTCAGGATCCGCTCGTGCGCGCGCTGCCGAGCAACGAGAAGTCATGGACGGAATCGCAGATCGCCGTGTTCGACTCGCAGGGTACCAAGCGCGACATCAAGATCCAGATGTGGAAGGTCGGTCCGAACGAGTGGGATTGGCAGATCGATCCCATCGCCTCGGGCGTAGTCGAGAACTTCCAGACGGGTGCCGGTCCGACGCCGCCCCCCATCCCGCTCCCCGTGCCACCGACGGGTTACGAAATTCTACCGGCCAACGTGAAGGTGTACAGCGCGTCGGGCACCGAGTATCAGTCGCCCGCCGACTTCGCCTTCACCCCGCCCAACGTGGTCTTTACATCGACCATGCCGGCGAGCTCCGAAATCAAGATCTCGTACTTCATGAGCCCGACCGCCGCCACGGCGAGCGAGAATGGCGGCACGTTCACGTTTGACAGCGCCGGCATCATGAACACCAACATCTCGGCCGCGATCAACTTCGCGGTGCCGGGTGCGAATCCGGTGCAGGTCAATCTCAAGCTCAGCGGCGGCGTGAGCGGCCTCACGCAGTTCGCGTCGACCGCCTCGACGGCGGTACTCCGCGACCAGAACGGCTACACGGCTGGTACGCTGCAGAACTTCAGCATCGACCGCTTCGGCTTGATCACCGGCTTCTTCACGAACGGCACCACGTCGTCGCTGGCGAAGATCGTGCTCGCCGACTTCAACAACCCGAGCGGCATGCTCCGCATCGGCGACAACATGTACCAGGAGTCGGCCAACTCGGGCGGCGCGGTGCTTGGCTTCGCCCTCGAAGGCTCACAGTCGCAGCTCACCAGCGGCGCCCTCGAGATGTCCAACGTCGACCTGGCTCAGGAATTCACGAACATGATCATCGCCCAGCGCGGCTTCCAGGCCAATGGCAAGGTCGTCTCGACCTCCGACGAAATGCTGCAGGAGTTGATGCAGATCAAGCGCTAAGCGGGTAACCGCGTAG
>NZ_JBDNFF010000348.1:0-6047 GCF_041689975.1 Gemmatimonas sp.
CCAGCACGGCTTCGTGTGGCGGCTCGGCTTCCTTGATGGCCCGCCACACCACGCGCGCGACGTCTGGCAGTGGACCGGCGGCCAGTTGTTGGTGTCCGCGGAATGCGGTGACGAGGGGCGTGTGCTCAGACCACGCGATGGTTTGGCGGTCCATTAGGGCGTTTGGGTAAGGGAATTGGCCAATTTACCCGGATAGAAATAAATATAATTATGTCCGGGTATAAAGCGAATTTTGGAGATATATTGTCCTTTCAACAAGGATCGATATGACCGATTTTGTCATTCAATGGCGATCAGTAGCGTTTCAACGTTTTGGGATTAGAACGGTGTAAGTGGTTGATTTGCTTGGGGAACGGCGTCGTTTCGCGAGCTTCGCGCGAACCAGCTGGCCCTCCGATCGCTCCGTGGCAGCCGCCAGCACCGCCGTTCGCGCGAAGTCCCCGAAGATCGCGAAGGCCCGCGAAGAACAGCAACACAAAGAGTGGTGTCCCCACATGTTCACGGTGAAGACGCACGTCTGGATCGTGAAACAAGGTCTACCGCCGCCACCGCGTTATTCAGACGCTGCTTTCGAACCCATTCCACTCGTTCTCCTGTAAAGAACAGTGGGATACGACTGAATGACGATATCAACCGACCTGCTCAACCTGAAACTGGCCAAGTTACTCTCCCTGCCTGAGGTGAGCCTCACCCGTGGCGACGTGCGCTTGCCGGGAGTCCGAGGAAAGGCGCTGGCGGTGGAGGAGCACGCCCGTTATCGGGAATTGGACGCCGTGCAACGCTCCACTCTCGATCATCATTTCCGCGAATACTTCAGGGTCGGCGGGTTTCCGGAGGTCCAAGGCGTGGAGCTTCGCGATCGTGTGGCGCTGCTCAACAGCTACGTGGATGTGATGGTCCTCCGCGACGTGATCGAGCGAAACCAAGTCAGCAATCCTCGATCGCCTCGAAGGCGCGTTCCATGTGCGCACCATCATGGCCGGTTGCTCGAAACGGCGGTGCTGCCTGGAGGGTCAGTAGGATCGACCAGGCTTCCCTGTCCTCTCGACCATCTTCGCGAAGTGCGCGAAGCGAAGACACGTTCACAGGAAGTCGGTCGGCGCGTAGCTTTGGCGAGTTCTTCTCCCCCCGACCGACTTCCCCGAGGATCCCATGTGGTCTCCCGCTCTCTTCGTCTCCGCCGCTGCGCTGAGCGCCGGCCTGTTTGCCAAACCGGCGCAGTCGGGCAAGTGGTTCGCGACGGTCAACCAACTGCGCAACGGCGGCTCGGCCGACCTCACGATCGAGCCCCGGAACGACAAGCAGTCACGCGCGAAGCTCGCCTTTCGCAACGGCAGTCGCGACATGCGCGTCGCGTGGGATATCGTGGCCGGCAATTGCAACGACCAAGGGGTGCCGATTGCGGCGCAGGCGGCCTTCACGCAAGCGCAGACCCAGATGGATGGTGGTGGCTCGGCAACAGCCATGATTCCGAAGCTCGAAAGCGGCAAGCGGTACTACGTTCGCGTGTTCGATCCGCAGGTGGCGCCGAACGATCAGAACGTGTGGGGCTGCGCCAATATCAGCGAGAAGCCGTAGCACAAAAGAGGGGGCCGTGCGTCATTCGCACGGCCCCCTCTTCGCTTCACACCGACCCGGCCTTACGGCGCCGTGCCCGGTGAGCCAACGCCGCCGAACGTGTAGATCGGCAAGCCGCGGGAAAGCAGTTCACGCCCCGATACGGGGACATGGAATGGTGTGCCCGGAACCAGCTTGCCCCAGCCGCGGGCGTCCCACCACGAGATATCGCCTTCGGTGGGATACAATTCGATGCGCTTCTCGTACTGGATGGCGTCGAACAGATCGCCGCAGGCGCCACTGTCCTTACGCGGCACGCAGTCGCGGCCGGCCGGCGGCCCGTTCGCGTCCACAGGGCGCAATCCCGCCGCCACTCGCGTCGGATTGATGAGCGCCGCGGCTTCGGTGAAGCGCCCGAGTCGGAACAGTGCTTCGGCGCGGATGAACTTCATCTCGTCGAGCGAGATCACCTGAATGAAGGCGCGAATGCCGGAATCGGCCGCCGTATTCAGATAGCGGGTGGAGCGGTACCACGACGTGAGATAGGCACCGTTCGAGGCGCTGCCCATCGTTGCCGTCTGCCGCGTGAAGCGCGTGCCGGCCGCCAGATTGTTGGCCGCCCCATGAATGCGCCGGTCGGGCGACGTGATGATGAACGCGGTCCGGTTGGCGATGGACGCGGCGACCCACGCCTGATAGTTGCCGGAGGTATCGCCAGGGCCAAGCAGCCGGTTGTGGATACGGATCGTATTCTGGGCGAACGAGTTGTTGATGTAGGTCGAGCCGGTATTGGCAACAGCCGGATCGGCCTGCCATCCGAAATCACGCGTGATGCCCGAGTCGAGGCGCGCGAGCACCGCGCCCCAGTTGACCGCGTTCCGCTGTGCCGGGGTACGCGGTGAGTAGACATCGGCGCGAACCAGGAAGGCGTACATCACCCGCACCAACTCATCGCGCGTGATCGGTCGGCCGTTGATGAACAGCGCGGGCCACGTAAAGTTTGGTGTGGCCCGGGCTTCGGCGATCACGACGCGCATCTGCGCCTTCGCGTTGTCCAGCACCTCCGGCCACGGGCGGAACTCCACGTTCGTCTGGTTCAAGCCGGGCGTGATCGAATCCGTGATGTAGGCCTGGTCGGTGGCCAAGGCGAGCTTGAGCTGCGAAATGGCAATGATGAACTTTGCGAAGAGCTTGCGATTCGGCGTGTCGGCGCCGTCCGGCGTGGCAGCGTTGATCGTGCCGAATTTGAGCGCGTTGTCCCGGATGCCGATAAAGGCTTCGCGCGCACCAGCCGACGCCTCGTATGGGGTCCAAAAAGACACGCGCGTGGCGCAATTCACGTTGTCGCGGTTGTTGATGGGCAGCCGCGGCTCGGTGGCGAATTCCAACCAGGTGACGCTGGTGGTCGTGATGTCGTGCCCCCACAGGCTGTAGATCACCGTGGGGCAACTGCCGCGATTGACGGCGGTATAGGCCTTCCAGGACCCGATCAGGGCGGCTTCGGTATTGGCCGCGTTGTTGAACACGGTGGCGATACTGAGGTTGTTCGGATCCGTTACGGCGAGATCGACGCAGCCCACGAGGGAGGCAGCGGCGATGGCAGCGATCAGGACAGCGGCGCGGCGGCGACCGGCGACCGGGCGGGACACGGGACTATGCGGAGTATGCATGATGCGGCCTCGGTCAGAAGGTGAGCGTGACGACGCCCGTGAGCGTGCGTGTCATCGGATAGGTGGCATCGTCAAAGCGCACGGTCGGCGAGCCCGCCATGACATTGAGGCCGGTGTAATTGGTGAACGTGCGCATGTTGCGTCCGATCAAATCGATTTGCGCGCGCGAGACGCCCATCCTGGAGAGAAACGGCCACCGCTTCGCTTCCGCGGTGTAGCCGAACAGCAATTCCGAAATGGTCAGGTGGGTGGCGCTTTCGACGAAGTTCGCGAGGTACAGGTTGTTGTTGTTCGAGACGCGGTTGTAATACCCCACTGGCTTCTTGAGCTCATCTGGACGACCGAACTGGTCGACGACGGGATGGTCACCAGACGCGTAGTACGTCTGGTTGCTGTTCGCGTACACATCGCCACCGAACTGCCCCGTGGTTTGCACGAACAGGCGGAAACTGTTGTAACGGAACGAGTTTTGGAAACCGAAGCGCATGAACGGCTGGCTGTCGCCAATGCGGCCATACGTGAGCTGTCCCGTCGAATCCCGCTGCTGGATCGGCAGCCCCCAGCCGTAAGCAGTGCCATCGATGGTGACGGAGCTGCCCCAGAGCCCCTTGGCGACGCCGTCTCGCCACGTGTTGCCAGTGCCCACCGGCACCACCCAGCCGTCGTCGTTGACATTGAACTGCGCCTGCGAGTTTCGGTGAATGGCGGGCAGCTGCGAAACATCCTGAACGTTGAAGTTGCCCCACATTTCGCTGAGCGGAATCCCGTCGCACTTGTACTGGAGGCCGTCGTCGAAGCAGGTACGCCCGAACTGTCGGGTGAACTGTGCCTGGTTGTCGGCCGTCACGAGAATGTCCCAGCGTAGGCCCTTGGGGTTGGTCAGCACGGCGCCCTGCAGGGTCATTTCAAGCACGTTGCCGCCGATATGGGCGGGATTCGTGCGCACGAGCTGATAGCCGGATACGGCGGGCGCCGGTACGTTCACGAATACATCCTTGCTGTCGTTCCGCACGTAGGTGACCGTCGCCGACAGGCGCGATTTGTACGCGAGGTCGAGGCCGATTTCCTGTTCTTTCGTGAACGTCGGCGCAATGTTCACGTTGCCGAGGTTGCTGCGACGAATAGCGCCGGTCCCGTCGTTGGTCATGGCTTCGTACTGATCGGAGAAGCTTGGGCTCACGCCGGTAACACCATAGCTGTAGCGCAGCTTGAACTGATTGAACGCGGGCATGGGGAACCAGCTTTCCTCGCTCAAAATCCAAGCAGCTGAGGCGCGGCCGAAGGTGTTCCAACGGTTCGCGCCACCGAACAGCGAGTTCCCCTCGCGGCGCCAGAGGAAGTCACCGATGTAGCGCTCCTTGAAGCTGAGCCCAAGGTTGGTGATCGCACCGAGCACGCGATAGTCGGTGATGCTGTTGCCGGTGGTGCGGGTACGTGCCTGCGACATGGCCTTCAGCCCTTCGGTGCCGAAGTCCGTCCCGGTAGTGGTGAGACTGGGATTGAACTCGCGGCGCGTCTCGCCCCGTTGCGACAAGCGCGCCGTGAGATCGCCGAGAGACTTCGTGGCCGAGATGGTGCCGGTGATGATGTAGCCGTCGTTCGTCTGCTCCGTGACGGCCAGGCTACCGACGCTTGGGCTGAGACCGCCGGTGCCCGTCACCAGCGGAGTACCGCGCGCCGTGTAACTCGTTTGTGTGAGGTCGCCGCGATCATAATTCGCATCACCCGCGATCGAGAGCCAGCTGAAGGGGCGATAGCTGGCGTTCGCGTTCAGAAGAGTGCGCGAACGATCGATGACGTTGTCGGCAATGAACTGGGAGTAGAGCGGATTCGTGAACAGCGTGACCGAATCGGGGACGATCACGTACGGAAAGCCGATCTTCGGGAACGGATCGGGTTCCTTGAGGTTCACGTCGGTGTCGATGCGATAGAAATTGTTGAAGCTCGGGCTCGAATTGTCGTCTTTGCCCCGCGTGTGATTCGCCGAGACACCCACGTTGAGCTTCTCGTTCAGCCGCGAGTCGAGGTTCACGCGCAACGTTTGCCGGCGGTACCCCTCGTTGTTCTCGAGCACGCCGCCGAACACGTTGCGGGTGTAGGCCAGGTTGTAGTTGGTCGCGGCCGCGTTACCCTGCACCTGCAAGCTCTGAATGGTCGTGTTACCCGGACTGAAAAACAGCTTCGGGTGGTCGTAGGTTTGCGAGGTGAACGGCGCGTCCATGATGCCCAGCGGCTTGAGCGCACGCTGAGCGCGCGGGACGGTCTGCCCCTGCGCATTCAGCCAGTTGCCGCCCGCATCCTGCAGGAAGGCATGGTGCTGGTTCTTGGGCAAGTTCGTCTGAAATTGGTCGGTGCCCTGCTCCATACGCCCCTGAAACTGCGTCGCGCCGAGGGCGAGGCCCTTGCCGCGCTTGGTCGTGATGGAAATGACGCCAGCCGCCGCGCGCGATCCGTACAGCGATGCCGCCGCCGCGCCCTTGATCACCTCGATCGATTCGATGTCCATCGCCTCGATATCCTGCGTGGTCACCGATTGCCCCTGATTGAGGAACACGCCGTCGACCACGAATAGCGGTGACGGTGGAGCGCCACCCTCGGTAATGCCCGAGATCGGTGTGCGCAGCACAATGTTCACGCCGCTGCCGGGCTTACCGCTGGGGCGCGTGATCGCCACACCGGCCACCTTGCCCATAATCAAACCAGCCGCCGAGCCGGTGGGCATGACCGGGATATTCTCGCTGGTGATCTTGTCGACCGTGATGGTGGACTTGGCCACCGACTGGGCATCCATACTGCCGGACACCGTCACTTGGTCGAGGC
>NZ_JBDNFF010000349.1:0-12478 GCF_041689975.1 Gemmatimonas sp.
ACCGCCGCCCCCTACTGGGGGCCGTACGCCACCATCGCTGCCGAAGCGTCGGTGCGATTGGAAACGGCGCCGTACCCCGCGCCCGGCGAAGCGCTCGACATCGGTGCCTGGGAAGCCAAGGCCCGCGACCTGCTTGACGAACAGGGGCGCCTACTCATGTGGCTGAACGATCCCTGTCACAACCCCACCGGTCGCAGCCTCTCGCGCGACGATCGTCATACGTTGCTGTCGGTGCTGCGCGACATCGCGTCGCAGGGGCCGGTCACGCTGCTGCTGGACTTCGCGTATCTCGACTACGCGCGCAATCCGGACAGCGTCCGCGAGGCGCTCGATGATTACGCGTCGTTCGGCGCCGAACAGGGCGTGCTGGTGTGCGCGAGCCTGAGTCTCAGCAAGGCGTTCACGCTGTACGGCTCACGCGCCGGCGCGCTGGTGTTTCCGTGGAGCAACGACGCTGCGCTCAAGGGCGCGCTGGTGTCGAGCTGCCGTGGCACGTGGAGCAACTGCGCCCGCGCCCCCATGAGCGTGTTGCTGCGCATGACCAGGAGCGAAGCTGCGCAACAGGCGTTGGCGGCCGAGCATGCGCACTGGCGTGGCGTACTCACGGAGCGCGTGGCCGCGCTCGATGCCGCGCTTAAAGCCGACGGACTCCCCGGTGCGGCGTGGGACGGCGGATTCTTCGTGATGCTTCCGGCGCCGCCCGATCCCTTTGCGGTGTGCGAGAAGTTGCAGGCGGCGAATGTGTTCGTGGTGCCGATGGCCGAGGGACTGCGCGTGGGGGTCTGCGGGATGAAGACCGACGATACCGTGCGGTTCGCGAAAGCCTATGCGGCGGCGATTCGTTGAGTCTTGCGTGGGGCCGCTGGCACTCACGTGAGTTTGGAGTACTGAGTAAAAGTTCGGAGTCGTGGGTCACCTAAAACTCCAAACTTCTACTCACAACTTGAGACTCACGTGAGTATGGCGTCATGAGCGAAAGTTCGGAGTCATGAGCAACCCACAACTCCAAACTTCAACTCACAACTCCAAACCCACGTGAGTTTCCCTGCACGCACAAAAGTCAGTAACTCCCCCCCAAAAGCACCGCATTCGCAAAAATCGGCAGTGTCCCGCGCAGTTGATCCCGGTACACCGGATCGTGCGCGAACATGATCACGCGGCCGCGTCCTGCACGTTCGGTCCACAGGTACGGCGACCCGCCGATCTTGGCGGCGGCTTCGGGCCAGTAGTAGCCCGCAATGCGCACCCGCGCCGCCGGTGCAAAGCGCATTACGGCTTCGCCCGCCGTGAGATCTTTCGGCACCGTGAACACGCGATCGCTGTTCGCGAACACCGCCATCTCCCGGTTCAGAATTCCCGCCATGAGCGGTGACAGCGTGTCGATCGTGGCGCGCGCCATGACCCCCGGCAGACTGCCCGGCAACGGCGCGCCACCGGTACTGTCGGCACGCGTGGAGTCACGCTTCACACGCGTGCGCACCAAGCCCACGCGCTCCTGCGCCACCCACGCGCTCGCGGCGTCGATCGTGATCAATACGCCGCCGTTGCGCACCCACTCGGCCAAGCGCGCGCGACCCGCGTCGCCCAGCACACGATCCAGTGCGCCCGCCTGCACCGACGGCATGATGAGCGTGTTGAACGCGCTCATGTCGCTGCTGGCTACGAAGTTCGCGTCGACCAACGTGCTCGCGTAACCGATGCGCTGATCCATCGCGTACCAGCTGAAGCCGAACGACGTGCCGTTCACCGGCGCACCACCAAGCAGCGCCACCTTCGGACGCTGCACCGGGATCACCGAGTTGCTGCCCAGATCCGTGCCCGTATCGACACCTGCCGACGGTATCGACGCCAGCTGCGCACCCGCTTCGGCCGCACGACGCATGACCACGTTGTGCACATCTGCGCGATTGAGCGCCACGCGAATCACGAACGCGCCGTTGGGGAAGCTGTTGGTCTTGGATGTGAACGAGTACGGCGCGTACCACACGCGCACGGAATCGGTAAGCAGCGACGCCAGCAACCGAATGGACGACTCGCTGCCCGGGGCAAAGGCGTAGCCGTACACTGAGCGCGCCGGCGCCACGAACGTGCGTGGCACATCGGTCACCACCGTCAGCGAGCCGGGCAACGCTGACAACGTGTACGCGTCCACTCGCCACGCCAACGGCAGCGACCACGCGGTCATGTCGTAGAAGCGATTGCGCTGACCGGTGCGGCGCAGTTCGAGTTCGAACTTGATGAACGCTGAATCGAGCGCGGCATCGGGCTCCAGCAGCGCCTTGGCCAGGTACCCCTGCGGCTGCGCCAGGTCGACCACATAACTGCCGGCCTTGGCGGTCATCGTGGGGAGCGTGCCACCCGCATACATGCTGGCGTTGGCCACCGATACATCGGTGGTGAGTCGCTGCACTTCGATGCCGTTGTCGCGCAGCTTCTGCACCAGTGAATCGGCACGACCCTGCCCGTCACGCGCCAGCAACACCGCCCGCAGCGGACCCTTGGCGTGCATCGTGATCGCGTTCGCCCGCGCCGCCGAATAATCGCGCACCAATTCCGAACGCCGACGCGCCGATGTCTTCACCGTGGCCCACTCGGCCGTAAAGTGCTCGAACGCCGCTTGGCGGAGCGTGCGCAGCGTACCGTCGTTGCGCATTATCGCACCACCAGAGCTCGACGCGCTCTCGAACAGCATGCCGATGGCGCCGGTCAGCATGGGCCACCCTTCGCCGTATCCAGGATAGAACGAGTCGTATCCCTCGCGTCGGAAGTACGACCAGCCGTGTACATCGAACGCTGCACCGTGCGCGGCCGCGAAGATGTCGAACCACTTGGGCAGATGTTTGGGATTGTTCTGATTATCCGGCGCACGCGGTGGTGCGAAGTAGAACGACGAGCTGCTCCCCTGCTCGTGCAGATCCACCGCCACATGCGGCCACCACTTCATGTACGTGCTCACGCGTCCCTTCGACTCGGGGTGCGACTGCGCGTACCAATCGCGATTGAGGTCGAAGTAGTAGTGCGACGTGCGCGGCCCCGGCCACGAACCGGCGTTGTTGAGCGCACCGGGCTCACCGGCCACACCCTGCGCGCTCCAGCTGCGCTCGATATCGTGCGTGTGTCGCTCGCGTCCGTCGGGATTCTCGTTGGGATCGATCAGCACCACGGTGCTATCGAGCGCCAGCTTGGTATCGGCATCGGTGCCGGCGGCCAGCTGATATAACAGCGCCAACCCGGCCTCTGCGCCCGACGCTTCACCGCCGTGTACGGAGTGCGCGAGCCACACGATGCTCGGAATCCGCTTCACTGCTGCCTCGATATCACCCGCACTGGCCCCCCGCGGGTCTGCAATGCGCGCGGCATCGCGCTGAATCTCGGCCAACCGCGCCATGTTGGCTTCGCTCGAGATGGTGATGATGACCATCTCGCGCCCCTCGAACGTGCGGGCCACGGTGTCCACTTTCACGCGTTTCGAAGCGGCAGCAATACGCTCGATATAGCGCATCATAGCGCGCTGCGGCGTGAAGCGGGCGCCGATATCGTAGCCCAGGATCTGCGCGGGAGTGGGCACGCGCGGATCGAACGTGGCGCCGGGATCGGCAAAGGCGTGCTGCGCCTGTGCGGGGCGGGCAAATAGGCCGCCGGCCAGCGCGGCGAAGGCCAGGGCGGAGCGGAAGGAGGATGGGGTCGTCATGCCGTGAAGTTCGCGCTTTGCGGGCGATCTGTCACGGGTTGGGATGCTGGCTGCTGAGACAACACCAGCAACAACAACAGCTGGAACACGGAGAAAACGGATCTCACGGAACAGCACTGATAAGATCAAAAGCGCTTTTCTGCTTATCCGTGCTGTTCCGTGTAATCCTTCATCATCCGTGTTCCAGCTGTTGCTTTTGCAGTTACGATCTCACCTATCGCGCCAACTTCACTTCCACCGGCTCCACGCCAGCCCCGGTGTACATGGCCACCGTCAGCCGCCCGGCGTCGAAGGCCACGCGATCCGCGTACGTGAGCGGGAACGATCCGCTTCCACTTGCCTGACCGGGCCCCAGCAGTCGCGCACTCACTCGGCTTACACCGGCCGGGATGGCGATGCTGGCCGAGGTCGTGCCGCTGGCAGCGGCGCCTGAGATCGGACCCGAGATACGGCCCGCGTTGCCGGTGCGACGCAGCACGAGGGCCGACAGCTGAGCCGAAGGCGGTGCGCCACCCGTGCTCTTTACCGTGGCTGACCAACGCAGCACACTGTGCACGCGATCGAGCGTGATGCGCGTGGTGGCCACGATACCGCGCGCGCGGGTGGTCACCACGATCGGTGCCGACACGGGCGCCTTGCCCGCCACCAGCGCCGGTGTCGTGCTCGGCGCGGTCCGTCGCGCGCCCGACTGCTCGAACGCATAGGCCAATGCCACCAGGCGCGTGTCGCTGAAGCCCTTGCCCAATAGTTCGATGCCCACCGGTAGTCCATCGGCGGCGAATCCGGCCGGCACACTGATAGACGGGAGTCCACTCTGCGCGCCCAAATTGCAGGTACTGCCGTTCTGCACTTCACCGACCAGTGTCGGCCTCTGCCGGACCGTGGGATAGGCGATCGCATCGAGTGACAGGCTGTCGAGAATACGCTCCATCCGTGCGCGCAGCGCCGCTTGCCGCTTGAGGGTGGTGCGATGCTGTTCACTGTCGGCCGCGAGCACCGTGTCGATCACGCGGAAGCGCACTTCGAGTTGACGGTCGTACAAGCCGCGGTCGAGAATGTCGCGCAACGACTTCACGGGCGCGTTCGGCACGGTGCGCAGATAGTCGATAAGATCGAATTTCGTTTCCAGGTTGATCACGCTCGTGTTGGCCATGAGCGTGTCGAACTCGGCCATCGGTACATCGACTACCGTCGCACCCTGCGCGCGCATGGCCGCAATCGCCGCGCGCACCGTATCTGCAATCTCGGCGTCAGTCTCGCGGAAGTACGGTAGGAATACCCCGATGCGCGCACCACGTAGCGCGTCTTTGCTCAGCGACGCCTGAAACCTGGGCGCCGGCGTGTCGCGCAGCACGTTCGTCACGGCATCCTCGCTGTCGTAGCCCACGCTCACATCGAGCGCGATGGCGAGGTCGGTCACGGTGCGCGCCAACGGCCCGCCGATATCCTGTGTGTGCGACAGCGGCACGATGCCGCGCCGGCTCACGAGTCCCTGCGTAGGCCGCAATCCCACCAGCGCATTGAAGGCACTCGGAATACGAATAGATCCACAGGTGTCCGAGCCCCAGCCCACCGTGGCGAAGCTGGCCGCGATCGCCGCGCCCGTGCCGCCACTCGAGCCACCGGGGCATCGCGTGGGGTCGTACGGATTGCGCGTCTGTCCGCCCAGTGAACTGATGCTGGTGATGCCCGCCGCGAGTTCATGCAGGTTGGACTTGCCCAGAATGATCGCCCCCGCATCACGCAGCTTCTTCACCACGAACCCATCGCGCGACGGCTGACTGGTAGCCAACGCCAGCGATCCCGCACTGGTGGGCATGTCCCCGGTGTCGTAGTTGTCCTTGATGATCACGGGAATCCCGTGCATGGGCCCACGCACTTTCCCCGCCTTCCGCTCCGCATCCAACACCGCCGCCTCGGCCGCCGCCTTCGGGTTGATACGAATGAGCGAATTGAGCTCCGGCCCCGCGTGATCGTACGCCGCAATGCGCGCGAGATACTGTCGCACGAGCTGCACGCTGGATATGCGACCAGCCGTGAGTGCCGCCTGCACATCGGTGATCGACGCCTCCGTGAGCTCCAGCCGAGCACTCGGCTGCGCACTAACTGTTGCTGCTGCGCCAATAAGCGCCGTCGCCACCACTATCGCACGAATCTTCACGATCACACCCTCAAAAAATGTTGTTGCAGTTCTTCGCGTGCCTTCGCGATCTTCGCGAGCTTCGCGCGAACCTTTGGACCTGCCGCAGCTAAAATCTCTCCGAAAGCACCCAACAACTGGTTCGCGCGAAGCTCGCGGAGAACGCGAAGGACGCGAAGAACAGCAACAGCTTAAATAGGAAAAAACAGCGACTCGTATTTCACGTTCGTGCGCGGCGAGGCCATCATGGGCTCCACCGTGTCGCGCCAGCGCGCGTAGTGGGCCGTGGCCTTGTGTGCGGCCGGCGCGCTATCGGTGAGATACGCCTCGATCAGTGTGAAGCGTGTGGGGTCATCGGCCTGCTGCAGCACGTCGAAGCGCGCGATGCCCGGCTCCAGCACGCTGTTCGTAGCGTTGTCGAGCGTGGCAGCCTTGAACGCGCTCACCTGGTCGGGGAGCACGTGCACAAACACCTGAACAACGAGCATGGCGGCGGGGAGTCGGGAAGGTGAAGCGGTGCGGCAATCGGTCGTGGTCCGAACCGGATACGATCCATATAGTCTTCCGCAGCCTCGAACACTATATCGGAGCCTATGACCAACTCGCTGATGCCCTTCTCCCTCCGCTCCGCCGTGGCCATCGGAGTGGCCCTCGCCGCCTCGGTCGCCGCGTTGCCCGCTCAACCCGCCGAGGTGGCCAGCGCGATCTACACCAACGCGCGCATCTGGACCGGCGATTCCGCGCGCCCATCGGCCCAGGCGCTGGCCGTTCGCGACGGCAAACTGCTGGCCGTAGGGTCCGACGCTGAGGCGCGGGCCTTCCGCGGGCCGGCCACGCGAGTGGTCGACCTGCAGGGGAAGCGCGTGGTGCCCGGTTTCAATGATTCTCACTGGCATCTCAGTACCGCCGATCGCGCTGACCTCACCGACGCCAAGTCGCCAGCCGAGATCGTGCGCCGCCTCAAAGCCTGGGCCGCCAAACGGCCGGCCGGAGCGTGGGTGGTGGGCCGCGGATGGACACCGTCGGATTTCCCCAACAACACCCCGCACCGCCGTTTTCTCGACGCCGCCTTTCCCGGTCAGCCCGTTATCCTCACTGACCGCGACGGACATCAGGGCCTCGCCAACGGCCGGGCGCTGGCGCTGGCCAAGGTCACCGCCACAAGCCCCGACCCCGCACGCGGCGTCATCGAGCGCGAAGCCGGCGGCGTACCCACCGGACTCCTGAAAGAGTCGGCGGCGGGGCTGGTGAGTCGGCTCGTGCCCCAACCATCGCGCGCCGACATTACCCGACGCATCGACGAGGAAACCAGGAAGGCGGTATCGTTCGGTATCGTACTACTTCAAGAGGCGAGCCCTCGTGCACCAGAGCACGTGGTGTACACCATCCTCCGCGCCGCCGTCAAAGCCGACACCATGCGCGTGCGATACCGCGCCGCCGTGCCCTTCACGCCCGCCGCCACCGCCGCCACCGTGCGGCGCTACGTCATGCTGCGAGACAGCGTGAACGGCCCATGGCTACGCTTCGGGATCGCCAAAGGCATGCTGGATGGCACCGTCGACGCCAAGACCGCCGCGATGCTCGAACCCTATGCCGGGTCAGACGATACCGGCCTCCCCTTCTGGCCCGCCGCCACCCTTAATCGCGGCGTCGCCCGCTACGACTCCGCCGGCATGCAAGTCGAACTGCACGCCATCGGCGACAAAGCCGTCCGCACCGCCCTCGACGCCTACGCCAACGCTGCGCGCGTAAATCGCACCACCGGCCGACGCCATCGCGTCGAGCACGTCGAGGTCCCCGCGCTCTCCGACCTCCCCCGTTTCAAGCAGCTGGGCGTCATCGCCAGCACCCAAGCCATCTTCGCCACCCCCGACCAAACCACCCTCACCAACTACGCCCCGCTGTTAGGCCCCGAGCGTAGTTCGCGAGCGAACGCCTTCAAAAAGTTCGACGACGCCGGCGCCATCCAAGCCTTCGGGAGCGACTACCCCGTCTTCCCGATGGACGTATTGCTAGGCATCTACACCGCCGTCACCCGCCAGACCCCCGAGGGCACCCCAAAGGCGGGCTGGTATCCCGAGAATCGGATCACGGTGGAAGCCGCCCTACGGCATTACACCAAGGACGCCGCCTACGCCGCGTTCATGGAACAGGAAACTGGCACACTGACGAAGGGGAAATTCGCCGACTTCGTCGTGCTGTCAGCTGATATCCTGACCCTCCCCCCATCTGACCTGCTCAAAACCAAGGTCCTCCTCACCATCATCGGCGGCCGCGAGGCTTATCGCTCCACCGGCTTTCCGTGAGCTTGGAGTAATGAGTTGAAGTTCGGAGTCGTGAGTCAAACCACCGAGTTCTGATTTGTAACCCACCACCCACCACCCACCACCCCAAGCCAACAGCCCAAAACCCCCAAAGCCCAAAGCCCACAACCACCAGCGCTCCCACCCGTCAAGCCGTTTCATTACCAGCAGCCATCAAGCCCCGCCCCAAACCCAACACCCCGGCAAGTGCCCACAACCCGCTCGCTTCTCCTCGCCTCCTCCCTCCTCTGCGCAGCAACCCTCCAAGCGCAACGAGCCCCCGGCGCCCCTCCTCCCTCCCGCGCCGCCGACACCACCTTTGGTGTCAGCTGGCGCAACATCGGCCCCAACCAAACCGGCCGCATGGTCGCCGTCGCCGGCTCAACCCTTCGCCCCGACGAGTACTACCTCGGCACCACCGGCGGCGGCGTCTGGAAAACCATCGACGGCGGCAAAACCGCCCTCCCCGTCACCGACAAATACTTCGGCGGCACCATCGGCGCGATCGCGGTGCAGTCGAACAATCCTGACGTGGTGTGGGTAGGCGGCGGTGAAACGCCGATCCGCGGCAACGTGTCGCACGGCGACGGCGTGTGGAAGAGCATCGATGCCGGTAATACGTGGACGTACATGGGTCTCAAGGAGACGCAGTACATCTCGCGCGTGCGCATCGATCCCAACAACCCCGACATCGTGTTCGTGGGTGCGCTGGGTCATGTGTTCGGTCCGAACAAAGAGCGCGGTGTATTTCGCACCACCGACGGCGGCCGCACCTGGAAGAACATCCTGTTCCGCAACGACAGCACCGGTGTGGCGGACATGATCATGGATCCGTCGAACTCGAAGATCATGTACGTCACCTTCTGGCAGGCTGGCCGCAAGCCGTGGCTGCTGGTGAGTGGTGGCGCGGGCAGCGGCATCTTCAAGACCATCGACGGTGGCGATACGTGGACCGAGATCACGCGCGCGAAGGGCTTGCCGCAGAGCGGGCTGTTGGGCGCGATCGGCATTACCGTGTCGCCGGCCAAGCCGAGTCGCTTGTGGGCGATTCTCGAGCATGAAGCGAACGGTGGTGTGTATCGCAGCGACGACGCCGGTGCGTCGTGGACGTTCATGAGCGGTGATCGCAATTTGCGTCAGCGGTCGTGGTACTACTCCAAGCTGTACGCCGATCCCAAGGACACCAACGTCGTGTACGCGCCGCAGGTGAGTCCGATGGTGTCGAAGGATGGCGGCAAGACCTTTACGGCCGGCTTCGGTGGTGGTGACAACCACGACATCTACATCGATCCCACCGACCCGAAGCGCATTGCGGTGGCGCACGACAACGGCGTCGTGATCACGAAAGACGGCGGCACGACACGCGTGTCCGTCGCCGTGGCCACCGGTCAGTACTACCACGTGCATCTCACGAGTGCGTATCCGTATCACGTGTGCGGTGCCAAGCAGGACGCTGGTTCGTCGTGCGGCCCAGTGCGTGAAACGCCGGCTTTCGGTCGTGGTGGCTTCGGGGGTGGTGGCGCGCCGGCAGCGCCGCCGTCGCCCTACTCCACGTTTTATGGCGTGGCGGGCGGTGAGTCGGGCTACATCAGCAGCAAGCCTGACGATCCCGACATGATGTTCGGCGCGAACTACGGTGGCAGCATGGACGTGCTGAACCGTCGTACCGGTAAGTCGCTCTCCATCGATCCGTGGCCGCTCGACCCCATGGGTCACGATGCCAAAGACTCGAAGTATCGTTTCCAGTGGACGTACCCGATCGTGCACTCGCCGCATGATCCGAATACGATCTATGTGGGTTCCAACGTCGTGTTCCGTTCCACCAACGGTGGCACCACGTGGACGCCGATCTCGCGCGATCTCACGCGCAACGATCCCGCTACGCTGGGCAGCTCGGGTGGACCGATCACGAAGGACCAGACCAGCGTGGAGTATTACGGCACCGTTTTTACGTTGGCCGAGTCGAAGCTCACGAAGGGATTGATCTGGACGGGTAGTGATGACGGGTTGTTGCATGTGTCGCGCGACAACGGTGTGACGTGGAAGAACGTGACGCCGAAGGCACTGCCGGAGTGGATGCGGTGGAGCATCATCGAAGCATCGCCGCATGCCGCGGGCACGGCGTGGGTGGCCGGCAATCGTTATCAGATGGACGACTTCACGCCGTATCTCTATCGCACCACCGATTACGGCGTGACGTGGACCAAGATCACGAGCGGCATCGCGCCCGATCACTTCACGCGCGCGATCCGTGAAGACCTCACGCGGCCCGGTATGGTCTACGCCGCCACCGAGCGTGGCGTGTACGTGTCGCATGACGCGGGTGCGAACTGGAAGAGCCTGCAGAAGAATCTGCCGCCGGTGCCGGTGCACGACATGATGCTACGCGACGACGACCTCGCGATCAGCACGCATGGCCGCGCGTTCTGGGTGATGGAGAACCTCACGCCGTTGCGTTGGGAGCCCGAGACCGAGAAGGCCGCGAGTGCGCCGTATCTGTACAAGCCGATGCCCGTGTTGCGCCTGAACGGACAGGCCGCGCCCACGTTCGTGTATCGTCTGCCCACCGATTCGATGCCCGTCACGTTCCAGTTCTACGACAGCAAGGCCAAGCTGTTGGCGACGGTAGCGAGCACCGATACCAACCCCACGCCTGTGGCCAGTGGCCCCGGTGGTGGACGTGGCTTTGGTGCGGCGGCGCCGGCCAAGCCGAGTAACCGGAAGGGTGTGAATAGGTACACGTGGACCATGCGTCATCCCGATGCCGTCACGTTCCGCGGCATGATTTTGTGGGGCGGCCGTGGGACAGGCCCGTCGATGGCGCCGGGCACGTACAGCGTGAAGATGACCGCCGGCAGTGCGGCGCCGGTGCAGTACGCATTTGAAGTGAAGCCCGATCCGCGCTCCGAGGCCACCGTGGCCGACCTAACGGAGCAGACGCGGATGGCGTTGCAGGTGCGTGATCGCATGAGCGATGCGAACAAGGGCGTGATCGAGATTCGCAATTTGAAAACGGATGTCACCGATCGTACCGCGAAGATGACGGCGAACGCCGCCTTCGCGCCGTTGGCGAAAACGTTCGCCGACTCGCTCAGTGCGGTGGAAGACTCGGTGTATCAGACGAAGAATCAGTCAGGGCAGGATCCGCTGAATTTCCCGATTCGCTTGAACAACCAGTTCTCGAGCTTGCTGAGCTTCGTGTCGGGCGGCGAGCGCAGGCCGCCCAAGCAGGCGTACGATGTGCTGGCGGTGTTGAATCCGAAACTCGATGTGCAGATGACGCGCATGGAGCGCATCATTGCGGCCGACTTGCCGAAGCTCAACGCGATGTTGAAGGCCGCGGGATTGCCGGAGATCACGCGCAGCAAGGTGGAGAAGGGTGCGCCGGGTGCGGCACAGGCGGTGTTTGTGCCGGATGCTGAGTTTGATCGGTAGGGATTGGATGGATGGGAATGATGACGCCCGGTCGACTTGGACAGTCGACCGGGCGTTGTTGTATTTGGCGAGGCTGCGCGCGTCAGATCGGTCGAGCTATTCGCGGAACATGCCGCGGCCATTTGGACGAAACATCCATCTGAGCTTGTTGTGTACGGCCTTGCGTGAACGGAGTCAGAGGTGGAACATCGCTCTGCGTTGCAAATAGGCTGGAAGACCGTCGCTAGCTCGGTAGAGTGAATAGAGGTTAGCCAGCGTACCCTTCCAAAGAATCGTTTCAACTCAACTCTCAGTTCAATGTCGACGCTTAAAGTCAGTCGAATCAAAAACCGCCTACGGCAGAAGTTCAAGGCTCATCTCGATCTTTCCGACATTACCCGCAAGACAAAGCGCGCGACGCAAAAATTCTTTCACGCTGCCTCGCCGCGCTTGCTGTGCAGCTCACGTGCGCTTGTTCCGACATTGATGCCGCGAAATCGGTTTGGGACGGCTCCGACGACAATGGAATCGACGCCGCCTACTACGATGCCGCTGAGGCACGCGTAGTCCTTGTCCAATCCAAGTGGATCTCCAAAGGCGCTGGAGAGCCTGAGGCGAAGGAAATCGGCGCCTTCACGAAAGGCGTGTGGGATATCGTTGAGCAAGATACCACCACGTTCCACAAGCGACTTCATGGAAAGCTTGCTGACATCGTCCTCCGCATGGGCACCCTTGGCACTTCTGTGCACGTCGTGGTGGTATCGACCGGAGCGCAGGTCCTTGCGCAACACGGGACCGCTGTGCTCGAAAAGCTGCTCAAGGAGCTCAACGGAGATGACCCAAACCAGATTGCCACTTCTGAGGTGATGGGTCTCGAAACGGTCTACCACGGACTCACTTCGGACGCCGGTGCTGTTCACGTATCACTCG
>NZ_JBDNFF010000350.1:0-7681 GCF_041689975.1 Gemmatimonas sp.
ATTCTGTCCGTCAACGTCGGTGGTGGTGATTGTGACACCGGCGTTCGTGACCGTGTAGAACACGCGATGCTCGTTGGCCTCCTTCTGCACCTCGGCGGTGATGTCTTCCGCCGGAGTTTTGAGACGGTTTTCAAACTTCACGGTGCCGGTGTACGTGACACCCCTGGCCAGCGCCAGCGCACCCACCTGTGCACTCGGCGCGGTGGGGCCATTACCGTCGCTGTCATCGATGAAGCTGGACAGTGCGGCGCCACCGGCCGGCGGCGTCAGCGTGAGCGTGACCCGGGAAATGACTTCGCTCTCACCGCCTGGCGCCGTACTGGAATCACCACAGGCGGAAACCGCCAACACCAGTGCGCCCGCACCAGCCAGTACCACACGACGCGACATACCACGTGACTTACGTTCGATCATGCCTGCACTCCTTTTACGGTCAGGGGAAGAAACAGATCGGATGTGACGCCCCTCGTCGTCGGCATCCGGAGAGAAGCTCAGAACGGCATCGTGACGCGAAACACCACATCACGTCCCGCATCGTTCACAAATAGACGGTACCGACTCAGATAATCGCGATAGCGCGTATCGAGCGCGTTGTTCACCGACAGCGACACGTCGAGCCGCTGCCCAAGCACGCGAGCGCCCGTACTCCCCGCTTCGAGCTGCATGAGCGCGTATCCCGCCGTCGGGAGCGTGTACACGGTGCCCTCCGGTACGCCGTCCTGCTGGCGCACCATCTGGGTGCCCGCCCCCACGAACCATGCGCCTACCGACGGTCGCCGCCCTTGCACCCGCGTGGTGAGTGACACGCGGTCGGCCGGCATATCGAACAGTGGGCCGCCGTTGATGCGGTCGGTGCCACGAACCGCGGTACCATTGAGCCGCAGTTGCACGCGCGTGTGCGGACTCCAATTGCCGGACAGTTCGACGCCGCGCAGACGCGCGTCGGTTTGTGAGTAGCGATAGCCGGGGAAGGCTCCGCGAATGGTTTGCACTGGTTCGCCGGGCTGCAGATACATGAACCCGGCAATCGTGTTGCGGTACGTGGCCGCTTCCAGATTGAACGACGGTCGCGTGTACCGAAGCGTCGCCTCGAGGCCCTGCGAGCGCTCGGCATTCAGCGCCGCGTTACCCAGTTCGTACTGTGCTGTACCATGATGCACACCCTGCGCAAAACGTTCGTTCACGGTGGGTGGACGCCAGGCCCGTGCCGCGCGCAGCGCGATATCGAGACCATCGGCCAGCAAATATGCGGCTCCGAACGAACCCGAGAGGTCGCGCCATGTGCGCGTGCCTGCGGCGCTGCGAATACCCTGATCGGCGAACGCGATCGTCGTCTGCGAAATGGCATCGCCACGAAGGCCCGCGTTGAGCGACAAGCGCCCGAGCGCGAGATCTTCCTGCGCGTACACCGCCCCCTGCCACAAGTCGTACCCGGGAATCAGGAAGGCTTTGCCCAGCGTCTGATTGCCCTGCGCGAGGCCGCTCGTACCGATCGTGCCTTTGAGTCCGCGCCACCGCGCGTGGGTCCAACGCAGATCGAGCGAATTACTGAACAGCTTGAGGTTGAATGCTGCCTCATTACGGAAGCGCAGCGGACCGTGATTGTCGAATTCGCGGCGGTGATTGTATTGCAGCCCGTACACCACTTCGAGTTCGCTCGCCTTCGGCGCGGCGAACGTGAAGCGCGTGCGCAGTGTGGTGTGACTGACCTGTTGGCTGGGGCGGTCGATGCCGTACGAAAACGATGAATCGGTAGGCGGCGCGGTCATGGCGCGCTGGAGATCATCGACATTCCCCACGTGCGCCTGCTTGAGCACGCCGAGCTCCGTACCGAAGCGACTCAGCAACACATCGGCCGTGCCCCACGACCGCGTGACACCCAACGCCACGCTGCCATTCAACTCGCGAAAACCGGTGTTCGACAAATAGTAGTCCGGCGCGCCGCCGTTACCGGCCACGCGCGATGTCACACGCACGCGATAGCCGGTGGCACCGAGTCCGGGCAGCACGAGATCGGCGCCTTGGGCACTCATCGACAGCGCCCCCTGACGACTGTTGCTGAACGTATTGAGCGCGATGTCACCGTGCGTGCCTCCGGAATCGGGCACCGGCGCGTGATCCACCCGCACCACACCACCCAGCGCATCGGCGCCGTACAGCACCGTGGCCGCACCGCGTATCACCGTCACACCACTCGCCTCGAAGCTGTCGATGTTCGGTGCGTGCTCCGTGCCCCACTGCTGGTCTTCCTGACGCAGCCCCGCGTTCATCACCAATACGCGCTGCGAATTGAGCCCACGAATCACGGGCTTGGCGATGCTCGGTCCGAATTGAATGACGGCGACACCCGGCAGATTCTTGATCGTCTCGCCGAGTGTCTGGCCGCGCGTCGCGGACAGCGCCGCCGCATCGAGCGTGCTCGTGGCTGCCACACGGCCAAGACGCTCAGCCAGCGTATCCGCGCGCACCGCCACTTCCTGCAGCACCGTGGTGGCCACCGTGAGATGGACGGTGATCAGCCGATCGGCGTCGATCAGATCCACCCGTTCCTCGTGTGGCGTAAATCCGAGCACCCGCACGCGCAGTCGCACCACTTCGGCCGGAACGTCGCGGAAATCGAACCGTCCCTTGTCGTCGGATCGGGTGTTGAATAGCAGCGGCGTCGTACTGCGCGCGCGCGGCGCCGCCTGCACGGTTATGGTTGCGTTGCTGAGGGGACGACCACTAACGTCGTCCTCGACGATGCCGTGGATATGACGCGAGGCGCCGTGCGGCGTGGTCTGCGCGATGAGCACCGACCCGATCGGGGAGAGGGCGACGGCCAGCAGACTCCACGCCGTACACCGGCGAACTCGGGAGGCGAAGTAGAACACCATGTTGAAGCGAAAGATAATGAGAAGCCGCGATCAGTAAAGGCTTTCTATCGATCCCATTGCTGGACCGTGTTGGCGCTGCAGGCGCAGCTTTTCAGTTGAACACGATTGGCCTATGGGCTACTGAGCGGTGCGCCACGCGCTTGTCGCCGGAACACCTTCGGCCCGTCGGTCGCGAACCTGGTCGCGTAGGTGCCCGTGATCGAGTCGCCGGCGAGGCGCCCGACCAACGACCACAACGTGTCGCTCCGTGACGCTCCGACCAGCGCAACCAGTCGAATGCTCTCGCCTTGTACCGTGCCGACCACGTAGCGATCGGTGGCGCGATCGCTGTTGGTGCGAACCCGTCCACTCACCGAGGAGATCGTGGGGCCGGGCCCTTCGAGCCACAGATCCATGTCGACGCGTTGCGCGGCGGTGTTCGCGGTGGCGCCGACCCACCGGGCATCCAAGGGGACCTTGTCGCGATCGATCACCGTGACGTCGCGCCGCAGCAGCGGCAACACGCTGCCGAAGAGGCCAAGACCGTTCTTGACACTGCTGATCAGGCCCGTACCGCCGAAGGGATCGTTGCCCGTGCGATTGTAGTCGTAGAAGTTCCGATCGACGGCGATCACCGAGAGCGGCTGGAGAAATCCCGGGTACCACACCGATGGCAGTCCGGAGGCGAAAAAGTTCTTGAGCGTACCCGGCAGCGCAAAGCGCGTGGAGTCGGAGAACAAGAACCACGGCCCGTATGGCGATTCGATACGCACGGCATACGTGGCGGCGTCGGGCGTCGCGTTCCACGTGAGGCGAAGCGTGTCGGTGGTGCGAGACAACACGAGCGGCCGCGCCACCGAGCCCGCGCCCGCGACCCAGCTGGCGTCGGACGACGGCACACGGGTCTCGCCGGTCACCTGCGTGCCTTCGGTTGTGCGAATACGCAGTCGGTAACCGCGCCCGGGAAGCACCGCCAGCGCGGCGCGTGCGACCACATACCGTCCGGTGCCACGTCCACTCACCATGGTCTCGATCGCGCGCACTCCGACGGTGTCGGTGCCAGAGAGCAAGCGCACGTCGGCACCAGTGATCGGCGAACCGCCGGCGGTGCGGATCGGATCGAGCGCGTTGAACTTGAGCCGATCGTTCACATCGATCGCACCGGTCAACGACGACTCCACGAGAATCACCTGCTGATCCACATCCGGATTGAGCACGGCGTGCACCACGACGCTGGATGCTGGCGGCGTCACATTGACCGCGGCCAACTCGCACCCGCTCAGCGCGGCCATGGCGGCTAGCCAACACACGAACACCATGACCCACCGGCCACACGCCGTGTTGCCTGCACGATCAGCGCGAGCGTTTACCATGAGATCCCCACCCCTACCGTGGGGAGCAGCGGGAACTGCGAAAATGCCGTGCGCGTGGGGGGGTTGTCGGTGTAGTCGAACACGTAGGTGAACACGTTGCGGGCGGCGTACGCGTTGATGATGGAGAGATAGGGCGCCCAGCGCAGTCGTCCCGTGCTCTCGCGGGTCACGCTCACATCGAGTCGCTGAAAGAGCGGAAACCGCGCGCCGTTGCGGGTGCCACCGATCGGCTCACGTTGCTGATCCAGCGCCCCCGTCTCGAACGTGTTGGTGATCGGATCGTAGCGGCGACGGACGATCTGTCCAACGACATCGGTAAATGGTGTGCCGGTACCGATACCAAGCCGCGCACCGTAGGTGTACTTGCCGCCGGGCCGGAACGACGACACGAGATTCACGTTGTGGCGCCGGTCCTGTACAGGCGCGAATCGCCCGTCCGGTCCGTCGCGGGTGCTGACCGCATACGAGTACGCGATCCACCCCGAGACTTTCTCACGCTCGAGGCGACGCACCAGCACATCAAGGCCCGAGGAGCGACCCGTGGTCACGATGAACTCGTCACCAATCACCGCCGGATCGTTGGTGAGATTGGAGGCCGGTAAGCGACTGTAGATCTTGTGCCACGCCTCCACGCGAATGAAGCGCGATGGGCTCAGCCATTTCTCACCACCAATACTTTGTTGCCACGCACGCGCTACTGGCGTGGATCTGTTACTCACCAACCAGAAGTCAAAAATACGGATCGGCGCCTGCTCGTTGCGCAGCGCCGGGGTCCATTGCGAGGTCGCCCCGCCGCCCACGGTGAACGCGAGATCTTTGTTGGCGAACCACTTGAGCGACAGGCGCGGCGAGAGCCCGGCCCATCCGGTTCCGGTCACGGTTTCACCACGCAACCCTAAGCGCGCCGATACGCGTGAAGTGCGCACGGTGTGATCGACGTACAGCGCGGCCGCCGATGGCGCGTCGCGCCTGGCGAGCAGCGGCGCGCCGGATGTCGCGACAGAGTTCACGTCGTACGTGACACGATACGACGACCATTCGTAGCCGACCGACGTTTCACGACGGCCACGCCATCTCGTGATCTCCCCCCACGCCCGCGCATCGGTGAGTCGGTTCTGCAACGTGAGCGAGCCCGAGCCCAGGTCGAGATTCGTGGCGAATCCCGTGCGGGAGAGGCGCTGCATGAGGCGGGCCGAGTCGCCGCCAACGAACCGCCGCAGCGGCTGGGTGTATGCGACGCCAATGAGCGTATTGCCCCAGTCGAAGCGCAGGGCACCGCCTCCAGCCTGCGTCGTGTCACCAAAGGCGGCGAGCGACGCCGCCAGCACATCTTCCCCGACATAACTGGTGGCCGACAGCAGTCCACCGTTGGCGAAGCGATGTTGCACGTGCGCCTGCACATCGGTAAACCAATACGGCAGTTGATTGTCGGACACCAACGACACGAACTTGTCGGCGTACGTACGGCGGGCCGCGATGCTCCACGACGTCGCGCCACGGACGGTACCGGCCAGCGACAGCGTGCTGGCGAGGACCGACACACTGGCCGCCCCGTGAATGCCGCTACGCTCCTCGACACGCGGCACGACGCTCAACACGCTGGACAGGCGCGTGCCGTACCGCGCCGGAAACCCGCCAGGGATCAATTCGAACTCACCGACGGTTTCGTCGATGAACGTGCCGAACAGCCCGCCAAGGTGAAACGGATTATAGATCGGGTATCCGTCCAGCAAGACGAGGTTCTGATCGCTCTCGCCGCCACGCACGTTGTACCCGGCGGTGAAATCATTCGTGGCGACGACGCCGGGCAGCAGCTGCACGACGCGCAGCACATCGGGCTCGCCAATCACCGGCACGCGCTTGAACATATCGCGCGTGACATTCACCACGCCGAGATTGGGCGAGAGTCGAAACTGCTCGCGTTCATCGGCGGCAGCGGCTTGCACGCGCACGGTCGCCAATTCCGCGGACGCTCGCAGCGTCACATCGAGGGTGGTGACGACGTCGGCACGAATGGACACGGTGCGCGTTTCGGTCGCATACCCCACCCTCTGAAACGTGACGGTGATGTTACCGACGGGAATACGCGTAACCACGTACCGGCCATTGTCATCAACCTGCGCGCCCAGGCGCGTGCCTTGAATGCGGACGGTCGCCGCGACGACGGGTAGCGCCGTGGTCGCGTCCGTGATCCGCCCCCGTAACTCGCCCACGGAGTCCGCGGTCGCGACAGTCGGCGTCCCCGTTTGGAGAACCGTGCCCTCAACGGGCGAGGTCGCCCCTACCAGCAGCCACAAACCAGCCAATACCAGATGCATAGAGCGGTAGGGAGGACACGGATACAAGGCGCACACCAACCGCACAGTTTAGTCACGTGACGTCACGAACGACACGTCACCTTGTATTCATGCGCCCGCGAGGCCCGACGGAAGCGCGCTCATGGTCTCGAGGTACGTGACGTCTCCTGCGGACCAGTCCTTGATCTGCCAACAGTGCTCGCTTCTCGAGAGTGCCGAGTTCTGTGCTGATTTTTGCGCGATGAAGCCAAGCGGAACATCTCGAAGGTGTCCGGGTCCGGCAGGTTTTGGCGGAGCGCCTCTGCGTTCTCTGCGCCTCTGCGTGATCCGTTCCACTGCCCCGTGCGCACCGTACGCCGCGCACGACTCCCCGCGGGCGTCCACGAGCAGGGCGCTGAACCGATCACGCAGAGGACGCGGAGGCGCAGAGAACGCCGAGCAACACGCGAAGAACAGGAATCGGCACCCATCTGACCGCACGGCTTGAACTGGGAGTCGTTCCGCCGAACTCCTCTCCGCGACCGCTCGACGCACTCGCTCAGCTCACGGGGCGGTGGATCGAAGCGCGCGAACGGCGGGGTGATGCAGCCCTGAAGCGGACGAGAACTCGGCACTCTCGAGGTTTCTGTTCATCAGCGAAGATTCATGCCAATTCGCGGTAAAGATGTTCGTCAAAGGTCGCAGAGAACTGCTTTACCGCGGATGAACGCGAGCCATACACAGATGGTCTGGCGCGCGACGACGCGTCCGCCCGCCGAGCAGCATATTCAATTGTTGTCGATGCTGCTCGAGAGTGCCGAGTTCTGCGCTGATTTTTGCGCTATGAAGCCAAGCGAACATCTCGAAGGTGTCCGGGTCCGGCAGAGTTTGGGAGAGCGCCTCCGCGTTCTCTGCGTGCTCTGCGCCTCGGCGTGATCAGTTCCACTGCCCCGTGCGCACCGTACGCCGCGCCCAACTCCCTGGGGGCGGCAACGAAAGGCCGCTGAACCGATCACGCAGAGGACGCGGAGGCGCAGAGAACGCAGAGAACGCAGAGAACGCAGAGAACGCAGAGCAACACGCGAAGAACAGGAATCAACACCCCTCTGACCGCATGGCTCAAAATGGGAGTCGGTCCGCCGAACTCCTCTCCCCGACCGCTCGACGCGCTCGATCA
>NZ_JBDNFF010000351.1:0-12064 GCF_041689975.1 Gemmatimonas sp.
CGACTGGTGGGGAACACGGCGTCGGCGGCGGCGAAGCCGCGTAGCTCGGTGCGCCAGAGGACGCCCGGTTCTAATCGCACATCGACGCCGAGCGATGCGCCATTCGTCCGGAACGGGGCGCCACTGGCTGTAGTGGCCAGCACGCCATCGCCATCAGCGAACCGCTCGACGCGGGCGGAAAGCGCCCACGTCGGCGTCACCCAGAGACGACCAACGAGCGTCGCGCCGTACCACCCGTGGCTCGTTTGCACACGCGTCACGCTGTCCCGTCGCTGCTGCGCACCGACGTCGAACTGGGCGAGGAGATCGAGGCGATCCGCCAGGCGCGACGTGAAGCCGACACCGTTGAATAACCGACGCTGCGATCCCGGTTCGTTACCAGCATAGCCGTACCACGACAGCGTGGTGGTCGGTGTGGCCGCCAGATCGAACCGAAGACCGAGACTCTTGTCGTCGTTGCTTTCGGAGATATTCTGCCATCCGTTCACCAGATCAACGCGTGCCGTGAGCGCCGGCGTGACCTGCCACGTGGCGCGGAGGCCGGTGGAATAGTACGGCGAGTAGTCGGCCACGAGTGATCGCGTGTACACCGGATTGTCGCGGCTCGTCCAGCCTTCCATGCCTGAGTTCGAATAGAAGATGCCGCCGTCGATCCAGAGCCGCGGCGTGAGCTGATAGCCGGCGTACGCCTCCTGCAGCGACCGGGCGAGGACGTCGCCACTCACGCGGCCCTCCCGCGGCTCGGCCGCATAGTTCGATTGCACCGACGTGCCGGCCTGCAGCGCCAGCCGGCCGCGCACGCGACCACCGGTCACTTTCGCCTCGATGAACGCGAGATTGATGTTGAACTCATTGTGACGAGCTGGCTGCGTCGTGAACGCGCGGTCGCGTGTGGGCGGACGATTGACGTCGAAGGCGTACACGCCATCGATGAACGCGCCGAACGTGACGCGCCGTGTGCTGTCGCCGGCGACTGGCTGCGCCGATGCTGGCTCCGTGGTGCCGACGAGGACGGCCGCGACCATCGCGCTGCGCGCGGCGAGGAGGATGGTGGAGGGAGTCATAGGTCCTGTGAACGCTAGTGCATCCAGCTCTCGTGACGAGAGGCATCGCGGGCCGGTGCGAAATTGGAGTCTTTTGTGAGCTTGGAGTGGTGAGTCGAAGTTTGGGGTTCTGGGTTGAATCCACGACTCGAGACTTCAACCCAGGACTCCGAACTCACCCGCCGTTAGCTTTCAGCCATGACCTCCCCGATTCTCCACTCTGCCGACGTCGTGGTGCTTGGCGGCGGCCCAGGCGGCTATGTCGCCTCCATTCGTGCGGCCCAACTCGGCCTCTCCGTCACCTGCGTCGAGTTCGACAAGACGCTGGGTGGCACGTGCGTGAACGTCGGGTGCATCCCCTCGAAGGCACTCCTTCAGAGCTCCGAGCAATACGAATGGCTGCGCCTTCATGCGGCCGAGCACGGCATCAAGGTGGAGGGGGCGTCGATCGACCTGCCCACGATGATGGCGCGCAAGCTGGACGTCGTGGCCCAGAACACGAAAGGCGTCGAGTTTCTCTTCAAAAAGAACAAGATCACGTGGGCCAAGGGCTACGGCACGCTGTTGCCAGAGAACGTGGTCGAAGTAAAGGCCGCCGACGGCGCGCTGTCGCACTGGAAGGGCACATCGGTGATCATCGCCACGGGCTCGGTGCCGGTGCAGCTGCCGTTCCTCCCATTCGACGAGCAACGCGTGCTGTCGAATGTGGGCGCGCTGTCGATTCCGGAAGTGCCGAAGCATCTGGTGGTCGTGGGCGGCGGCGTGATCGGTCTTGAATTGGGCTCGGTGTGGCGTCGCCTCGGTGCCAAGGTCACGGTGGTCGAGTTCCTGCCCACCATTCTCACCGGCAACGACGACGACCTGGTGAAGGAGGCGGACAAGATCTTCCGCAAACAGGGGCTCCAAATACACACCGGCACCAAGGTTACCGGCGCTGATGTCCATGCCGATGGCGTGCGCGTGCACATGGAGAAGGACAGCGTCGCGTCTCACCTCGACGCCGACTACGTGCTGGTGTCGGTGGGTCGCAAGGCACTGACCGGCGGCATCGATGCGGCGGCGCTGGGGCTGGCAATGGGCCCGCGCGGCGAGATTCTGGTGAACGATCAGCAGCGCACCAACCTGCCGGGCGTGTATGCGATCGGCGACGTGTGCGGCGGCAAGCTGCTCGCGCACAAGGCTGAGGAAGAGGGCGTCGTGGCGGCGGAAGTGATCGCCGGCAAGCCGGTGCACATGCACCACCGCACGATCCCGGGCATCGTGTATACGGCGCCCGAACTTGCCACGGTGGGCCTCACCGAGCAGGAGGTGAAGGCCAGCGGACGCGCGTATCGGGTGGGTAAGTTCCCGTTCAGCGCGAACGGCAAGGCACGCACGATGGGCGAAACGGACGGCTTCGTGAAGTTCGTGGTCGACAAGGACACCGACGAGATCCTCGGCTGCCACATGATCGGCCCGCACGTGGCCGACCTGCTCAGCGAAGTGATATTGGCCATGGAATATCGCGGCAGCGCCGAAGACATCGGCATCACGGTGCATTCGCACCCGACGCTCAGCGAGACGGTCAAGGAAGCTGCGTTGAGCGCGCTGGGGAGAGCGATACACATGTGAATGAAAGAACTGCCAACTGCTTAGGGAGCAGGAGGGAGGCGAAAGGGGGCAGGGCGCAGGCCGCTCAATGCGGTTCACTGCTCCCTGCCCCTTCTTCCTCCGCCCTGCTCCCTAAGCAGTTGGCAGTTTACAGTCCCGCCCTACAGCATCGTCCCAATCACAATACCGATCGCGAAGATCCCGGCACAGAGCATCATGAGCATCGCTGTTCCCAGCGCCGCCTTGGGTTCGACCATGGCGCCGGTCGCGATGTTCGTCGCGGTGGCCGTCTTCATTTCCGTGCGTGCTTCAGGAATGGCCGCCATGATGATCGCGGCGACGTAGGCCGGGGTCGTCATGCGACGACGCTGGTCGGTTTCCGCCGAAATCATCTTCCACAAATCCACCTGCTTGTCGTCGGCGCGGCGCGCGTCGGCTTCGCTGGTTTCTCCATCGAGCCACTGGTGGATCACCAGCGCTGGGCCACCTTCCGCCGCTGCCGTACCGGGGAGCGGCACTTCGCGATCTGCCGCAGGACGATCAGCAACCGGCGCGGCGTCGCGTTGCGGCAAATCCTGACCGAGGTTCCGGTCGTCGTGCGCTTCAGGTCGGTCGAGCATCAGTCGTATTTCTCCTCGAGCAAAGTCTGAAGGGCTTCACGTGCCCGATGCACGCGCATCTTCAGTGCTCCAACGGTTGTCCCCAAGAGGTCCGCCATCTCTTCGTAGGAGCGTCCTTCAACATGTTTCATGATGAAAGCCTCCCGAAGCGACGGGGCCAACTGCGCGAGGGCTGAATCGAGGTCCTGCCGCAGTTCCGTGCGGTCGAGGTCCTCATCGGGACTCGCGAAGGTGGAGGGCTGGTCGTCTTCGTCGTAGCTCAGGTGCGTGCGCCGAATGTTCTTCAGCCAGTCCTTGCACCCGTTCGCAACGATCCGAAAAAGCCAAGCATCGAATCGACCACGGACTTCACCGAGATGGTGATAGGCCTTGATGAACGATGTTTGAAGAATGTCTTCGGCTACGTCGGGACTTCCCGTCATACCCAAAGCATGTCGATACAGCGGATCGCTGTACCGACCGATCAGCATCGCGAAGGCATCGCGTTCTCCCGCCAGAATGCGGGAGATGACGTCCTGGTCCGAATCGACGTCTGCGGGAGTGGGTTCTTCTTCCGTCATGGTCACGGCGCTAGGATAACGCCGTCTCAACGGTATTGACACCCCTTCCGACAAACGAAGCGTAAAGAACGTCGCTGTTCGTCTCGTTTGAAGGACGAATGGTCGCGGAGGAGGTCACGCAAGCCGGGTGGGGAGTATCGGCACGTGATGGAACGCACTCCAGTGATGATTACGAATCAGTTCGCCGTGTTCATCAAGACGTGGCGGTTCGTAGCGAACGCGACCATGACCCTGAGGCGCGATTCCGGTGCGGGATGACGCGCTGCCGTCTTGTACAGCCTGCTGCAGCGCCTCCTGCACGCCACGCACCAAGCCGCAGGGAATGCCGACCCGCTCCAGTACCTCGATCCATGTCGCTGCCGAACGCTGGGCTACCGCCGTCGCGATCGCGGCCACGACTCGATCGCGCTGTGCCAGGCGACCGGCGTTCGTCGCGAGCGCCGGATCGGCGGCGAGGTCGTCGAGCCCCAACGCGCGCGCGGCGAGGGGCCACTGCGGATCGGCACCCACCGCCAGCACAAACGGTCGGTCGGCCGCGGCGAACAGCTGGTACGGCACCAGATTGGCGTGCGCGTTGCCCCACCGGCCGGCGTCGCGCCCAGACACCAACGCGTTCTGCGCCACGTTTGCCAGCGCCGCCAACGCCGACTCCCGCAGGGTGACATGGATCCGGCGATCGGCGGCCGTGATGAGATGGTTTCGGCCCGCCAAAGCCCCCAAAATGGCGATCGCCGCGTCCTTGCCGGCTATCAGGTCGACCAAGGCGACCCCGGCTTTGATCGGTTCGCCGGCGGGCTCGCCGGTGATCGCCATCCAGCCACTTTCGGCCTGCACGACGAAATCGTATCCGGGTCGCGAGCTGTGGGGGCCGAAGCCGGAGATCGTGCACCAAACAAGTCTTGGATTTCGCGCCAGTAGCAGCTCAGCATCAAGCCCATACCGAGCCAATATACCAGGTAAGAAGTTCTCGATGACGATATCGGCCTCGGCAATCAGCACCTTCAGCAACGCCACATCGTCGGCCAGTTTGAAGTCGGCGGCGAGCGACAACTTGTTCCGATTGGTGCTCAGGAAGTACGCCGATTCGCCGTCCGGTGCGAACGGTGGGCCCCATCCGCGGGTATCGTCGCCCGATCCGGCGCGCTCTACCTTGATGATCTGAGCGCCGAGATCGCCGAGTACCATGCTGCAGTGCGGTCCGGCAAGCACCCGGGAAAGATCGACAACTTTGACGCCATCGAGCGGTAGTGTCTTCATGGTGTTTCGTAGATGCCTATTAGGGGCGCCATATAATCGAGGAATAATGCTACCGAGACGCTGCCGGAAAAGACGCCAGGAACACCGCACCTTGTGTACAATATGCAGTTCACGACGTAAATCACGTCCGTATACCTTGCATAGATCACTGAAAATCATATAGTTACCCCAGTTCTGGTGGGCGTGGACCATACTATTGAGGCTTGAGCAGTACCCCTCCATAGAAAAGTCGGGCGACCACCTCTACCTCCATTGCTGGCGGAAGGAGTCCGTTCGACCCATGGCCGATTTGCCGCAGGCTGACGACGACACGATCACCGAAGGTGACGCACCTCCTGCCAGCCCGGCTCCGCGCCGTGGTCCTGGGCATCGGGCTGCAGACGCACGCGACACGGCGGCCGAGATGGCGCAGCGGGCGCACGAGATCAGCCTGGAGGCCGGAAGCAAGATGGCCGGCGCCATGCGCGAGGTCATCGGGGCGGCGGCTGGTCTCAGCGACTTCGCGATCGACAGCGCGCGCGACCTGATCACCTACATGGTCCGCCGCGGCCAGATGGGCCAGGAAGAAGCCGACGTGCTTATTCAGCAGGCTGAAGCCGCGTACATCGCGAAGCACGGATCCTTGCCGATCCGGGGTCCGAAGGCTCCGCCGCCCAAGCCGGTTCCATTGGGTCAACTGCCCAAGGCTGTCACCGCCCCGGCGGCCGCGGCTGAAGCCGCCCTCGAGGCGCGGGCCGCCATGCGCATCGAACCGCAAAAGCCGTCGGACAAGGTGACGTACGCTCCGCTTCCTCCTAAGCCGGCGCCGAAGCCTCCCGCTCCGAAGGTCGAGGTGGTCGAAGCCCCAGTCGAAGCGAAGCCTGCTCCGAAGGCGGAAGTTAAGGTACCTTCCGCACCGGCGAAGGTTGGTGCTCCGGCGCCGACGCCGACGCCGGCCAAAGCTGCTATGCCGACCAAAGCCCCCGCCAAGGTAGCGGCGAAGGCACCCGCCAAGGCACCCGCCAAGGCGCCCGCCAAGGCACCTGCCAAGGCACCTGCCAAGGCACCTGCCAAGGCACCTGCCAAGGCACCTGCCAAGGCACCTGCCAAGGCACCTGCCAAGGCACCTGCGAAGGCACCCGCCAAGGCACCCGCCAAGGCACCCGCCAAGGCACCCGCCAAGGCGCCCGCGAAGGCACCCGCCAAAGCGCCGGCTAAGGCTCCCGCCAAGAAGGCGCCGGCCAAGAAGAAGTAGCAACACGTGTTCGTCGCGTCGGCACCGAGTCGCCTCGACTTCGGAGGAGGGTGGACAGATGTCCCACCCTATCCCGAAGAGCGAGGTGGCTTTGTATGTAACCTTGCCATCGAGCGCCGCAGTCGTGTGACGCTGCGCCATGGACCCGCTGAAGAGAACCGGATGGCGCTGGTCGCCGCCGCGATGCGCCGGGCCGACTTCGATGGGCACGTCGCCATCGCCAGCGATTTTCCGATCGGCGCCGGACTTGGCGGATCATCGGCCGCCGGCGTCGCTCTGTCGGCTGCCATCGCCTGCGCACAGGGGCGTTCGGCCGGTCCCGCGGGGCTCGCCGAGTGGAGTCGAGTGCTCGAGGTCGAAGAGCTCGGCATCGCCGGCGGGCGTCAGGATCATTACGCCGCTGCCTTCGGTGGCGCGCTCGGGCTGACCTTCGACGATGCGGTCACCGTGGAGCAGATTCCGCTCACTGCGGCCGCAGCCGCCGCGCTCGAGTCACGCATCACCCTCGTTTATACCGGTGAATCGCGCATCTCCGGTGAAACGATCACGGCGGTGCTCGATGCCTACCGCGATCGGGTGCCGCGGGTGCTCGAGGCACTCGACCGCATGGCCGTACTGGCCCGTGGGATGCGAAGCGCGCTCCACGCCGGCGACGTGACCACGCTCGCCGCGCTGATAGACGAGCATTGGGTCCATCAGCGCGCCCTGCATCCGCGCATCTCCACGGAGCGGATCGACGCAGTCGAGCGAATCGCCCGAACCGCCGGTGCGCAGGGACTCAAGGCGCTCGGCGCCAGCGGCGGCGGATCGGTCATGATCGTAAGTGATGCGGCCGACGTGGCCCGCGTGGTCGAGGCCGTCGCTCCCTTCGGCGAGATTCTGCCGTGGCGCATCGCCTCGACCGGCGTAGAGGTGTCGCGGCTCTCGCCTGACGCCTAGACTGTACCGCGTGACGTACCGTTATCCGCTCGATCCCGTCGCGCTGACCGCTTCGCTGGTCGCAATCGATTCGCGCAATCCGTCACTCGTGCCCGATGGGCCGGGTGAACTCGCCTGCGCCACACATCTGGCCGCGGTGCTGAACGCTTGGGGTTTCGCGGTGGCGCTGCAGGAAATCGCGCCCGGTCGTGCCAATGTGATCGCCCGCATCGGCCCTACGGGACGCACCCCGCTTGTCCTCAACGGACACCTCGATGTCGTCGGCGTGGAGGGCATGTCGCACGTCCCGTTCGCGCCCGATGTGCGCGACGGCAATATGTACGGGCGCGGTTCCACCGACATGAAGGGCGGCGTGGCCGCCATGTGCGTGGCCGCTGCCCGCGCAGCGGCCCGTGGTGCGCTGGCCAGTGAGATCATCATCACCGCCGTCTGCGACGAAGAGTACGAGTCGATCGGCACCCGTGCGCTGCTCGCGCAGGGACTGCACGCGACGGGGGCGATCATCACCGAACCCACGCGCATGGCGATCGCGCCGGCGCACAAGGGATTCGCCTGGATCGAAGTGGTGCTGCACGGGCACGCGGCGCACGGCAGTCGCTACGACGTGGGGATCGATGCCAATCGTCATGCGGGTCTGCTGCTGGCCGCGCTCGATCGTTACGAACACGACGTGCTGACCACGCACGTGCATCCCTTGCTCGGCCGCGCCTCGCTGCACGCGTCATCAATCGTGGGAGGAACCGGCTGGTCGACGTATGCGGAACGCTGCACGCTGCGCGTTGAACGCCGAACGCTTCCTGGCGAGACGGGCAAACAGGCCCTCGCCGATGTGCGGGCGATCTGCGACGAACTCGCCGCCTCGCGCCCGGGATTCCAGGCCGATGTCTCGCTCGTGTGCGCGCAGCCGCCGCTCGACCTCGCCCTCGATGCTCCACTGATTACCTCGATGAAGGCAGCATGCAACGCCAGCGGGCTCGCGCCGCAGATCGCGGGGCTGTCGTGCTGGACCGATGCCGCCCTGTTCGCCGAGGCGGGAATACCGACGCTGTGTTTTGGGCCTGGTGATATCGCCCGCGCACACTCGGCCACGGAATGGGTGGAGGTGGCGGAGCTGGAGAAGGCGGTTGAAGTACTGGAGGCGGTCTGCTCCGCCTGGGGGAGGTAAGCGTCGCCCCCTGCGGCTTCCAACCGATCTCCGTCGACCCAGAACCCAGAACCCACGACCCACCGCTTCAAGCCCGCAGCCCGCAGCCCGCGGCCTTTTGGCTGTGGGCTCTTGGCGTGAGGTAGTGGGTCGTGTGTTCTGGGTGGTGGGTTTAGGCGGCGACCGTTGCCCGCTCCCTTAGCTTTGCTGCTTATGCAGCTCTCCGTTCTCCAATACGACAAACTCGAGCGCGCCATTACCGATGGCACTCGGCTCCAACTCTATCGGCGTGGCAGCGAGTTCCTCGTGATCCCCGAGCGGCTCCGTCTGCACCACGGGCGCGAGCTCATCGTGGCCCGTCATCCGAGTACGGGCAGCTTGCTGGAGATCTATGTGGACGAATTGGAAAGAATGGAGATCGTGAAGTGAGCGCGAAGTACCCCGTGGTGGCGGTCTTTGCGGATGAATCGTGTCTCGGTAATGGCAAGAGTGGGGATACGCCCGGCGGACTCGGCGCGCTGATCGAGTTCCGGAAAGCGGATGGCACGGTGCAGCGCTTCGACCTGTGGGCTTCCGAACCCGATACCACGAACAACCGGATGGCGCTGCGCTCGGTGATCGACAGCTACCAGGCCATGTCGCGGAAGGGGAATCCGCTGTCGGTGCTGTTCACGACTGATTCGCGCTACATCGTGGATGGGATGACGTCGTGGGTGCGGGGCTGGATGGCGCGGGGCTGGAAGCGCGCGCAGGGTCCGGTCGAGAACGTAGAGCTGTGGCAGGCGGCGGTGGATGCGGTCGCGATGCACGAGTCCCAGTGGGCTTGGGTGAAGGGGCACGCTGGCCATCCGCAGAACGAGTATGCCAACCATCTCGCGACCCGGGCAGCCGCCGTGCAGGATCGCTCCGACGGCCTTGTGGTGTCGTCGTTCGAGGAGTGGTGGGCGGCGCAGCCGGTGCGGGCCAACACCAAGCGGGCACCACTGTCACCATTTCCGGCGGCTGACGTTTTCACGCCGTCTCCGGCGTTACCCGGGGTCAAGACCGCGCGTCGGATGACGTAGGAACTCCGGCGCACGAGTGCCGGTCCAACTCCGGACGCTCATGTCTAAGTATCTCCTCATCCTCGCGGTCGGCGTAGCGATCGGCTACGGCTACGGCTGGAAAGACGCCCAAGCGAACGAAAAGAACATCACTGAGCGCGTACTCGATCGCATCGGCGGTGAGACGCGCGAGCGTATGGGAAACGACGTGGACAAGCGTTACCAGGCAGCCGACGGAAAGTGACCGTCGTGTCGCGCTCGTTGGACGATCTCGATCGACTTGCCTTCCGCCTCTCGCGTACGGTTCGCACGCAGTATCCGCATCTCCTGACGCAAGGCTTCACGCTCACCGATCTCGAGGAACGGCTTCTGCCCTTCCGCGAGGCGCGCCGTGAGATGGCCGACGGTGGTGCCGACGCGTTCGAGCGCACCGTGCTCCGGCTGATCGCCGGTGAGCGCGACTATCTGCAGACCGACGCGGAGCTGCGGGTCGCCTGCACGCAGGCCTTGGCGTCGCCGTCACCGTCGATGTCACTGGTGCGGGCTTGGGCCACGACATCGCTGCAGCTGACCCAGCCGGCGAACGCGGTCGGCACGGAGCGAATGGCGACCCCGCCGACGACCGACATCAGCGACCGCACGGCTGAGGCCAGGCTTGGCGCCAAGCATGCGATCAATCCGTGCGGCTGTCGTTACTGCGGGAATCGGCTGCCGGAGATCCGGCCCATGACCTTCTGCCCGCACTGCGGGATGGACTTGACCAAGCGGCAGTGCCCCGCCTGCAGCACCGAGCTCGACATCAACTGGCGCTTCTGCGTGACGTGCGGTCGGAGCGCAGATCTCCCCGATATCGCGACACCGATCCGCCGCGCCGGCTAGTTTCGCACCGCTGGGTGAATCCGGTCGATGACGTGAGGTGTATACTCGTGTATGCCTCACGTTTTTCCGGTCCGTTCATTCATTCAACGTTCGCGGCGTACCGCATCGGCCTTCGGCCTCTGCGCTGTGTTCGGGTCCGTGTCCGCGTGCACGTCGGCGATTCCCGTAGGAGCGCCTGGTGGCCCGACGGGCGCGACGGCGGCCGGTGGATCGCCTTCCGTGCCGCTTACACAGCCCGCGTTGCGCTGGCCCGTACGGACGGTCGAGCATATCGATCTCTGGTTGCATGCCTTTGCCCTGATCAGCGAAGACACAGCGCGCGTACGGTTGTATCGGAATGGCTATCGCGATTCACTGGTGGTCGTGAAGAACCAACGCAATGTGCTCACGAGTCTCGACGCCAATCGCGCGACCCTCGCGAAGCGCTTGCCGGGAGCTGGCGGCTATCTGCAGGCGCAGTTTCTCCCGTTCGAGTTCTCGAACTGGGACGCCATGAAGTACGCGCTCGAACGCTTCCTGCAATTCGAGGGCGACCCGCGACGGGCTCCTGATCGCGAGACGCAAGCCCGCGTGGCGTTGATCGCGTCGATGTTTCCGGCGTCGGCCGACCGCGAGTGGCTGCGACTGTTTCTGGCCGGAGTGATCGACGAACAGGAGCGATTCTTCAACGCCGAGCATTCGCGCTTGGTTCGCACCCGCGCGTCGGTGATCACCTCGGTGGATAGCCTTTGGCAGCAGGTGTATCGCACGAAGTTCGAACGGTTCCTGAACAACACGTCGCAACGGCAGGGTGACCTGCTGTTGTCGCTGCCGATCGGCGGCGAAGGGCGCACCGCGGCCGGCCCGAACAGACAGACGATGGTGGCCGTGCCCTTCCCGGCGCGCAGCGAAGACGCGGTACAGGTGTTGTACGTGCTGGCGCACGAGGTGACCGGCTCGTTGGTCGGTACGGTCGTGACGGACAACACGACGCCGGCCGAGCAGCGTGCGGGCGCCGCCGACCGTTATGTCTCGATGGGCCAGGTGCAGTCCGGGGCGATGCTGCTGGCGATTATCGCCCCGGAACTACGTGACGGGTACGTGCGCTTCTATCTCGCGCAGGCGGGCATTCGCGCCACCGCCGCCGAGGCCAATTCCACGTTCGATCGCACCTTTGCGCTGCCGCTTGCTATTCGCGATGCGCTGCAGCGACAGATCGACATTATTTTGAGTGGCATATGATGCCGACTCGTATCCTTCAGGCTTCCCGGATCCATGGCTGACATTCCGCGCACCGCGCTCGAGCGCGTGCTTGCCCGCGCGAGCGAGCTGCAAACGACGACCCCTGAGGGCGCCGAGAGCGTCTCGGAGGAGCGTCTGCTCGAGATCGCCAAGGAAGTCGGGCTCGATCTGGCGCATGTGCGGCAGGCGATCGCCGAAGAACGGGCGCGTCTGCCGATGTCCGAGACAGAATCGGGCCCGATGCTCGATAGTCTGGGGCCGGCCGCGCTGGGCGCTCAGCGCACGGTCCCTGGTACGCCGGACGACATTCTGCGCCGTCTCGATGCGTGGATGCCGCGCATGGAGTCGCTCTCGACCCGTCGTCGCATTGGCGATCGGCAGAGCTGGGAGCCTCGTCACGATCCGTTCGGCAACTTTCTCCGCTCGTTCGGCGTGGGCGGCCGCCGCTTGGATCTCGTGCGCGTGGATCAGATGACGGCCAGCGTGACGGCAGTCGACAACACGCGTAGCGTGGTCCGACTCGACGCGGACATC
>NZ_JBDNFF010000352.1:0-3045 GCF_041689975.1 Gemmatimonas sp.
GCCCGGCAACGCCGACAGTATTGACGGAACGCACCGGTCCACCAAGAGTCACGGTCCGCCTGACGGACCGACAGGGTCTAGTGTCACTGTCTGTGTGCGATCTCGTCGAGGGCGACTAGTTGTTCATCGCTGAGGTCCAGGTCGACAGCGCTGCATGCGCTCGCGAGCCGTTCCTGGGAAGTCGTCCCGAGTACAGCGCATGCGACGTTTCGTCGCCCAAGAAGCCAGGCGAGTGCTAGCCGCGCGGGCTTGATCCCCCATTCGCCGGCCAACCATTCGAAGGCGGTTGCTTGCCGCACATCGGAAGCGCTGAAGCCGGCCCCACCCCAGCGGCGATTCCCGGCGTAGTCTTGCGAGAGCTCGGCGCTGCCGGCAAGCAGACCGCCCCCCAGGGGGCCATACGCCACCAAAGCAACGCGTGCGGCTTCTGTCACCTCAGGAAGGCTGTCGATCTCGATGGAACGGTTTGCTAGGTGGTAGCTGACCTGGTTGGCGACAGGCGACCGCATTGCGCAGCGCTCCGCCGTGGCCACCACTTCTGCCGTCTGCCGGGCCGAATAGTTGGAGATTGCCCACTCTCCAATGAGGCCCTCGTCGATCAGCTCGTTGAAGGCGCCGATCGTCTCGGCAAGCTCCGTGGTTGGGTCGGGAAGGTGGGCGTAGTAGAGGTCGATTCGATCGGTGCCGAGTCGCTCGAGGCTTCGATGAGCCTGCTCCTTGATATGGTCGCGGGTCAGGCAGCCGACAAAGGGATGTTTTTCACGGTTCGAACCGAGTGGTTCGCCCACTTTGCTCGCAACAGCGACTTGATTGATTGGGCCTCGCAAGGCTCTGCCTAACAGCGACTCCGCAGACTCACGCTCGTTCGCGCTTGGTTGCCGCGCACGGTCGAACGTGGACTGATTGCCGTAGGAGTTGGCGGTGTCGAAGAAGTTGATGCCAAGGTCGAGTGCGGCTGCAACGAGTGCGTTGACGTCTGCAGCGGTCGGGGCCACGCCAAACGTTGCTGTGCCGAGCGCCAGCCGGGAGACTCGAAGGCGGGAAGCGCCAAGAGTCGAGTATTCCATGGCCATACCAGAACACCGTCAGGGAGTCATTGGCGCTGTGAGGGCATCGCTGAGATCCCTGTCATCGTCGCGCAAGACGGTGGCGTCGACCGTTGCCCGACGCTCGATCAGGCGGAGCGCGGCGCGCAGTTCTCGCGGTCGGTTGGCGCTTATCGCAGCCACGATTCGGCCTTCGCGCAGGTGAAGCGCGCTGAATGACCCGGACTCAGGTTCGCCTCGGAAAACTACCTCATCGTTCGGTGCGGAATGCCCGGCGATCTGCAGCTCGAGGTCGAACTGGTTCGACCAGTACCAGGGCACTGCCACATTGGGTTCCCGGAGGTCGACAATGGTCCGGGCGACGGTTCCGGCCTGATGCAGAGCGTTTTGCCAATGCTCCAAGCGAATCCTCTCGCCCACAAACGGATTGTGTTGGTTGGCGACATCGCCTGCAACGAGCACGCTCGGATGCGAGGACTCGCAGAACTCGTTCACCCATACGCCATTGGCCACCGTGAGGTGGGCCTGTGACGCGAGTTCGGTAGCGGGTTCCATTCCGATTCCGACGATCACGACGTCGGCCTCGAATCGCTCACCGTCGGCGCCCTCGACCGCTTCCACTCTCTCGGTTCCCACGAACCTGGCGACATTGACGCCGCCGCGGATGATGACGCCGTTGACGCTGTGTAACCGTTCGACTAGCGCACCAACCTCGGATCCGAGAACTCTGGTGAATGGGCGTGGATCGAATTCGACGATTGTGACGTCGTGCCCCATGCATCGTGCGGATGCTGCTGCCTCGGCCCCAATGAAACCTGACCCGACCACCACCACTCGACGAGGCTGTGCCAGGTCCGCACGGAGAGCGGCCGCATCATCCAGGGTGCGCAAGTAGTGGATACCTGCAAGATCGCCTCCTGGTATGTCGAGACGGCGTGCTCGGCCGCCCGTGCAGAGCACGATCCGGTCGACGGCGATGCGAGGCCCGCTCCGAAGTGTGACCGACGGACGTGCTGTCTCGATGGAGTCGACCGTTTCGCCCAGCAGTAGTTCGATTTCATGGTCTTGATACCAAGGCTGCGGATGCAGAAACGTATCCTCGGCGGACTTGGCGCCGGTAAGCAGCTCCTTTGAAACTGGAGGACGATCGTACGGTCGGTGCGGTTCGGCGCCGATCAACAAAATGCGACCACCGAAGCCCTCGTTTCGTAAGGCGGCCGCAACGTGCCCTCCAGCGAGGTTCGCGCCAACTATCGCTACTGAATCAGTTCCCACAAGCGTCTCCCTTACGTGTCCGAGAGCAGCGGCCTGCACTTGACGCAGCTGACGCCGACCAAGAAGGAATAATCGGGCAAGACTGGCCTGACTGCAAGGCGCTAGGACCGTCAGGTGGACCGAGTTCGCCGCAGCCGTAGAAAATGGTTGACTGGGTCCGCCTGCCGGACTGCGGCCATTCTCATCTCGAGTGAAGAGGATTCATACTGCAGTGCAACCCCTCATCTACCCGTCCGGTCGTGAGGAACAGATTCCCGGGTGGGAGTTTGTTTGCTGATTGATTCGAGGCCTCCAGCATGACCCAAAGCACTAGCGATATCGCAGAACTGCTCTGGCAGAGCGAGCAGCGGTTCCAGCCGATACCGCCCGTACGACACGATCTCTCGGGGCTCGCGATGGCCTACTCCGTCCAACTCCTAAACACAGAGCGATCGGTCGCCGAAGGTCGGCGACGCGTAGGGCACAAGATCGGTTTGACGTCCCAGGCGGTTCAGCGTCAACTCGGCGTAGACGAGCCGGACTACGGGGTGTTGTTCGCCGATATGTGCCTCATCGACGGCGAACAGATTCCAGCGCTCCGGGTCTTGCAACCCCGCGTGGAGGCTGAGGTCGCACTAGTACTTGATTCTGACCTCACCAAGGACGAACCGACCATCGTCGACCTCCTCAAGGCGCTTGGCTACATGCTGCCAGCGATCGAAGTTGTGGGATCGCGAATCACCGA
>NZ_JBDNFF010000353.1:0-11126 GCF_041689975.1 Gemmatimonas sp.
ACGCAGTTTCGGCGCGATTCCAGTGGGCTTCAATCGGCTCGATCAGCACGACAAGCTGGTGGCCGATGGCGAAGCGATGATTCCGCGGGCGGCGGCGGCCGGCGTGCAGAAGATCGTGGTGTTCAGCGGCAATCGTGGTGGGCTGTCGGACGGTGAAGGGATCGCCAACTGTGTTGCGGGTCTCAAGCGATTGATGCCGACGGCCGAGCAGAATGGGGTGGTGCTGTGCATGGAGATGCTGAACAGCAAAGTCGATCACAAGGACTATCATGCCGATCATACGGCGTGGGCGGTCGAGGTGGCGACAGGGGTGAACTCACCGAGTTTCCGCTTGCTGTATGACATCTATCACATGCAGGTGATGGAAGGCGACGTGATCGCGACGATCAAAGCGAATTTGCCGTGGATCGCGCATTTCCATACGGCGGGAGTGCCGGGGAGGAATGAGATCGATGGCGGGCAAGAGCTCAATTATCGCGGGATCGCGGAGTTTGTCGCGGGCACAGGCTATCGTGGGGTGTTTGCGCACGAGTTTTTGCCGAGGAGGGAGGGGATGACGTCGTTGAGGGAGGCAGTGGAGGTTTGTACGGTTTAGGGGCTGTGGGCTGTGGGCTTTGGGCTTTGGCCGCTGGCCTTTGGGCTCTTGGGCTGTGGGCTATTGGCTGGGGGTGTTGGGTATTGGGTAGTGGGTTTTGGGTGACTGCGAACGGCGCGAAGGGATAAGCATGCGTGCGACGATTCGATGACATGGTTTTCGACGTCGCGTGTACACTCGACGTAATGCAAGACTTCCAGAACCTTCGAGTGTGGCACGAGGCGCACGCTTACGCGGTGGCAGTCGATCGCGCGTCAAAACAAGCTGCCAGAGGTCGCTCGGAGCTGATCAATCAGCTACGACGAGCCGCGGATTCGATCCCGGCTAATATCGCCGAAGGGTCGGGTCAGCTCACCGACCCGCAGTTCGTGCGTTTTCTCGCGATCGCACTGGGCTCTGCGACCGAGTCCGCGAACCACCTCATGCTCGCGCGCGATACGCAGGCGCTCCCGCCGTTTGTCGCCGATGATCTTCTCGCGCAAATCGGACGGGTACGCCGAATGCTCATCAACCTCGTGAAACGCCTCAATCCGGTGGCATCCTAGCCCGCAGTCACCCAAAACCCATCACCCAAAACCCATCACCCCCAGCCAACAGCCCACAACAACAGCCCAGAGCTATACCCACGGAGAATCCAGTTGACAAATAGTTCCGGCTTGGTAATACTACTGCCTAACCAGTACTGACATACCAGCAGACGCCCAGCCGCCATGACCGATATCCATTTCCCCCCCCGCGAACTCGCCGTGATGAGTGTCCTCTGGCGCCTCGGCTCCGCCACCGTGGCCGATGTCCGCGACGCTATGGACGACGACTTGGCCTACACCTCCGTCTTGTCTGCCCTCCAGACCCTGACAGACAAAGGCTACGTCCGGCATGAGCCCGAGGGTCGTGCCTATCGCTACTTCCCCGCCGTGGCCGCCGAGCGTGCGGGGCGGAGTGCGCTGACCCGTATCAAAGACGCGATCTATCAGGGATCGGCCGAGCGCATGTTCACGCAGCTCGTGTCGGATAAGCAGCTCTCGCGCGAAGAGATGGAGCGTATGCGCTCGCTTCTCGACGAGCGGCTGGGGGAAGACGCATGACACCATCGCTGATGATGGGCTGGATGACGCAGGCGATCGTGGTGAGTGCCCTCCTTGCCGCTGCCGCCATGCTGCTGCAGCGGCTCGCCGGTCGTGCGCTGCCGGCGCGGTTGATCTGGGCCGGTGCCCTGTTCTCGTCGTTACTGTTGGTGCTCGCGGCCCCGCTGCGCACCGCGCCCCCCGACGCCGCGAATACGCTGGACGTGGTCGCCGTCAGCACGCCAACCCCACGCACCGTCTCTGCACCGGCGTTCGACCTACAGTCCGCAATCAACGCCATCGCCTCGGGCGTCAGCCGCGCGGTCTCCGCCCCGGTGTCCTGGAGCATTACGACCATCGGTGGCCCGCTCGATCGCGCACCGCGACTCGCCCAACAGGCCATCACGCTGGCGTGGCCACTCTGCTCGGCGCTCGTGCTGCTGGCCTTCGGCGTGAGCTATCGTCGTCATCGCGCCGCACTGCAGCGCGCCTCATTGCACGACATCAACGGTGTGGCCGTGAGTGTCACCGGCGCCCTTGGCCCTGCGGTGATCGGTGTGAGTGACCCACGCATTGTGGTTCCGGCGTGGTTGCTCGAGCGCACGCCCCACGAACAGCAGCTCGTCGTCGCACACGAACAATCGCACATCGCCGCCCGCGATCCATTGCTTCTGCTTGCCGCTTGCGGCGCCATTGCGCTCATGCCGTGGAATGCGATCGCCTGGTTCGTTCTCGCCCGTCTTCGTCTGGCCATTGAACTCGATTGCGACGGCCGCGTGCTCGGTACCGGCGCGTCGCCACGGCAGTACGGCCAGCTCCTCATCGAATTGTCGTCGCACGCTCCGCAGTTCATGCCTGGCGGTATTGCCCGCACCCCGCTCGCGCTCACCAGCCCCGCGTTCTCCTATCACGCTTCTCACCTCGAACGGAGACTGATCACCATGACCTCACGCCCGTCGCAGTTCATTCGCTCCCGTCGCATCGGCAGCAGCCTGCTGGCCGCCGTCGCCCTCCTTGCCGCCTGTGAATCGCAGCTGCCCACGGCCGCCGAGTTACAGAACATGGATGTGCAAGGCGTGGAGAAGCGCATGACGCTGTTGACCAAACTCGACACCACCACGGCGCTTTATATCGTGGACGGCAAGCAAGTCTCGCGTGCCGAGGCTAATGCACTTTCGGCTGATAGCATCGCTACCATCAACGTGCGCGGCGGCAAGACGCAGCAGGTCCAGATCAACACCAAGGGCGCCATGCCGACAGCACTACTCAGAGGTGCGCCCGCTCGGGTGGTGACGATCGCGGGATCTTCGAAGACGCCGTTCACTGGCATCCTTCTCATCGACGGCCAGCAGGTGGAATCCTCGGCGCTCAACTCACTGAAGCCCGACGCGATCGAAACGATCGAAATCATGAAGGGCGAGGCCGCGAAGGCGCTCTACGGCGAAGCCGGTGTGAATGGTGTCATCAAGGTGACCACCAAGAAGAAATAGCTTTCCGGCTGACCGCTACGGCAACAGCCGCCGTGCGAGCGCGGTTCGCTGTATCACCGTAATAGCCAGCAGCGCGATCCACACCACCAACACATATCGGCTGACCGAAGGGGCGAGCGCAATCACCACGTACACCACCGTGGTTTCGCCGCCCTCGGCCAGCGCGCGCGTGAACTGAATCGACCGTTCGCCACCCAGTTGACGGTCTGCCTTCTCGGCCAGCGATGACAGCGCCAGCGTGGTGGTTATCGCGAGCACGTAACCCAAGAGCACCAACATCCAGAGCACAGCGTCGGCGGGCATGGCGATGGCGAACGCGATGGCCATCGTCGTGTAGGCGAGCATATCGAGGGTGATGTCGAGGTAGCCTCCGAACAACGAAGCGCCGCCCGACAACCGCGCGAGCATGCCGTCGTAGCCGTCCAACAATCGGCTCACGAGCCACAGCGAAATGCCGAACCACGTGAGCCGCACGGCAATCAGTGCGGCTGCTGTGACACCGAGCATCGCGGCCACCACCGTGACCTGATTGGCCGTGATCCCCGCCCGATGCAGCGCCACTGCTGGAGCGCTCCAGCGACGCGCGAGCCATTGTCGAAACGGTTCGTCGATCATGCTACGAAGCTAGCGCGAAGCGCCGCGCGCGGGTCAGAGCGCGCCACGATCGCCGAAGAGGTAGCGGGCCGAGAGCTGAAACTGCCGTGGCGGGGCCGCTGAGAACAGGAAGACGGGATCGCCCGGGCGGCCGAACTGCGTACGACTGCCGCCACCGCCGATGCCGTTCGCATACCCGCCCCAAGCGAGGGTATTGAGCAGGTTGAACGCTTCGGCCCGCAGCTCGACGCCACGGAGTGCCGCCAAGTGCGGCCGATACGATGCGCTGGCACCAATGGTCACGAAGCCCGGCAATCGCTCGGAGTTGCGCGCGACGCCGAAGAAACGGTCGGCGTTGCCGATGAACCCGTTGCCACGAATCGGGCCCGAGCCCAACAGGTCGTATCGCGCAACGCCGCTGCCGGACACGGCACCAGCCAATCTGTTGAGCGGCACGCCGGTTTGCGCATCGCCGATCATGCTGACAGTATATCCGCGTGGCGATTCGTACACGCTACGTACGGTCACGCGATGGCGGCGATCGTTGTTGGCATCGGCCCATTCATCGCTGGTGCACGCCGCGCCCGTGACGGCATCGATGCGATTGGTGTCGAAACAGTTGCCTTGCGTGGCCGAGAAGTTGATGTCCTCGGTATTGTTCTGCGCACGCGACCAGACCCAGTTGGCATCGAGCTGCCATCGCTCGGTGAGGGCGCGACGCGCCGCGACATACATGCCCACATACCGCGCCGATCCACCGCTCTGCGCCGTAGACAAGCGACGATAGCCGGCCGTGGCCGGACTGTTCGGCCGCGACGCGTCGCCCGCGCACGCGAACGAGCTCGCGCAGACCAGTGGCAGCGAGTCCGCAGCCGTGAGTCGTCGCGCGATCGGATTGAGATCGGCCGTGAACGGCAAGTTGCGCGTCTCGCTCCACACGAGATCAGCGCTGAGCGCCCATGCGCGGCCGAACTGACGCTGATACCCCAGCGTGGTCTGCCAGCTCATGGGTTGCTCGAGACCGAGGGCGAACGCGCGGAAGATCTCACGTGGCACCGACTGCACAGCGGCATCGGGAATATTTGCGGGCAGCGGTCCCGCGCCGAAGGTGGGCGCGTTCACACCGCTGAATGTCAGTACCGCGTTCCCGGATGCCCCAAGCTGAATCGCATCGGAGTAAATCGCATAGGGCAGCTTGCCGGCGTAGCGCCCGAAGCCGCCACGGATCACATCGTGTCCGGTTCGCGCCCAGTTGAACGACAGGCGCGGCTGCACGTTGTCGAGGTCGGGATCACTCTCGCCACGCGATGTAAGGTCATCGTAGTCCCAGCGAAGGCCGCCCACCACCGTGAGCGATGGCGTGGGGCGCCACGTGTCTTCCACGAATGCACTGTACAGCGCCTGCGCCAGATTCACCTGCTGCGGGCGCGCGTCGATCGTGTACGACTGCACGCGGGCATTCGCCGGAATATCGGTGATCGAGAGCGGACTGCCGGGCTTCGCCGCAATGTTGCCGTCGTTGACGACGACATAGGAGCCATTGGGATTCGTACTGGCAGCGGCCAACCGAAACGAGCCGACAATTACATCCCCTCCAACGCGCAGGGTATGACGTTCGCCGACTGCGGTCTCGAACACATCGCGCAGCTGCCATTGTCGCTCGGTTTCATCGAACACGAAATTGCTGGAGCCCACAATGGCCTGCGTAGACAGATCCGGCGCCAGCACCGTGACCTGTGGTCGGGAGAAGTCGCTGCGCGCGGGCGGGAAGTACCAGCGGAAAGTGCCGAACTGCGCCGACGCCGTGTTCGAGGCGCGTCCCTCGCGCAGCGCGCTGCGATGAATCAGCGCCGTGAGCGATCCGATGCGTCGCGTCGTGATGTCCGCTTCCGGCGTGAGCACACCGCTGCCATCACCTTCGCGGTCCACGGCGCTCGCCGCCACGCGCAACGTGGTGGTTTGCGTCGGCGTCCAGCCGTGATCGATTCGGCCGTATCCCTTCCACGTCTGGCGCGTTTCCGTGCCCAGAAACTGCGCCTGCGCCGTGGACCCGATACGATCTTCCTGCTCGCGCGTGTACTCGGCGGCGGTGGCGAAGAACGTGCGGGCGGGATTGATCGCACCACGCAGCGACCCGCCTGCTTGCACCCGCTGAAATCCTTCCTGCCTGGCGGCCAGCGCATTCGGCTCGACGCCAAAGGTGACCGGCACCCTCGCGTCGAGCGGACGTCCTGGGCGCTGATACACGAACGCATCGCCGGTGAGCTTGGCGCGGCCGGCGGCCGACGTAATGTCGACGATGCCGTCGGGGCTGCGGCCGAGTTGCGTGGAGTACGTGTTGACCAGCGCGTCCATGCGCGCGATGGCCCCGAGTGGAACCTCAACGCGCGGTCCGCCCAGAAAGCCTTCGTTGTTGTCGAGCCCATCGAGCAGGTTCTGCGAGTACAGCGAATTGCCGCCGTTGAACGACAGCCGCGGCGCGTCACCGAAAAACCCAGTGGCCTGCGTGATGCCGGGAATGTTGTAGAGAAGCGCGATGGGGTCGCGGGCGTCGGTCGGCAGCGAGGTCAGCTCGCGCGCTTCGATAGATCCGCCGGTCACGGCATTCGCGGTGTTCAGCAGGGGCCGCACGCGCGGTGCGATCACCGAGACCGCGTCGAGCGTGGCCAGCGAAGTGAGCACTACCGAGATCGAGCGAAGACTGCCGGCGAACAGCGCCCCCACCGGCACGTGCGTGGGCGAATAGCCGCGCGCCGTGACCGTGAGCACCATGGGCGAACCGGCGACCACGACCAGACGGAACCGTCCGTTGGCATCGGTCACGGCGCGCGTGCCCTGCCCTGCGGCCTCCGCGCCGACCACCGGCGCACCCGGCTGACTTCGCACCGTGCCTTCGATGGTAGCGGTGGATGCCTGTCCCATTGCTGCGCGCGGAACGATTATCCCTGCCGCGACATAAACCACGGCCATCAACATCAGTCGCCACTGGGCGACCACGGTCCATTCGTTCATCAAGACTCCCTAAGGTGACGTGCAGCTCCGAACCTTTTATGACTGGCGTACATAGTCAGTTCGTTACTCCTGAGTTCCTTTCCCTGTTTCCCAACCCCTACGCATGGCTGTCAGTCCACTCGATATCGCGGCCTTCGCGGCCTTGCTCGGCGCCTTGGCGGGAGCCGGATGGCGTCAGGCTTCGTCGGCCGCTTCGTTTACCGTAGCGTCGCGAGACCTGTCGCTGTTCCCGCTGGTCGCCACGCTGGTGATGACGGAATTCAATACCAGCACCCTGCTTGCCTTCGCCGCCGCTGGCTACGGGGCGGGACCAATGGCGTTGGCGCTGCCTGCGGTGTTTCTGGTGGGGTTGCTGTTTTATACCGTGACGGTGGCCCGCGCCTGGAAGCGCTTCGACCGTCTATCGGTGGCGGAACTGTTCACCATCCGTTATTCCAAGGGAGTTGGCCGGACGGCGTCGCTGCTCCTGTTGCTGGCGATGACGGGATTCACCGCCACCTACGTAAAGTCGCTAACCCTGCTCTTTACGCCGCTCGCGCCGGCGTGGATGCCGGTGCCGATGCTGTCGGCGGTGCTGTCCCTTGTGGTGCTACTGGCGGTGCTCCCCGGCGGCCTGGTGTCGATTGTTCGGGCCGACGTGGTGGCGTTCCTTGCAACTCTCGTGCTGCTGCCGCTGCTGCTGGTCCTCGGCATGAAGCAGAGCGCGCTCGCAGGCGGATTGTCTACGGTGTTTCCCGCTAGCCAGCTGACGTTGAATCCGGTGGCGCAATGGAATAGTGCTGCGCTCCCGATGCGATTCGTGTCCACGCTAATGGTGATCACGTGCTTCACGTATATTGCCGCGCCGTGGTACGGGCAAAAGATCTTCGCGGCTCGCAATACGAACATCGCTTTCCGCGCAGTCGGCATCAGCGCCGTGCTGGTGTTTGTGTTGTACGGTGCGGTAGTGCTCGCGGCGGCACACTTGCGTGCCTCCCAGCCACCGCTAGCTGACGCACAACTCGCCGTGCCAACGATGATCCTGGCGTGGCTACCCAGCGGACTGCGCGGATTCGCGTACGCTGTGCTCTTCGGTGCGGCACTCACCACGCTGGCCGGCGTGTGGAGCGCGATGGCCACCATGGTCGCCGCCGATTTCGGCGGACCGCAATTCGCCACCGTCTCGTCGCAGCGCATGTTGCTCGTGCTGTTCGCCATCAGTAGCTGGTTAGGGGCCACGTTCCTCGTGGACCGGATTCTCGATCGCCTCATCCTGGCGAATATCCCGGTGGCCGCACTGTCGTTCGCCCTGCTGGCCGGCTTTCACTGGCCACGCGCCACCACCGCCGGTGCGTGGGCAAGTATGCTCGTGGGCGTTGCCTGGGGCGTGGGCTGCTACGTCGTGGTGGGCGAAGCGGGTGGCTACACCTGGCCGTGGGCCATGTACGGCATCCCGCTCATCTTCGCCGTCGGCATCATCACCTCGCTGTTCACGTCTACACGTGCTGCGCCAGCCATGACACCAGCGATTTCTTCCACCCTGTGAATCCCGCTTTGCGTCGCTGCTCCGACGCCTGACGGATCGCTTCGGCAGTCGTGGGATAGGGATGGATCACCGACGCGATCTGTCCCACTGTGAGCTTGAGGGTCACGGCCATGGTGAGTTCGCCGATCATGTCGCCGGCGTGCGCGCCAAGAATATGTCCACCGACCACACGTCCTTTGGGAGCGGTGATGATCTTCACCAGTCCGGCCGGTCCGGCATCGGTCATCACGCGATCCACGCTTGCCAGCTCGCGGCGCCACACGCCGACACCGCTGCCGTACCGTTCGCGGGCCTGGGCTTCGGTGAGGCCGACGTGTGCCAGCTCAGGATCGGTGTAGGTCACCCACGGCACGCCGGAGTAATCCACCTTGCTCAATCCGGGAAAGAGCGCGTTACGCAGCACGCTGCGCGCCATGTGATCGGCCACGTGCGTGAACTTGAGGCCGCCGCTCACGATGTCGCCGGCGGCGTATACGCCGGTCACGCCGGTACGCAGTGCGCCGTCGGTGATCACGCCCCCCTTGTCGGTGCGTACACCGATCTCGTCGAGCCCCAACCCTTCTACATTCGGCGTGCGTCCAACGGCGACCAATAGTGCATCGCCTCGGACGTCGTGTGGCACGCCATCACGCGTCACGGTGAGCACGATATCCTCGCCCTCACGACGAACCGCCGTGGCCGTGGTGTTCAGCATCAACCGCACGCCTTCACCTTCCAGCTGCTGCTGCAGCATGACCGCTAGCTCCCGGTCCTCACGCGGAAAGAAATCCGACGCCGTCTCGATGACGTACACAGTGGACCCGAGGCGTGCGAACGCCTGCGCGAGCTCGATGCCGATCGGGCCACCACCCAACACCAACAACGTGCGCGGGAGGGCATCAATCGAGAATATCGTTTCGTTCGTGTGGTACGGTACGTCGGTCAGGCCGGGTATCGACGGTACAGCGGGCCGCGTGCCGGTGGCGATCACGATGTGCCGCGCCTTAAGTCGCTCCTCGCCAACCTGAATCGTATGCGCATCGATGAAACGCGCCGACCCTTCCACCACATGCACGCCGAGTCCGCGAAACCGCTCGGATGAATCATTCGGCGCAATACGGGCTTGCACTCGCCGCACGTGGTCGAGCACTTCGTCGAATGCCACTCGCACGTCGCTCGGGTGTACGCCTAAGCGAGGGGCGGTGCGGGCCGCATGCGCTGCGCGCGACGCAGCGATAAGCGCTTTCGAGGGCACGCAACCGTTCCACAGACACTCGCCACCCAAGCGGTCCCGTTCCACGAGGGCCACGCGGGCACCCAGACCGGCCCCGCCGGCGGCGGTCACCAAGCCCGCCGTTCCACCGCCCACCGCGATCAGATCGAGAGTACGTTCAGACATGGAGACGAATGGCCGAAGGGATGGAAGACGCGATGCGTGGCTGCGACTCGCGATCTTCGTTGTCTTGCTCGTCACGCTGTGGACTGTGGCGCGCATGCTGGGCTTCGATGAGTATATCAGCGCGGAGCGGATCGGGACGACCATTCGCCAAGCGCGCGAGGTCCCGTTTGCAGCGGCGATCTTCGTGCTGGTCTATGTCGTGGTGGCCACCATCGGACTACCTGCACTCCCGCTGACCTTGGCTGGCGGCGCCATCTTCGGCATAGGTGCCGGAATTGCGCTCACATGGATCGGGGCCACGCTCGGCGCCACCGGTGCGTACCTGCTCGCCCGCACTCTGGGCGGCGACGCGCTCCGGCGCCTGCTCGGCTCCCGCGCGGGCACACTCGACCGCCTGCTTGGCGACGGTGCGTTTCTCACGATGCTGCGGTTACGACTCATACCCGTGGTGCCCTTCAACGCCCTCAACTTCGGCGCCGGATTGGCCGGCGTTCGTCTGTCGCACTACATGGCCGCGACCGCCATCGGCATTCTCCCGGGCACCAGCGTGTACACCTACTTCGCCGACTCGCTCTTGGCGGGGACCGAGGGCGCACGACAGACCGCGTTCATTCGCGTCGCGATCGCCGGCGTGCTGCTGCTCGCGTTGTCGTACGCACCCGCACTCGCCAAACGTGCCGGATGGATCAGCGTGCTGTTGATCTCGCTGGGCACGACGACCGTACCGCGCCTGTTGCCTGCGCAAAGCGCCGCTGTCGGGAGTGCGCCCACCATCGACCATTCTGCATGGAACGCAATGCTCGGGGCATACGTGACCGATGGCTTGGTGGACTACGACGCGTTTCAGCGCGACCCGCGTTTCGCTACCTATCTCGACCAGCTCAGCCGTGTGCAGGCCGCCGCCCTTCCGCGCAATGAGCAGCTCGCCTACTGGATCAACGTGTACAACGCGTACACCATTGCGCTGCTGAATGGTCGCAAAGAACGAAAGTCCATCCGGAATATCAACAAAGTGCTCGGCGTGACGCTGAAGAGTCCGTGGGCCGAGCCTATCGTGAAAGCCGATCGTCGCACACTCACGCTGGACGACGTGGAGCACGAGATCATCCGCCAGCAGTTCAAGGATCCGCGCATCCACGTAGCGTTGGTGTGCGCGGCGATGGGATGTCCACCTCTGCGTAGCGAAGCGTTCGCCGCCGATCGACTCGATGCGCAACTCGACGATCAGGCGCGACGTTTTCTCGCCCAGACGGCGAAAAACCGTGTCGACGTGAAGAGCGGCACGGTGTACGGATCACCCATCTTCACCTGGTACCGCGAGGATTTCGGTGGATCACTCGAGGGGGTGGGCGCGTTCTGGGCGAAGTACGTGCCTGCAGGGCCAGCGCAGGAGGTTTTGCGTGGCGGCAAATTCAAGTGGGTGGATACGGGGTATGATTGGGGGATCAACAGTCGGCGGTAATTGCTA
>NZ_JBDNFF010000354.1:0-4142 GCF_041689975.1 Gemmatimonas sp.
CTTGACCTGGATACGCAAATCAGTGACACATTCACGGCTACAGATGTGCCGAATGTCGTTTCGACAGATTCGCGTGAGCAACTTCAGGCTCTGTTGCGGGCGGGCACCCGCAAAGTGCTTATCACCACTATTCATAAGTTCGCTGAGGCCGACGGTGTTTTAGATGACCGTTCCAACATTGTGGTGATGGTCGATGAGGCGCACCGAACGCAAGAAGGTGACTTGGGGCGAAAGATGCGCGAGGCGTTACCGAACGCGTTCCTGTTTGGTTTGACAGGTACCCCCATCAATAAGCGTGACCGCAACACGTTTTATGCATTCGGTCATGAAGGCGATGACGGTGGGTACATGTCAAAGTACTCCTTCTCGGACTCAATTCGTGACGGGGCGACCCTGCCGCTTCATTTTGAGCCGCGGCTGGTTGAACTTGATGTGGATCAGGAGGCACTCGATGAAGGGTTCGCTGAGCTGGCGGAAGGACTCAGTGTTATTGAAAAGTCGATCCTGTCAGCTCGGGCAGCCAACGCTGCGAATCTACTAAAGGCGTCGGACCGGGTCGATAAGGTCGCTTCTGACATTGCCGAACATTTCACGGGTAGCGTGGAACCCAATGGGTTCAAAGGCCAAGTTGTCGTTTACGACAAAGAAGCATGCGTGCTGATGAAAGCGAGTCTGGACAACTATCTTGATCCGGAAGCATCGACGATTGTTATGTCGATGGATGCCCGTGACCCGCAAGAGTGGCGGGATGCGTACGGGCGGGATAGAGATGCGGAAAAGAAAGTGCTTGACCGCTTCCGAGACCCTGCAGATCCGCTGAAACTCCTTATCGTTACTGCGAAGCTCCTTACTGGTTTTGACGCACCGATCCTTCAAGCGCAGTACTTGGATAAGCCGCTCCGCGACCACACACTCTTGCAGGCCATCTGCCGCACAAACCGCACTTACCCGGGAAAAACTCACGGCTTGGTCGTGGATTACCTTGGTATTTTTGACGATGTTGCCCAGGCAATGATGTTTGATGATTCCACTATTACCAAGGTAATCACGAACATTGCCGCGCTGAAGGAGCAACTTGCTCCAGCTATTGCTGACGCACTTGCCTTCTTCCCTGGGGTGGATAGAACGTTAGATGGTTGGGAAGGTCTGCAGGCCGCACAGGAAAAATTGCCCGATGATGCCATCCGTGACGCTTTCGCCTTGACGTACAGCACGGTGTCACAACTATGGGAAGCCATCAGCCCAGATCCTGTTTTGACCCAGCATGAAGCCGATTACCGATGGCTTACGAACGTGTACGAGTCTGTGCGACCGGCAGACCACACCGGCAAACTCGTTTGGCATTCTTTGGGAGCTAAAACTCTGGAGCTGATCAACCGCAATGTCAAAGTTGAGGTGCCGCGCGATGATTTAGAGACGATCGTCCTCAATGCGGAAACCCTTGACGGACTGGCAGAGGGGAATGCGACTACGCACGCCACCATCAAGACGATGGAAATTACGATCGCTGCTCGAATAGCGAAACACGGATCTGACCCTGTTTTCAAAGCCTTGGGTCAGCGTTTGCTTGACTTACGAGACAAGTACCAGCACGGGCAACAAGCAAGTTTAGAGTTTTTGCGGGAACTACTTGAGTTAGCGCGTGACACAGTCGCGGCGGAAAAAATTGCCAAAGAAGTTCCGCGTGAAGAGCGGGGCAAAGCCGCACTGACAGAACTTTTCGATTCGGTGAAGAACGTGGATACGCCAGCTATGGTCGAACGAATCGTCGAAGACATTGACGCCGTGGTGCGCGCTGTCCGCTTTGACGGTTGGCAGGACACTGCTCAAGGAGACCGCAAAGTCCAGCAGGCCCTTCGGAAAACATTGTATGTTCGTTACAAGATGCGCGACCAGGCGCTCTTTGATAGGGCCCACGAATACATTCGCGAGTATTACTAATGGGCCCGAATGAATTGGGTGAATTCGACGCGTCTGACACCTGGGGGAGACTCATAAGAGCAGCTGTGGCTTCTCTGGATTCTCGAGATCTCCACATCGTCGTGAAGGACTCGGAGGAATATCAGGCCTCACATAGACCAGGTATCCCCAGGCCAAGCATCTGGAGCGCAGTCAATGCCCCGCTTGTAGTTGTTTCCGGTGGTGAAGATCAGTTTGTGGAAGCCCTCCGGGAAACGATGGTGAGGGGGCCAGTCCTTACAGAGTTCGGGTTTCAGCGATCGTCGTCCCTTTCTCGGCACAACGAATACAAGGTAGTTGCTGATCTAATCTCGTCTACGAGTCAAAGCCAGGGTGTCCTCGCAGTCGTTACGTCGGCCTCATTTGTAGGTTCAGACAGTATTGCTCGACTCCGGTCTGACCTAACGTCCTCATTGAATCTGCGACACGTGGTTTTCGCGTCAGGAGTGCTTGACGGTGTGTCTCGCAATTTTGAGGTGGCTTGCCTGATCTTCAGTGGCAGCCCGAGAGACGGGGATGACGTCTCGTTCTTCCGGATGACACCAGCAGGGCAAGACGTGTCGCTTTTCTTTGACGATCAGTCATCCCTGCTTGCCAAATCGCAAATCAGCACCCGGTTCGGGTACTGGGCCAAGATCAGTCAAGGTTCCTCAGATTCGCTCGCGTTCGACTATCGAAATCCTGAACTCAGGGACAAGCGCAGCCACCTAGCCAACTTGGGTCACATGAGGACTGTTGAGTCCTTATTCGAGGTGTTGAAGCCACCGCCAACTCCTGCCAGGAATCGCAGACCCGTACCCGCTGAGCCCCGACGTGCTGATGATCAGACGACAAGGGCTCAGGACTCCTATGCCGATTCTTCGGAACCCGGAGTGCTGCGTGAACTGTCCGGTCGTGATGTAGAAGCCGATGGTGTGGAGAAGGCAGACTAGGAATCCAGATACCGAAAGCCAACGGACAACGACGTGATTATCGAGGCCGGTGATGTCATCGTTAGGTCGGTAGTTCCTGCTGGGAGCAGAAGCTCGTCGGGCCTTGTATTGGCTTCGTATAGCGGCAGGGAGCCTTGCATCGCAGGTGCCCTCATCCTCGTCTTGCGACCCAAGGAGCCAACACAAACTCGCGAAACACTCCTAGCCACCTTGTTCATGAGGTCCCCCGTATGCGTCCGCATTCTCACAGCCAAACGAGGTGGAGCAGTTACGATGAACGTTCTGCGAGCCCGCGACCTAGCAGAGCTCGAAATACCTATGCCCGACAGTTCGACGGCAGAGGCAATCGTCGAAATTGTTAGCGTTCGAGAGTCGCTTCGTGAGTGGCTGCTAGACGCAGATGAAGTCCTCGACAGCCTTTACAAGACCGAGAACGCTGTAGCGGCGAAGCAAGATGTTCTTGACGTCAGCAGGACCCTGAGAGCCCGAGTCGAGTTGGGCCATGCGTTGGACGGTCCATACGAGCGCTACCGAACGACTTACCCGTTTCCGCTGGCCGTCGGCTGGAGAAAAGTGGAAGCTGCCTACAGCGGGCCAGACCCTGAATCCGCCTTGCTGCAAGTCTTAGATGCTGCGGAAGTGACGATGGCGTATGCGGCTTGCGTGGCACTACTTTTCGCTCGGTCGCAGGGGTTAGAGCTTGGCTGCGTAAAGGACATCCGGAAGAAGCTGGGAACCGGTAGGTCCGGCATGGGGTTCGGCGACTGGGTAAACATCCTCAACGAGGCAACTCTTAGCAAGCAGGCGAAGCGTGTACCAAGTACCGCACCCCTGGTGGAAGTTCGTCAATTCTTCGACACCCCAGGTGTCACAGAAGGCAGAGCAAGGCTGAAGAAACTACGAGATGCCTTTGCCCATGGGCGACGAATAACCGGCACCGAACTTGATGAGGCCCGAGATCAGTCTTTCCAGGATCTATCGGTCCTCATGGAAGCAGCTGCTCCGCTATCGGACCTCGGATTCATTCTCGTAGACCAGGCCAGAGTTGACTCGATAAGGGGCACCACGGCCCTTCGCTACCGAGAATTTCGCGGCGACCATCCAGTTGTCCCTTACCGAGAAACTCACGTGGACGGGATGCAGTTCGAAGAGGGCAGCCTCTACCTCAGGGATACCGACGGAGGCTGGCACCTGATGAGGCCATACCTCCTCTCGAATCCGTGCCCGACCTGTCATGCCTGGTCAGTCTTC
>NZ_JBDNFF010000355.1:0-2113 GCF_041689975.1 Gemmatimonas sp.
ACGGATGGAGTGAGATTCGAACTCACGGAACGCTTTCACGTTCACACGCTTTCCAGGCGTGCGCCTTAAACCACTCGGCCATCCATCCTTACAACCGTGCACTGCTTCCTGATAGACGAACGCGCCGGCGCGGGCTTCCACGACGGCGCGTCCTAACCCATATCCTGCAACACGACATGTCACACGCAGCGCCTGCTGCAGCGGACAGGGTGAGATTCGAACTCACGATACCGTTGCCGGTACGCCGGTTTTCGAGACCGGTGCCTTCAACCACTCAGCCACCTGTCCTGCGCTCGCGACGAATCGCGACCCAAACCCTCTACAGTCCCGATAAATAATCGCGAGTGGGGCCCGATTCAAGGGCGCCGCGCCCGCTCAGCGCTGCGCCGGGGCCCGGAATCGCGCCACATCCGCTTCCGCCGCGACGGTGCCGAACGCACCCCACTGGCCGCCGGCCACGATCCGCCGCCAGAGCGCCATACCCTCGGCCTTGCGATCGTTGTACCAGTGCCAGTTGGCCACGCCGTACGCCGCCGAGGCGTCGGTGACAGACAGTTCTCCGCTCGGGGCCACGTTCAGCACGGAATCGGCGGGCAGCACGCCTTTGTACAGCAGCATCAGCCGATGATACGCCTGGTTCTCGATGATGTTCATGTTGCGCTGCATGGGTATCAGCACCTGCGCTGCTTCTGCGTTGCGGCCGGATCGACGCAGTGACATGTAGAGCCAGTGCGCCATCGAGACCCGCCGGTCGTCATTCGTGGCCGCGTTGACTTCACGCTGAGCGACGGTGGCGGCCTTGGTGTAGTCGCCAAGGAGATAGTGGGCGAGCGCGAGATGGTAACCGACGTTGGACTGCAGCGTACCGATCGGCGTGTTGTTCGCGTTAGGCTGTCCGTCGGGCTCGACTTCGTCGGGACGACCCTGCACCAGTGCCGTGGCGCGTTCGAGATCGCGCACGGCGGCGGGAAAGTCACGCACCGAGAGGTAGCGGTGACCGCGGTGGCGAAACAACCACGGATTGTCGGGATAGAGCGCCACGCCTCGCGAGTACAGCTCGATGGACTCACGAAGTCGCCCCAAGTAGCCCAACCGACGGGCGTACCAAATGATCGAGTCGACGTTCGTGGGAGTGCGCTCGTAGGCGCGGCGCGCATCGGCCAGCTGCTGCTCATAACGCTGCCGCACCACGGGTGCGAGCGGCAGCGTACGTAGCGTGTCACCGAGTAACGAGATGGTTTGAAAGCGCGGCGCTACCGGCTCGGTGATCGATGGCGCTGTTTGCGCGTGCAGTGCACACACGGAGCCGACGTACGCGAACGCCAGCACTGCAAACGACCGGCTGAATTGAGACGCTGTCATACTGGAAGAATACCTCGTTTGGGAAACGTTCACCTGCTACGGCTTCCGACTCACCCCGATCTGCTCCAAGAACGGCGCCACCTCGAGGATGGTGACGTCATCACGCGCCCGCAGCGCCCGCATGAACCACTCCTTGTGACCGGCACCGTACGTGATCACCACACGCTTCCCTTCCCCACGATGGTCGTCGAGCGCGCGGGCGATGTTGGCAAAGTGCGCCTCGTTGATGTTGTCCCATCCGCCGGGACCGAGTTCGCTGTTGAACAGGCGATTGTAAGGCTCGTGTGCCGCCGTCTGGATGGCGTCGTACTCCGCTGAATTGATGAAGAACGGATCGTCGGCGCCACGGCGCTTCACCAGTGAATCGGCCAGCGCGTTGGCTCGCGTGTACTCCTGCCACTCCGCACGCCGTGTGGGATCGGCCTCGATGCGCTCGAGGGCGGCGGTGCGGTAGCTGTCCATCGGTACGGACCAACCCGCCGTGGGCACGATGGTGAAGCGCATGGATTTGGTGAGCGGGAAGAGCACGTCGACATACTCGGGGAACCGGAGTACGCGCGGTTCGGTGATGGCTCCGGAATCGGTGAACTGGCGCATGGCCGCGTCCAAACGATTCGGTGCGATTTCCGTGAGCACATAGTCGGGACGCATGGCCTGCAGGAGCCTGCGCAAGACATCGGCGCTGTAGCGTGCGCTGGTGCGATGTTCGGCGTGAACGGTGCCGACCACGATTACCTCGGTCTTCTTGGTC
>NZ_JBDNFF010000356.1:0-3593 GCF_041689975.1 Gemmatimonas sp.
AAGCGTCTGGGCAAAATCCGGCAAGTCAGACCTCGGCCGACTGCCGAATGAAGTCGGGCCTGCACAGTCACGTCATCAAGTTCGCAAACCCCGAAAGGAATGACATGTCCAACCACCGAAGGTGCAAGGGAGCAGTTCCAATAACGACGCATCCAGTTGCAGGGAGGAACCCGCCCCGCACGCCGTTCACGCCGCACAACATCTACATCGGCGAGTCGGCGCGATGGTTCCACGACGGCGTCGACGTCAGCGACCGACTCGTCTGGTGGCGCTGCCAATCCGGTCACGAGTACCAAGCGTCGATCGCTTGTCGTATCGCAGGTAGTGGCTGCGAGATGTGTGACGCGAACACATAGACGGTGACTCCTTGTCCGAAACCGGTCAACGCTGGTTGTCGAAGAGTTTGGACAACCACCAGGGTGGTCATTCATGGCTGGGCTGATTCGTTCTCCGGGCGCGAATATGCATGAGAAGCCCTTCGTTCCAGTGTTTGATTTCAGAACTTTGGTCTTCGGTTGCGGCGCCAAATCGTGAGTGCAGCCAATCCGGCTCACGACAAAAGGAGCAACAATGAAACAAACAGCTGCGATCAGGGGCGTTGACCTCACAAGCATGTTCGGTGAGGACACGGCCCCGACCGCCGTACGGGTGCTCAAGGCCATAGGCGCCGAACCGTCACGTGTCTTCACTGCATTCGAACTGCTTGACGAGGCGAACATCGAAAGCTGTGTCGACGGCTTTCTCGTACTCGCTCGTCTGACCAGCCGCGGGCTGATCGCCCATCCGGGACCCGGCGTGTACTCGTCGCTCGAGCATGAAGCGCGAGCGGGAGGCGGCGACCGAGCCGCGTAGACAACTGTGGGAGCCCGGGGATTATCCGCGGGCTCCCACTGTCGTGCACCTCATCAACACCGTGAACAGGCCGAACGACATTCACAATGAAGAAGCGCCCATCCACCATGCTGGGACGGAGTCGGACAAATGACTCTCGACTCGGTCGGCGAGCTCGCGCGGTGTGACGGTCGGCGTTCCGGTGCAGGCGCGCCGGCCGGAATGGAGGACCGAGAATGGCGCTGTCTTCTGTGTGTCATGGCGTGATCCGCCTTGTGCTCCTGAGCCGAACCCGCCAAGGAAAGGCTGGTTGAACACCGGCCTGAACTGGTCGATGACAAGCCGCTCGATCATCAAAGCGCCAGCGAGCGTCTCTGTCGGAAGAAGAACGGTGAGGAAGTCGTCGACTTCGAGGTCGATGACGCTAGCCAGGTTTTTTCGGTGTCGGCCGGCTCGCTCATGCAACGAGAGAGTACTCCCGGCGTAGATCGGCCACCCGCTGGCGGCGGCGAGACTGACATTGCCGAACTTCGGAACTGCGATCCGCTCATACAGGGGATGAAAGCCCCGATACAGCTGCAAGTATGCCCCAGGGCTTTTGGGGTGTGGGCTGCTCAACGGTTGCGCCACGGTGTGCAGCGATGCGTCGAGGGTGAGAGCGAGCACGGGTCGCTCATCGAACACTGATGCAGCGTAGAGACCTGGTTGACTTCGTCTTGAGGTCATCGCGCCGACCTCCTTCTTCAACCGTCGAAGCCCGATCTTCGGGTCAACGACATCCTCGCTGACCCCCTCCGCGCACTCGCCAATGGGTCGACTGCGATTCACCAAGGTTCCACTCATGGGGTAAGTATTCTCGCTGGGGGTCGCATGAGTGTTTGGCGCGCGGTGCGGCCCCCCACTTCACTCCCCCCGGTGTAGAGAGGGGCCGCACCGCGCGCCTGCGAACATTGCGCGGATAGCGATGTTCACTCGATGGCTCGGCGCACTCCACGCCCGAGTTTGGAGGTCGTCGTCACGGGTGCCGACGAGTCGGTGGACGGCTTGGCCACGATGGGCCGACCAAGCTGGGCGCTGAGATCCTGCACCTGTGTTCGAGGTGGTTGAGGCGATGTCTGCGTTCGAGAGTGCAACCAGCTGGCCCGCTCCGGTCAAGGCTTCGCCAAGATCGACCAGATTGACGTGGACGCAGAGGCGGTCCCGGTGCACCTACCAGGATGCAGCGGATTCGACGGGCGCGCTCCACCATGGCTGTCGACGGCGACCTGTTCGCTAGCGGTCAGGCATCTCGCTCCCGAGCTGACTAGCTGACGAGCAACACTGTCGACCGCGATCGGGTCGAATCTCAAAGGTCTGAGGTGATTATGCAGGATCCGTCGTCGTCGTCGGCGAGCTCAAGATCACCCGCGCCATCGGTGAGCTCCGTGAGGGACACTTGGTGGGAAACGGGTCCGGCCGGGTACTCGGTCTCGAAGATGACGTCGCCTTCGGAGACGGCGCGCACTGGCAGCCGGTCGAGTGCTTGGACGTACCGAACGGAGCCGCCGCGTTCAAGTCGCACCAGCGCTGCTCCGCTTGGAAATCGGTCATCGAGTAGGCGCTGCGCCTGGCGGACCGCAAGTAACTCGGTCGGGAGCAGGTATCGGTCGTAGAGATCCGATGCAAGTGAGGGAGCGTGCAGCGCTACCACACGCGACGCAGGCAAGCCATCGAAACTGATGTCGTCCTATGCAGCCAAATAACGGGTGTGCCGGTGCCATTGTTCCCAAATGGCGGTGTGATTGTCGGGGGTGATCAAAGCCATCGAAGCGGTGGACGCCTCACCACGCTCGATCAGAATCTTCGAAAGTGCGACGTTCCGCATGACCTGATTAGCGCCGTCCCGGAACCAGCAGCCGAAGCTGGCCAGCTCGGCATGAGTCGGGCCAAGGGCAACGTCGTAGCGGCGACGCTGCTCACGATCATGGTTGCTGAGTTGAAAACAGCCAACTGTGTCCCCGCCGAACGGTCCAGGCTGCCCGCAGATCTGTGTGCGGGTGTTGCCCGGTGACATGGCCGCTGAACACGTTGAGAAGGTGTCCTCGCTGAGCTTCACCTTGATCAGCAGGACGTGGAGACGGCCGTCGCCTCGCCGTACGCGAACCAGACAGTCGACCTGCGTTGTGTGAGCAGAGGCCCTCGTGGCCTCGTTGAGTTCGTCGGCTCGGTCGATGTATTCGAACTCCGGAGGTTGGTCGACGATTGCTCCGGGGTCGTCGAGAAGGTGTTGTCCAAGCTCGTTCCATGCGTCGAGTGTGAGGGGTGCGAGCAGGTTGAGCGCGAACGTCTGGCTCGACCGCACGTGGAGTGCGTGGCTGTGTAGAAGACCTCGTTCACGGAGCGCCTCGAACGCTGGCAGAGCTGCGGGCACCACGGCCGTCACGGTGCCCGGGTAGGAATGGGATCGAAGGAGCTGAACGCCGGACTCCGCAGCCCTGCTGATCGCATGCTGATGAAGCCGCACCGACCATCGGGGAGGGATGCCAGCGGCGCGTCGCCAAGCTGGCGGGACGTGGTAGCTCGGATGCGGCTGGATGCCTGTCGCTGTGTCGGGGTCGGTGACGACAACGAAGCGCCAGCTGACGTCGCGATGGAGTGCCTCGGCTTGGGCAGCTGTGTAGATCGACACGACATCGTCGCCCGGTGTCTTCGCAGCGACAACGAAGCGGCACCCGCAGCCCCTCGGCCCGCCAGAGACGCTTGATGCGCTTGTTGTTGACCTT
>NZ_JBDNFF010000357.1:0-3165 GCF_041689975.1 Gemmatimonas sp.
CCGAAAGCACCGCGGTTCGCGAGAAGTCCGCGAAGATCGCGAAGGCACGCGAAGAACAGCTACAACATGAGTGGTGGTTCGGCGCGCCCCCGTCCGCCGGCGCGATTCCCAAATCAATTCGTTTTGCTGTTCTTCGCGAGCCTTCGCGGTCCTTCGCGAGCTTCGCGCGAACCAGCTGGCTCTCCGACCGCGCCGAGCCCACCGAAAGCACCGCGGTTCACGCGAAGTCCGCGAAGTCCGCGAAGAACAGCGGCGTATATGACCGTGTTCGGTTTAGCCAGCGTTCAATCCGCCATCCACGGCGAGCGCGTGTCCCACCATGAAAGCGCTCGCGGTACTGCAGAGAAAGAGCACCGTCTCGGCCATCTCGCTGGCGGTGCCCAGTCGGCCGAGCGGTACGCGCGCCGTGAGTTCGTGTTCCGGTAGGCCCGCGTCGAACATGTCTTGCACCATGGGCGTGAGCGTAAAGCCCGGACACAGCGCGTTGACCCGGATGCCCTTGCGCGCGTATTCCAGCGCAGCGGTGCGCGTGAGTCCCACGACGCCGTGCTTGCTGGCGGCGTAGGCCGAATGGCGGGGGAAGCCATTCAACCCGGCCACCGATGCCACGTTCACGATCGTGCCGCGCCCGGCCGCCAGCATGACCGGAATCTGGTGCCGCATACAGCGCCATACGCCGGTGAGATTGATGTCGATCACGGCATCCCACACGTCGGCTGGATAGTCAGCCGTGCGCACTTCCGCGCCGCCTACCCCGGCGGCGTTGACCGCGAAATCGAGCGCGCCGAAATGCTCGACGGTGCGCGTCACGGCGGCGGCGATCATCGCGTCGTCGCGCACATCGCACGGCAGGGCCAGTCCGCCAAACTCGTGAGCGACCGCTTCCGCGCGCGACTGCTGCACGTCGCCGACGACGACCTTGGCGCCCTGCGCGGCGAAGGCCCGGGCCGAGGCGGCACCGATACCGGAGGCGCCGCCGGTAATGAACACGACGCGATCAGTGAATTCAGACACGGCGATGCGGGCAGAGGGTGAATGGTGGCGTGTCGCCAAAGGTACTTGGAAGGAAACGCCAGCGCGCTCGATACTATTCTCCTCGCGGCAGCGCGATGACGCCGCGACTGCTGGGCTCCCGCTCGGTTCACCCTTCCTCTCGCCTGACTTCGGCGATACCATCACCCTGGTGCATGCGAACTGCTTACTGGACGATGCGCCGAACTACCGTCAGCGCACCGCGCGCCCAGCATGACGGCGCCAGCCGCGTTCACCGACCGCACGCGGACTGTGCGCTTCCGGCTGCACATAGCGATGATCGTCGCCGCGGGATTGGTGACGATGCTGGCCGTGGCCCGCGCCCGGGAGCGGCGGAGCGCAGAAGAACGTCGCCTGAATGAACGCGCCCAAGAGGTCACGGAAACCGTCGTGCGTTCGATCGACGCCACCGTGGGTCAGACTGAAGCGTTGCTCGGCAGCATCGGCGTGCTGATGGATCTCAACGAAGCACCGGCCCGAAGCGACACGGTATTCCGGAATCTGTATAGCGGAACGTCGTCGCTATTCTCCAACATCTTTCCCGTTGATACCGCCGGCCAGAATATCGGCGGTGCAAGGTTACCGGCGGGTGGTCGCGCACTCGCAAGTCTCGCGAGTCGTGAGTACTTCAAGGATGAGCTTCGCACCAAGCGCTTTACGGTGGGCACGATGGTGCGCTCCCGCCTGCTGGAGGGGGCGCCATGGATAATGCCCTTCATCCTGCCGGTGCTGACCGTCGATGGCGCGCGCGTCACCGCCATGGTGGGCGCCTCCATAGAGCTCGACTCGCTGGATGCCATGGAAATCGCCCGAACCCTGCCGATCGGCTCGGTGATTTCGGTGGTGGATACCGGCGGGACCGTCGTGTTCCGATCGGCCCATCCGGACCGCTGGATCGGTCAGCGCCTGCCACTCGACACGATCCTGAGGGCCAATCTGCGTGGCGGGAACCCGCGGATCTTCACCCGATCGTCATTGGATGGGGTGGAACGCAGTTTTGGATCGCGACTCGCCACCCAGGTGCCGTGGCTGGTATACGTGGATATTCTCAACGTACAGACATTCGACTTGGTGCGCTCATAGTTTCTGACCGACTTGCTCTTCGGCGCGTCCCTAGGGCTCGCCGTCTTGCTTTGCGGCTACTGGGTGACCAACCGCTTCATCGCCCCGATCGAATCGCTCACTCGCGACGCGCACGCGATTGCCGCGGGCGATGTGACGCGCCGCTCGCACATTACGTCGCAGGACGAAGCCGGTACGCTGGCCCGCGCCTTCAATCACATGGCCGACACCATTGTCGAGCGTAGTAGCGCACTCGACACCTCGCGTGAGCTGCTGCGACAGGCGCAGACACTGGATGCACTCGGCTCGTTCGCCGGTGGTATCGCCCACGACCTCAACAACTATCTGTCGTCGATCATGGGCCTGACCGAGATGGCGCTGGCGGAGATCCCCGCCGATTCGTCGGCGCGGGATGATCTCCTCGGCGTGCGATCCTCGGCCGAGCGCGCCGCCGATCTCACGCGACAGATTCTTGTCTTCAGCCGTCGTCAGGTGGTCGAGCCCCAACAGCTCGACGTCAACGATGTGATTCGTGGGATCAGCCGGATGGTCATGCGTCTCCTTGGTGAGCGAATCACCTTCGAGAGTTCACTGCCGGAGCTGGCGGGTTCCGTACGCGCGGATCGCGGACAGCTGGAGCAGGTCGTGGTGAATCTTGCGGCGAACGCGCGCGACGCGATGCCGCAGGGCGGAGACTTCCGGCTCTCCACACAACGCGTGCAGGTGGTGCCTTACGATCCGCTACACGCCGGGGTGGCTCCAGGCGACTTCGTGATGATATGCGCGGCCGATACGGGCGTCGGTATTGCTGAGGCGGTGCAGGCCCGCATGTTCGAGCCATTCTATTCCACAAAGGCGCGTGGACGCGGCACTGGGCTGGGGCTGGCGCTTGCGTACGGCATGGTGCAGTAGGCTGGCGGATTCATTCGCGTCGAGAGCCGCGAGGGGCAGGGCGCCCGCTTCTTCGTCTATTTTCCGGCGTGCGCAGAGGCGCCGATCACGGCGACCGCCAAACCCCCGTCCAGCGAAAGTCTGCGTGGCAGCGAACGGATTCTGCTGGTCGAGGATGAC
>NZ_JBDNFF010000358.1:0-3245 GCF_041689975.1 Gemmatimonas sp.
GAACATCGACATCGGGTTCCTCAGCGCCGTCGACGCCGCGCGTACGAGTCGTGATGGTCGTACCAACCCGGTGTACAATATTCTGCGGGTGCGCCGGGATATCGGCACGCAAAGCTCGGCCGGCTTTCTCGTCACCGACCGAACCGAAGGGCGGCGCTTCAACCGCGTCGCCGGCGTGGACTCTCGCCTCAACTTTGCGAAGGTCTACAACGTGGAGGTGCGCGCGGCGACCAGTCTGACCGGCGACAGTGCCGGCACACGCAGCGGACAGCTCCTCGAGCTCAATCATGGACGGACCGGACGGGCGTGGGGATACCGGAGCTCGCTGTCCTCCTTTTCGCCGCAGTTCGAGACGCAGAGCGGTTTCGTGAATCGCACCGACTTCGTGCGTGCCCAGCTCTTCCAGCGATTTACACGGTTTGGCCGCAAGGGTGGCTGGTGGGATCAGCAGCAGCAGTTCGTTCGCTCGTCGGCCTTGTGGTCGTACGAGGGATTTCAAGAGCGCGGCTCGCCGTTGGAGGTCACCGCCGCCCTCGATAATTCGTTCGTATTGCGTGGCGGCTGGCGGGCTTCGATCACTCCCGAGGTGCAGGCGGTCGCCTTCGATGCGCGACGCTACGCCCGCACCGCCACGGTGCTCCCCACCGTCAACGGTCGGGTCGATACCGTCGCCTTCGTACCGAATGGTCGGCAGTTCACACGCGCACTCCAATTCTCGCTCAATACACCGCAGTGGCGTCGCGGCGGGGCCACCCTCAGCGCGCGGCGCGGCACCGAACCGGAGTTCTTTGAGACCGCCACCGCCACGCGTACGGAGATGGAGCTGTCGGCCGACTTGCGTCCGTCGCCGCAGTTACGTGTGTCGTCGCTCGTGCGCTACCAGCAATTCCTGCGCGCGCGCGATGGGTCGGTGTTCAGCACGCAGATCGTACCACGCCTGCGCACAGAGTACCAGTTTTCCCGCGCGCTCTTTGCCCGGCTGATCGTACAGATCGAATCGCGTGACCGTGATGCACTGCGGGATCCGCGTACCGAGCGTCCACTGCTCACGCGGGCAGCCAACGGAACGTACAGCGCGATCGGTCGCCGTAAGTCGCTGCTGGGACGTGCCGATTGGCTGATCTCGTATCTCCCGAGTCCCGGCACGGTAATCTTCGTGGGATACGGTTCGGCGCTCGACGCGAGCCTGACCATGCGGCCATTCGAAGCCGAGCGTGTGTCGGACGGCGCGTTCGTGAAACTGAGTTATCTGTTTCGCGCCGGCGTGCCGCGGGTGAGCCAGTCGGGCGCGGGTCGGTAACGCCCGGCGATCTACACCGCCCCCAACGCCGCGAAAAACAATGCGGCCACATCCATCTGGAGCGATTCGGTCGCACCCGATGGATGCCACACCAGCTTCGCGTCACACACCACGTCGTCTGCGTCTGGTCTGATCACGCGAATCGTGCGCTCGAAGCGGTCGACGATCCAATACTCCGCAACACCAAGGCGGACATAGAACGCGCGCTTCTGCACGTGGTCGCGCCGACGAGTCGTTTGCGACAGGATTTCGACCACGAGCAACGGCGTCGGCATCTCGGCCCACGTTTGCGGAAGCGCGGGCGTGGCGGGACGCACCATCATGTCCGGCTCGACCTGAGAGCCGTGCTGGCGTACCACCGCGCGGGGCGTGGACAGCAGCCCGAGCTTCTGCGAGTGCACATACGGAACCAGAATAAAGAGCAGGTGCGAGGCCAGCGTCTCATGCCCCGGCGAAGGCGCCGGCGTCACGAACAGCTCTCCATCCACGAGCTCGTACCTGTTGCCGTCGTCGGGCAACCGATCCAACTCCGCGAGCGTCCACGCGCCCGTCGTCTGAGCCATGAGCATCGTCCGTCTGTCCTCGGCGAGAGTAATCCGCAGCGCATGGGGCGAATATGCGCGCAGCAGCCTCAGAGTCCGTCACCAAAAGTTCGCGCCCAGTGTCATCGCGTTGCGTAGGCACATGGAGCGTACGCTCGGCACGCCCGCCGAGTCAAGCGTCGGCGCGTCAGAACAGGCGCTGCGCTCCCAACCGTACGAACGGCACGTTCCCCGGAGCCAGGTCCGCCACACTGCGGCCATCGCGGGCATACTCGAGTCGGCGCAGCACGGTCATGCCGGCATCCGCAGTGAGCTGCAGCTTCCCGCCCCCCGGTGCCCATCGCACCTGCGGACCCACGGTGGCGTTGGCCAGCCAGAGCGCGTCACCACCCGCCACGCGCTGCGCGTCGGGAAGACCATAGTTCGCGCCGATCAGTGAGGCGTTGATCCCCAAGTCGAGCCCTTTGCGCGGCATCCACCATACGTCGCCACGCGAGGGGAGCAGCGCGTCGATGAGTACGCGTCGCGAGGGACGCGACACCACGTGGAGCACAGGAATCGGTAGCAGCTTGCCAAAGCTCGACGCGTACGACAACCCGGCACCGATCGTGGTGCGTGCCGACACGATACGATCAACGAACGCGGCACCCTCCACGCGAAACGTCTCGCCGTACAAGCCCGGTCGGAGTACGCCCACCATGGTGTGCTTGGTGCCGACGGTGCGCAGCACCAGCAGGTCGGCCGCGACCACGTTGAGCGTCGTGAACGCATCGAACGTGGTGCTGCCCTGCAGCCGGGCACGCTCGCGGGGCAGGGCGGCACGTACAGCGCGGAACTGCCCCCCGACCACCACGATGGTGTTCCCCTGGTCCCGTACGAAACGATGCCCCAACGACGCCTGGACGGCCTGCTGTGCGAACGCGTCACGGGCAGTGGTGCCAACGGGCAACGACACATCGGTGCCGCCCAGCGCCTCCACACGCACCGTGATGCGTTCGCGCTGCGCGTGAAGGGTGCGAGTCCACGTTCCCGTTGTGAGAACGCCAGCGAACGCAAGCGCGCCCGCGCGGAACGAAGAATCGAGCAGGAAGCAAGTCATGGCGGGAGGAGACAAGGGGAGCTTGCGGGAGCGAACCGAGACCGGCAGACTGTAGCTAATCCTGACCCGTTCTGTCGGCAAACTCAACCGCTGATCGCATGCGCCGTCTTCTGCTTTCAACTCTCCTGCTCGCACCCGCACCACTCCTCGCGCAGACGGCGTCGATCGCTCGCGTCGACACGCTGTTGGCGGCGGCGCAGCTCGCACCGGCCGTCACCCTGGTGGACCAGGCGCTCGCCGCCACCCCGCGCGACTTCGAGGTGCTTTGGCGCAGCTCGCGCGTACGAGTGCTGCAGGGGGATGC
>NZ_JBDNFF010000359.1:0-9815 GCF_041689975.1 Gemmatimonas sp.
CAGACCGTGTCTCGACGCGGCTGGCGTGCACCACCCGTGCGGCATGGCAGCGCGGCAGCCGCCGCACCCAGCGTACGGCGTCGTCTCAGCTGGCAGGCGCCGAACGTGCCCCGGGCACTGCCTTCGGCACTAGGCCGGAGCGTCGGATCGGCGCACGGTTGTCGTCGCAATCCGACCGTGTTCGTCGCGGCGGTGGACTGCGTGCGTCGCCGACTCGGGCGCCACCGAACCCCTGCTGATTTCTCGCGGTACCAGCCACACCATCAGCGGCGGTACCCGTTGCAGTACCAGCTACAGGAGTGCGGGCACTCAGGCCCGTCTCCGATCGCGTTTGTCCGCTTCAGGCTTCTCGATGCGGGAACGCTCTCGCTCATAGCTCCCTCGATTGCGCCATGTCGGCTCAAGCAACCCGTGTCAATCAGTTGGTCACCGCCGCGCTCGGGCTCGAGGTGGAGCAGGCACGGTGGCGCGCGCTGACGCGTCAGGTCTCCCCCAATGATCCACTGCCGACTCGCCTCCGTTCCGTCGGCGGGGCGGTGGACGTCGGCTATCTCGACCGGCAAATCTCCCGTGACACGCTCCGGCTCGCGATCGCTGAGCGCACCGTTCCCATCGTTCTCCTCGACCTGCGCAACGACGACGCGATCGTGCTGTGCCGGAACGACGACGACGGGGTGCAGGCGCTGCTCGTTTCGCGCGATGGGAGCGAGGTCGCAATCGAGGGCGAGGGCGACGCGCTTGCGGAGGCCTTGATCGCACGTCTGGGCGCGGGCAACGTGCTGAATGCGCTGGCCCCCATGGCGCTGCGGCCGGCCAATAGCGCGACGTCCAATGCCTCCCCGCACAGCCCCCTCGGCCACGATGCCCTCGAGGAGGAGGCTGAACCGCGAACCCCGGTCGATCGCACGCTGGCGCTCTTTGCGCGGGAGCGTCGCGAGATCCTCACCGTGTTCTTCTACGCGACCCTGTCCGGTGGCCTGAGCCTGATCCTTCCGCTCGCCGTCGGCGGCATCGTGCAGATCGTGCAGGGGCGTCTGTACCTGCAGCCGGTGATCGTCCTCATCTCCTTCGTCGTCCTCGGCACTATCGTGGCCGGCGTGCTGCAGATCGGTATTCTGAGGGTCGTGGAGCGCATCCAGCAGCGCGTTTTTGCCCGCATGGCGTTGGAGTTCGCCTTTCGCATTCCCCGGCTGCGCTACGCGGCATCGTTGGAGTCCAACCTCCCCGAGCAGATGAACCGTCTGTTCGAGGCGATCGCGATTCAGAAAGGCGTGTCGAAGCTGCTGCTCGATGTGCCGACCGCGCTGCTCACCATCGTGTTCAGCCTCCTCCTGCTCACGGTGTACAGCCCTTGGTTCTCCGTCTTCGCGATCGCGGTCTCGATCGCGCTCTGGCTCATCATCCGTTGGACCGGGCCAGAAGGTCTCGAGACGTCGATCGTGGAGTCGAAATACAAGTACAAGGCCGTGCACTGGCTCGAGGAAATCGCGCGCGCCTTCCACGCGTTCAAGTACGCCGGCGACTCCACGCTTCCCGTGGAGCGCATGGACGATGTCGTCACCGGCTATCTCAAGTATCGGCGTAAGCATTTTGCAGTGCTCGTGAAGCAGACCATCGCCCTGATCGGCTTCAAGACCTTCATCACCGCCGCCGTATTGATCATCGGCGCCACGCTGGTGCAAACGAATCGGCTGCTACTTGGCCAGTTCGTGGCGGCAGAAGTGGTGATCGTCACCGTCCTTTTCGGTGTCGAGAAGCTGATCACCAGCCTCGCCACCGTGTACGATGTACTCACCAGCGTCGACAAGGCGGGCCATGTCGCTGACCTGCCACTCGAAGCCCGTGGCGGACTCGCGCCGGTCCACGTGCAGGGGGTTGGCGTCTCGATCGTCACGAAGGATCTCCACTTTCGCTATCCCTCGGCGCGTTCGGCCACGGTAGACGACATCACCGTGCAGATCGAGCCGGGCGAACGCGTCGCGATCATGGGCGCCGACGGGTCCGGTCAGTCGACGCTGCTCAAGTTGCTCGGCGGCCTCATCGACGACTACGATGGCACGATCCGGTTCGACGGCATCACGTTGCGCGACCTCGACCGACCGGCCCTGCGCGCGCGAATCGGGCAAATGCTCTCGTGGACCGATCTCTTCGACGGAACGGTCGAGGAGAACGTGAGCGTGGGCCGTACGCACATCGCCCCGCGCGATGTCGCCGAAGCGCTCGACGACCTCGCGCTGACCGATGAAATCCAACAGCTACCGCAGGGCGTTCAAACCGAGCTGACGAACGGCGGACGTACACTGCCCGCGCACCTCGCGAGCAAGCTGCTCGTGGCGCAAGGCATCGTGGGCCGCCCGCGACTGATCGTGCTCGACGACTTTTTTCAGAACCTGGACGCCGCGTCGCGCACGCTCATCATCAAACTGCTCACCGATCGGAGCCGACCGTGGACGGTCATCGCCGTCTCGCACGATCCGCTGCTGCTGGCGGCGTTCGACCGCGTGCTCCTCATGGATCAGGGCCGAATCGTACGCGAAGGACCCTTCAGCGTTCTGCGTGAAGATGCGATGTGTCGCAATCTGCTGCACGAGACGCCCATGACCACGGGAGCCTGAACACCATGGCCTTGTCCGATCTCGATATCGAACGCGAACTCAAGCATCTGCCGCTGGAAACCACGGCACTCCTGGGCGCCGCAAACACCGGCCGCATCGTGTCACGATGGCTGCTCGGTATTCTCATCACGCTGTTCCTCGTGCTCTTCCTGCCATGGCAGCAGAGCGTACGCGGCGAGGGCACCATTACGGCCCTCAATCCCTCCGATCGTCCACAGGAACTGCCCGCGCGCATCGATGGCCGCATCGAACAGTGGTACGTACAGGAAGGTCAGTATGTGAACAAGGGCGACAGCATCGTCCGCATCTCCGAGATCAAGGAGGAGTACCTCAATCCCAACGTGCTGCCGCTCACCGCGCTGCAACAGGCGGCGAAAGAATCGGCGATCGGCGAGAAACAGAACAAGGCAGCCGCGCTGACCACGCTGATCTCGCAGCTCGAGGCGCAGCGCGACTTCAAATTGCAGCAAACCGCCAACAAGATCGAGCAGTATCGTGCGGAAGTCCGTCAGGCGACGCTCGAAGACTCGGTGGCGCGCGATCAGCTACGTCGTCGCGAGCGGTTGTTCCGCGATACCCTCGGTCTGGTGTCGGTCAACGAACTGCAGGCGTTTCAGGTTCGTGTGCAATCGGCATCGGCCAAGCTGGTGGAGAAACAGCAGATGCTGCTCAGTACGGAGACGGACCTCGCGAGCATTCCCGCCGAATACGGCGAGAAGATCTCGAAGGCGCGTTCGGATCGTGCTTCCACCTTGGCCGAGGTCAACGAAGGCCGCTCCGATGTCGCGAAGCTGAAGGACAAGGTCGGCTCACTCACGATTCGCAACCGCTTCTACCTCATCGAGGCGCCACAGGATGGGTACGTCGTGCGCGCCACGAAGACCGGTCAGGGCGAGATCGTGAAGGCGGGCGAGGCGATCGTGACCATTCAGCCGGCGCGGCCCAGCAAAGCGGTTGAACTGTTCGTGAAGCCGATGGACGTCGTCTTGCTGAAGCCGGGACGGCATGTGCGTATCTTTTTCGATGGCTGGCCCGCACTGCAGGTCTCGGGGTGGCCACAGGTGGCGTCGGGCACCTTCGGGGCGGAGGTGGCAGTGATCGACCAGTTCCCGAATCGCGCCGGGCTGTTTCGCGTGCTGCTCGTACCCGATACCACCCACGACGAATCGTGGCCCGCGCAGCTGCGCCTCGGTACCGGTGTGCAAGGCTGGGCCATGCTCGACAACGTCACCGTCGGCTGGGAACTCTGGCGCCAGCTCAACGGCTTCCCGCTCTCGATCAATCCGAATGACGCGTTGCCGGCCGACGCGGTTGCTGGTGGCGCGAGCGCCGGCAAGAGCGACTCCAAAGGTGGAGGCAAGAAGTGATCGGCCACTTGCGCGCCGCACTCTCCGTCGCGTTCGTCTTCTCCTGCACGACGTCATCATCGGCACCCGCGCAGGCAGCGCCGTCGAAGCTCGACACGCTCGGCTCGCCATTCGCGTTCCCGGCCTTCATCGACGTCATTCTTGCCAATCATCCCGTCGCGGCGCAGGCGCGCTTGGTGGCCGATCAAGCACGGTCCGACCTGCGAACCGCGTGGGGCGCATTCGATCCCACGCTGACGGCCACGTGGGATCAGAAAAAACTGAACGGCACGGAGTACTACAATTACTTCGACGCCGAGCTCAAGATTCCGTTGCCGATCGGGGCCGACGTCACGCTCGCCTTCGATCGTACCATGGGCCGGTTCTTCAATCCGGACCGGCGCACCCCCGTCAACGGCACGTTCGAAGCGGGCATCTCGATTCCTCTCGGGCAACGCATTCTCACCGATGAACGGCGAAACGCGCTGCAGCAGGCGCGCGGCGCGCGGGATGTTGGAGAGGCCGATCGCACCGCGATCGTCAACAAGCTGCTTTTCCTGGCCGCGAAGGACTACGGCTTCTGGTACGAGAGCTGGCGTCGTCGGGTCATCGCGCAGGAAGGCGAGGCGCTGGCCGAGTTCCGGCTGCAGGGAGTGCGACGTCGGGTCGCCGTCGGCGAGGGTGCGCCGATCGACACTATCGAAGCGTTGCTGGAGCTGCAACGCCGCGAGGTCACCCGCTTCGAGGCGGAGGCGTCATTTTACTTTTCATCGCTCAATATTACGGCGTATCTCTGGGATGACGCCGGGCGCCCGGCACCGCTCCCGGTCGACGCCAAGCCGGTGCTGCTGGGCATTGAAGGGGTGGGGATCGACTCCACCCGCCTCGAGGCGCTGCTCGATCTGGCCACTCGCCGGAACCCGGACCTGCTCAAGATACAGGCTCGTGTGAGACAGGCCGAGGCGCAGCGGCTGTTCACCACCCAAGCGCTGCTTCCGCTGGCCGAAGCCAAACTAGCCGGGCTCGGCGCGAGCGCTAGCGAAGAGGTGTTTTTCGATGGCGAGCGCCTGGACAACAACTACAAGGCCGGACTGAGCATCAAGTCGCCCCTGCTCTTTCTCAAGGAAACCGGTCGATTCACGTCGTCGGGCCAGCGTCTCGAATTTCAGCGGCTCGAGCGGGATCGGTTGCGGCGCGAGGTCGAATTCGATGCGCGTGCCGCGATCTTCGATCTGTTCAACCTCGAACGGCTGCGGCAGCGACAGGTGGCCAATGTGCGCAATGCCGGCCTGCTGCGCGACGCCGAGCAGGTGCGCTACAATGAAGGCGAGGGAACGCTGCTCATACTCAACATCCGCGAACGCCTGGTGCTCGACGAAGCCGTGAAACTCGCGGCCGTGGAAGCCAAAGTGGCCGGCGCCCGTGCCGCCCTCGTTGTGGCCACTGGTGACCGAACGCTGCTGTTGAATCCAAACTGAGTGGTTAGGGTGGACAGGGACGGCCACCCCGTTTGATTACGCCTATGCCTTCACTGTGCGAATATGCGTGACCGAGAAGAGTGGGACCTGCCGGATGACGCCGGCGATCCCGATGAGGCCGAAGACGCGCTTGACGACGAGGAGTTCCCACTCGGCGACGGCGTGGCTGATCTCGTGGGGGAGGTGCACTGTCCGTACTGTGGCGAACCGGGGGAAATCACCCTCGATCCGGGCTCTGGTACGCATCAGCAATACGTCGAAGACTGCCAGGTCTGCTGTCGTCCGTGGCTCGTCTCGGTAAGCTACGACGACGACGGCACCGCTCACGTACACGTCGATGCGAACGACGACCACGGTGACAACGATGACTGACGCGTCGCTCCTGTCCGCCACCGATCTGCGTGGACTGCTGCCGGGGGCGCTTCGCCGACCGGCGCAGGAAGGCGCTCGTCTGGTGGCGCTCCATTGGCTCCAACAGCTCACCGATGCACGCGCTCAGTGGCTGCTGGCCGACTCCGCGGATCCCTCAGGAACCGACGTCGCAACCGAAGCCGAAACGCTGCACCGCGCGCGCGTTTCGTTACGACGGCTGCGAGCGGTGCTTCGCGAGCACGAGAGTGCGCTCGATGGCGCGGTGGACCAGCGCACGCTGCGGTCACTGCGCGCACTCGGGCAAGCCACGAACGAAGTCCGGGATGCCGACGTGCAGCGCTCGTGGCTCGACGCCGAGATGGAGCAGCTTCCTGTGGTCGCTCGTGAAGAAGCGATGCGCCTGCGCTCCATCCTCGACCGTCGTGCGACACGTTCGTCGACGGCCGTGACGCGCGCCTTCGAGAAGCATTTCGATCCCATCGTCGACCGACTGCTGGCGCGCCTCGCCACGTATCTGCTGTTACACCGCGTTGGCTTGCCGGCCACGCCCACGCCGTTCGCGCGACACCTCGCGACACGTGTGGCGCGCGCATCGACGCGCTTACGGCGGGACCTCGAACACGTGACCAGTGTCGACTCGCGTGACGCGATGCATCGTGTGCGCATTCGCCTGAAGCGCCAGCGGGCGATGCTCGCCCTCTTCGCCAAGTCGCGCCCCGCGCTCGGTGCGTGGTACGATCTCGCCACGCGCGGCCAGGATCTGCTGGGTGCAGTGCGCGACGCCGACCTGTTGGCCGAGCGGGCGCTCGAGGCGAACCTTCCGGCGCTGCATCGCGAGCTGGGGGCGGTCGCGCTCGCGCACTACCAGGCATTTACGCTCGACTGGTGCGCGCGAATCGACGGCGTAGTGCAATCGCTCGAGATGGCCGTCGTCGAACTGCGGCGCGACAGTGCACCGGCTTCCGAGGCCGGCGTACCGCTCGAGATCGAGCGGAAGTATCTCCTGAGCCGCGTGCCGCCGGTGGCCGCCGCGGTTCCGCCCACACTGATCGAACAGGGCTGGCTCCCCGGCAGTGCGTTGCGGGAGCGGTTGCGTCGGTCCACGAATCCTGACGGGACGGTCACGTGCTGGCGCAACGTGAAGCTTGGCCCGGCGCAAGCACGGCTCGAGATCGACGAAGGCACGAGCCGAGAGTTGTTCGAAGCGATGTGGCCCCTCACGTCCGACGCACGCGTGCGCAAGCAACGGCATGTCGTGCGTGAGACCGCCTATGCGTGGGAAATCGATGTGTTCCTCGATCGCGATCTCGTGCTGGCCGAAGTCGAACTGTCCGGGCTCGACGACCGACCGACTCTTCCCGAGTGGCTCACGCCCTACGTCGAACGCGACGTCACCGGTGAGCCGGCCTACTTCAATTCGGTGCTCGCACGGGCCGACCGCACGCCGCGCTGAGCCCGCGATGAGCACGTGATGAGAATACGCGCATGCTGACGTCACTCCTACCGATTCGCGATCGCCGTGATCGCGTGATCGGCTACGCGGTCTCGACCTGCCCGGCCGACCCGCGCCGTGGTGGCTCGGATCCCGACGCGGACGCGCGCCGTCTCGTCGACATGGTGGGCGCGCTCACCCGCCTTGCCGGCCGCAGTCTCGTGGTGCCCGTCACCCCCGCCATCGTGCGTGAGGGCTCCATTACTCGCTTCGCCTCGGCGGATGCCGTGTGGCTGCTGGCCACGGAGTCGCTCGACGACGCCACCACACGGCGTGCGGTCGATCGACTGCTTGGCGCCGGCTTTCACTTCGCATTGCAGGGCTTTCCCGACGGCGAGCCGCTGCCGCCGTCGTTGGTGGGCAGTACGATCGTGCTCGACGCGGCGCGCACGCCGCCAAGCGCGCTCGAATCCCGCGTGCGCGTACTGCTCGACGCCGGACTCCGCCCACTCGTTCGCGGCGTCGACGACCGCCTCACGCGCCATCGCGTATTGCAGGCCGGCGTGCCACTGTACAGCGGGCGCATGCTGGCCCGCGGTGCCGGTGTACCGGTAGACCGCACGACCGAGGAAAGTGTGATCCGCGCGATCACCATGCTGTCCGCGTTCGCCGATGGCCGACCGACTGATTCGTCATTCGACACCTTCGTGCACGATGATCCTCATCTTGCGGCCGCGCTGCTGAAGGCGATGGGCTCCGCGTCACTCGGCGTGCGTGGTCCGCGATCGGTGACGCACGCCATCACGATGCTCGGACGCGACGCGATCATGGACCGGCTCGTATCCGTAGCTGCACGACTGATCGGCGATGCCGCCCAGGATGCCGAACTCGGATTCGCTGCGCTGCGACGCGCGCGCGTCTGCGAACGGGTGGGTGCCGCGCTCGACAACGCGCCGCACGCCCGCATGCGTCTCATCGCCGGACTACTCTCGATGCTGGAGTTCGCGCTCGGCGCCTCGGCGCCGATCCTGTCGGAGCGACTGGCGCTGCCGACGGCGCTACGCGATGTGATGACAGACCGCCGTTTGCCGCTCGGTCAGCTGCTCGATGTGATCGATGCGCTGGAACAAGGCTGGTGGGACGACTTCGTGTCACGCTGTGCGCGCATCGGTATTGCACCGGCAGTCGTGTCCGATGCTTGGCTGGCCTCATGGCGCGCGGCGCGCGACGAACTTGGCATCACCCGCAACGATCTCGGCTGAGTGCGTGCGGCTCCGACCTGCTCTCGTATTGCCCCCGCGTCGAAGAGGATTCAAAGCTGATGACGACGACCGCCCGCGATTATCTCGTGAATCGCTTCCAATCCGACGCCGCCGCATTGCGCGAACGCGTCGCGCTGATGGCGCGGGGCACGAAGGTGCCCGGTCCCGATGCGGCGACCTCGAGCCGCATGGCCGATGGCTGCGACGAAGTGGTCGCCATGTTGCTCGCAATCGCGGGCACCGGTAATGCCAACACGGACCTCGACGCCATCATGGCGCTGGTCCCGCTGCTCGAGCACCGCGCCGTCGAGCAAAAATCGAACCCGGCGGTCCGCTCTGTCTATGCCGGCGCCGCCACGCGCATCCGCGAGGTGCGGTCGGCCGAAGCCCAGTCGTCTCAGGCCGACGGGACCGCGCCTGACGATCCCAAGGAAGCGGATGTCGACGACGCGGTCGTAGATGTTGTCGTCGATGATGATGCGATCGAATGGGACGACGACGACAGTGCTGACGGTGTGAAGTAGCCGATGCGGGACGATGACGAGAAGTCTCCACCGGGGAAGGTTCGCCTCGACAAGTGGCTCTGGGCCGCACGCTTCTTCAAGACGCGTGTGCTCGCGGCTGAGGCCATCGACGGCGGTAAAGTCGACGTGAACGGAGATCGCGCGAAGCGAGCGAAATTAGTGCAAGCGACTGACGAGATCCGACTGCGCCAAGGACCGATAGAGTGGCAGCTCCGCGTGAAGGACGTCGCGGAGCGCCGGGGGTCGGCGGAGATCGCCCAGCGGCTCTACGAGGAGACCGCCGACGGTAAGCGAAAGCGCGAGGCCGCACAGGAACAGCTGCGCCAGATGCCGATCGCGTTCGCGTTTGGTGACAGTAAGCCCGGCAAGCGAGACCGGAGGGCGATTCGCCGACTAAAGGGAGACGCGTCGTAGCGCCCGCGCGACCAACTCCCCGATCGATTCGCCAGGCGCTCGCTGCACAACGGGTATGACGGTCGAAGATGTCGCCGCGAGTGCACGTGCAACGATCACATTCGAGTCATCATCGCCCGCGATGATCAACGCGATCGTGCCCTCGCCGATGGCCTTCGCGAGCTCCGACTGGCGACTGGCCATGCGCACACGCGCCCCCGCCTCGCGCAGCAGCACGCCGCAAGCGACGCGAAACGGTCGACTCGTGGCGTACACCACGACCAGCGGGGGTGTCATCTCCCTGCCCTAGAGCGCGGCGATCGCCGAGATCTCGACGAGAATGCCGCGCAGCGATGCACCGACCACGGCGCGCGCCGGGTACGGCGGCGAGAA
>NZ_JBDNFF010000360.1:0-21826 GCF_041689975.1 Gemmatimonas sp.
CGGGCCTGCGGAGGTCGAGCACCAGAATCTCCTGCACAGGCACCGCCCACCCACGGTTCCGTCCGCCGTCATTGCGGGACGAGGCGCGTGGAGAGATGTTATACCGGCGCTTCCTAGGGTCGAGGCGCTGGTTTCCCCTCAATCGGAGAATGTCGCATGCAACTTGTACGACGCAGTGTGGTTCGGTGGATGACGGCAGGATGCCTGGCGGCGTTGGGCGGTGCCTCGATCCTCGAGGCCCAAGGCACGGGAACGGTGCAGGGCAAGGTCACAGTGGCCCCGGCGGGCGATCCATTGCAAAGTGCTTCGGTAGGGATTGTGGGCTTGCAAATTGGCGCCCTCACCCGGGCTGATGGAAGCTTCCGCTTCTCGCTCCGCCCCGGCACGTACGAGCTGCGGGTTCGCATGCTCGGGTACGCCGGCAAGATCGAAACCGTGGTCGTGACGTCCGGCGGCATTGTCACGAAGAACTTTTCCCTGGAAAAGTCCACTACCCAGCTCGAGGCTGTGGCCACGACAGGGTCGCGCGGCGGGGAGCGCACGATTGTCTCCAGTCCGGTGCCGATCGACGTCATCAACACCACCGTACTGCGTGCCACCGGTCGAGTCGAAACCGCCCAGATGCTGCAGGCGGCGGCCCCGTCTATGAACTTCCCGCGCCCATCCGTGTCCGATGGGACGGACCACGTACGGCCGGCCACGCTGCGCGGCCTGGCCCCCGACCAAGTACTGGTGTTGGTGAACGGCAAGCGCCGCTACACGAGCGCCCTGATCAACAACAATGGCACCATCGGCCGCGGTACGTCGGCGGTGGACATCAACGCCATTCCGGCCTCGATGATCGACCGCATCGAGATCCTTCGCGACGGCGCGGCCGCACAGTACGGCTCCGATGCCATCGCCGGCGTCATCAACATCATCCTCAAGGGCGCGAGCCCCGGAGGAGCCTCCGTGCAGTTCGGTCAGTTCAACACCGACGTCGAAGGACTCGGCAAGCGCAATGACGGCGGCAACTCGACCGCTGCGGCCGACCAGAGCATCACTTGGTCGAATGGCGGCTTCTTGCACGCTGGCGTCGAGTACCGCAATCGCGCTATGACCAACCGTTCGTTCGGCGATCCGCGCGTGCAGTTCGGCGCCAACGATCCGCGCGAAGCCACCGCCAATCGCTCCACGTTCTGGTCGGGTGATGCCGCCACTGCCGACGTGGTCGGCATGGTGAATGCGGCGCACAACGTGAATGAGTCGCTGCAACTGTATGGATTCGGGTCGTTCGGGAGACGCGACGGACGCTCGACCGGATTCTTCCGTCGCCCCGTACAAACCACTCAGGTCGTGGCGAAGCTCCACCCCAATGGCTTCCTCCCGAACATCGAGAGCAATATCGACGACCTGTCCGTCGGCGTCGGTGCGAAGGGGTCGGCCAAGGGGTGGGACTGGGATCTGAGCCAGGTGTATGGCGGCAACGCCTTCCAGGTCATCGTCAGCAACTCCAACAACGCCTCGATGGGGCTGAGCAGCCCGACCACGTTCGATGCCGGTACGCTGGGCTTTGGCCAAGCGCTCACCAACTTCGACGTGACACGTGAGTTCCAGGTGCAAAACCGCCCGCTGCGCGTTTCCAGCGGCGCCGAAGTGCGCTGGGAGAACTACACCATCGAAGCGGGCGAGGAAGCCTCTTGGGTGAACGGACGTTCGCCGGTGCTGGACATCAACGGCACCCCGGTGCGTAATACCGCCGGCAATACCACACCGGCGCTGCCCGGCTCCCAGGTGTTCCCCGGGTTCACGCCCAGCGACGCCGTCGACCAGAGCCGCACGGCCTTCGCCGGCTATGTCGACCTGGAAAGCGACATCACCAAGCAATGGCTGGTGGGGGTGGCGGGCCGCTTCGAGAACTTCAGTGATTTCGGGTCGAAGGCCACCGGCAAGATCACCTCACGTTTCGCCTTCACCGACAAGATTGCGCTGCGGGGCGCCGCCGCCACGGGCTTCCGTGCTCCGTCGCTGCAACAGAGTTTCTTCACGTCTCAGGCCACCACGTTCGTGAACGGGCTGCCGGTGGACATCAAGACGCTTCCCGTAGCCAGCCGCGAAGCGCAGCTGCTGGGCGCGCGTGCGCTTACGCCGGAGAACTCGGTCAACCTGAGCGCGGGCCTGACGTTGCAGCCCACCAAGAGCTTCACGATCACGGCCGACTATTACGACATCGCCATCAGCGACCGCGTCGTGTTATCGGAGAACTTCATCGGCGCCGGCATCCAGGCGTTCTTTGCCGCGAACGGGCTCCCCGCAGTCAACGGCGGCCGCTACTTCACCAACGCCATCGACACCAAGACCACCGGCCTCGACGTGGTGGCCAACTACGGCATCGACCTCAAACGCAACGGTCTGCTGACCCTGACCGCCGGCTACAACCAGAACAGGACAAAGGTGACGAGGGTCGTGGTGAACACGCCGCCGCAGCTTGGCAACCTCGGCGAGCAGCTGTTCGGGCAGGCCGAGCGTGGCCGCATCGAGGTGGGCCAGCCACGCAACAACCTGCTGCTCACCGGCATGTACGAGCGAAAGAACCTCATGATCACGGCCCGCACCCAGCGCTTCGGCGAAGTCACGTCGATTGCGTTGCGCGCCACCGGCACCGCGAGGCAGGTGCCCGACCAGACCTATAGCGCCAAGTTCATCAGCGACCTGAGCGCCTCGTACAAGCTGCTGCAGCGCACCACGATCACGATCGGTTCGGACAACGTCTTCGACGTATACCCGGACCAGAACATGGATCGCGGCGACGTGGCCACCAACTACGCCGGACAGGGGACGTTCGGCGTGTATCGGTACTCCGGACTGTCGCCGTTCGGCTTCAACGGCCGTTACGTGTACGCGCGGGTCGGCTACTCGCTCTGAGTGGCTGGCAGGACTCGGGCCCGACGTCGGCTCCGATCGTCGCACAACGGGGCGTTTCCTACGCGGAAGCGCCCCGTTGCTGTCGTGCGACCGGCACGCGAAGGGCACGTTCGCGATCTTCGTCCGTGCGGTTGAGCCGCATCGGCGAGCTCATGCCCTCCACCGAATCCTGCCCATCTCGAAGAGCCGAAACAAGAGATCCGTCGAACGAGGAGCCGCGTAGCTACCCCAGCCAATCGCGCGCATGACATGTTCTGGCGATTGACCTCGTACTACGTGGCGCCGAAAACCTCGATCCGTATGCCCGTGTTGAACGGCACGTTCTCGACGAGCGAGAATTCCATCGAGTAGGCATGTGTTGTGCAGCTGAGCGTCACGACGCCAAGCGGTCGCACACCGATCGATAGTGCGCAGTGGGATGCGCGCGGCGACACCACGTGGCTCGAGTACACTACCGGCGACGCCGGCACGTATGTGGCCGGCCTTTTCACCAAGCCCAAGGAGTTTCGGCTCGAAGCAAAGGGATTCAATCAGTGTCTCGCCGCGACGGCATCTGCATTTTCGCTGTCTGGTCGATGGGAAAGCCGGGCGCTGGTACGTCAAGTTCATCCACAGGACTGCCGTAGCTCATGGCCGAGTCGACTACGAGTCGAAGTGGGCCTCCATCACATTCGAGATCCGCTGAGTCAGCTACCGGCCGTCAACGCGGGATACCGCTGATCGCCGTAAAATCACTGTCCGAGTGCTCGATTTCGGCACCGTGGTGCGTCGCGCAGGCGTAAATGAGCACGTCCGTTGACGGCACGGTGACTCCGGCCGCACGGCAGCGACGGGACAACGCAAAGGCATCCTCCCAGACAGCGGGGCTCGTGGCGAGTTCAGGGACCAGGCGCTCGAACTCCCGCAGCACCGTCTTCTCTCGCTCACCGCGCGCCCCATTCCAAAGCTCCAGGCGCACCATCGCACACCAGCGTGCTGCTCCAGCCTCGAGCGCCGCCGACACACGATCGCGCGCCCATGTGTCACCGTCGGGGCGAAGAAAATGAATCCACGATGAGGTGTCGATAAGGACTTGCCGCACGGCCAGCCTACTCGCTTCGGCGCGCACGCTGCAACTCGTCGGCGGTCAGAAGGTCATCGCACGTTCCCGCTCGCTTGACCAATTCCGCCATCCGCCGCCGCCGGTTGAACTCGGTGATCGCGGTCACGATGGCTTCACGCTTGGTCGTCGCGCGCGTAAAGCGCATCACATCCTCGAGTTCCTCATCGGGAATATCCACCGTAGTCTTCATGATTCAAATATTGCTAAATTCGGAATCCAAATCAAGATGATTCGGAATACTATTACGGGATGGCCTGCAGCGCGACGGTCAGTCCGCTCCCAGCAGAAGCCTGCGTGCGTGGCGCCCTTGACAGCCCGGACGAGCCATTCGCGTGAGTGGAACGCGAGTGCCGTCTGACGGGGAACAACGATCCGCCGTGGCTGTGCCGCTCATCGTCGCCCTATCGAAGGCGCCGGTAATATCTTCGAAGTCGACCTCGTCCAAAGTCAGAGCCACGCTTCAGTCAGAACCTTCGCCTGCCAGTCGAGTGGGAGCCGTGCGAACGCATGTGGTTCACGTGATTTGGCGAGGGACGGCGCGACTCGGTGCCATCCGCGATGGTCAAGGCGCGTTAACCGCACGCAAACTGACGATGAATGTGGCGTTTGAACCGAAGAAGGCGAAGGCTCGCAGTTTTTGGCAGCGGACCGGATCAACGTCGACGACATCGAGTTCGGCATCGATCTCTTCATCGACGACAACGTTGAAGACTATGTGATGTTCGTCAAAGACGACGCGGACAAGCTCCACGTCGTCGATTTTATCGATACGAACCGTGGCCGGCTTCCACCGTCGGCGAATCCGCCCGTGATGGAGTTCCAGAAGAAGTCTGGCCTCATGAGAGGAGCGATTGGCCGAACGACTGCGGCCACCGCTGATCGCCAGCGAATTCGCAGGTGAAGCCAGCGGCATCGACGCCAATGGCAAGGGCACGTTCCTGATCATCAGGGAGATGACGTTCCAGCGTTACCCGACGAAGACGCGTGCGCAGATCGAGGGTGAACTCCAACGCACGATGGGCGCTCGGAAAATCATCTAGCTTGCGCTGGGGCTTATTCAAGTCTGGAGCTTCCCGCAGTAGGCAGCGTTCTATCGCAATTCGACTCTTCCCTGATTGGCAGGTTGTTTCCATGTACTCGTTGCGAATCAACAGGAGAGGTGTCGCGATTCACTGCGCGCAACGCGAACTGCCTAGCTGGAAACGATAGTGCCCGCTCTACACCATGACGCTCGTATGAAACATGACCACTCCCGCTCAGCGATTGCGCGCCTTCCCCGCCTAAGCGCACCCACTTGGCATGTCGCGGTGGCCGCAGCCATGCTTTTCGCCGCCTGCAATCGCACACCACCGTCTGGCGACGCCTTGGCGTATCCGCCACCGCGCATTGTCAGCGTAACGGACAACTAACAACACACCGTCGTGGTCGACCCGTATCGCTGGCTGGAAGATCTCGAGTCGTCCGAAGTACTTGGTTGGGCCGCAAGCCAGCACCAATTGGCGCAAGCGCAGCTGAAAACGCCGCTGCGTGACCGGATCCTTGCGCGCATGGAGAAGTCCGGCCGCATATTCGACGACCCAGAAGCCGCGATAGGGCAATCGGACGCCGCCGCCGTTCGGTATCTTGGAGGGCGGGAGCGACCGGGTCGATACGCGCATCATCAGCGTAGAAACCGGGGAGGAGGCGCCGGAGGTCGTGGAAGGCATGTTGACCGACGAGCCGGAACGGCGGAGGCCGTGCCGCTCATCGTCGCAGGATTAAAGCCTCGAGGCTCCCGGTCGTCGGCGCGATGGATACGTCCACACCCACCAGATAAAGTCTCACGTGAGGCGCTCTGGGCATCCGGGCGTCATGTCGGGGCGCGAACGACCGCCGTAGCGAAGTGCGCGTCGCACGATGCGCCACAGACACCACGTACGTGGCAAATCCAGCAGACGTACCGTGTCACACGCGGCGAACCGCTGGTCCAGAGTACCGCCGTAGTTGCCGTCCATGATCCATGCCTCGTGCGCCACCAGCTCGGCGACGCGAGTTTGCCACTCGTCGGGGGGCGTGGGCACCCAGCCGGCGCGCCAGAACTGTGCGTCGAGATGGATGATGGGAGTTGCGAGTCGCGCGCCGAGTGCAGTCGCTACCGGTAATTTCTCGGCACCGACCGACCCGATGATCAGCACGCGACGCATCGCGGGCGACATACTTGGCGACGACGTAAGGGGTCTGCGCAGTTTTCGTTTCTGGATGCGTACTTGCCGTTGATCATCACGGCAAATGACGTGTTGTGTCGCCGCTTTGACACGTACCGCATTGAACTACACCACCCCCAGCCACTCCTTCTCGAACCCGCTGTACCCCGGAAAAATCTTCGGCAGCTGCGCCGCCCCCAGGTGCTTCGCCGCGATCTCGCTGAATACCGCACGGAAGTCGGTGGTGAGTGCCAGATCACGCCCCGCATACAGCTGTTCCGGTGCCAGCCCCGGCCAGCGGCCGAACACTTTCTTCTTCGTACGCAGCGACCCGCCGATCACGAACATCGCGCCCGCATGACCGTGGTCCGTTCCACCGGTGCCGTTCTGTCGCACCGTGCGGCCGAACTCCGAGCACGTCAGAATTACCACGTCATCCATGCGGTCACCCAGGTCGGCCACCAGCGCGGCGATGCTTTGGGAGAAGTCGCCCAGACGCGTCGCCAGTTGCCCTTGGGCGCCGCCCTGATTCACGTGCGTGTCCCATCCGCCGACGTCGGCGAAGGCCACCTCGAGCCCCACATCCGATTTGATCAGCTGCGCAATCTGTAAGAGCCGTTGCCCGAACTGTGAGCGCGGATACTCCACGCCGGCCGTCGGTCGATACTGCTGCGGGTTGGCGGCGCGCAGCACTTTCAGTGCCTCGAACATATCGCTGCCACTGCCATGCACCAGGTCCGACGAACCCGTGCGGTACAACGCCTCGATACGACGCTGCGCTTCACCACCGTTGGTGCGAATCGAGAATTCGTCGATGGAGTTCATCGCCACCACCGGGCTCGCCCCTTCCAGAATGCGCGGCGTCTGCGATGTCATGGACACCGCGCGAAAAGGTGCGGGCGTGCACGCCTTCGCCTCACACGTCCCTTCCACCGCGAGGTATCGATTGAGCCAACCATCGGTCGTGCCCTTACGGTCGGGCGTGCCCGTTTCCATGTAGTCCTGCGCATCGAAGTGCGAGCGCGTCGCACTCGGACTTCCCACCGCATGGATCGGCGCCAGCATGCCGCGGTCCCACAACGGCTTGAACGACGCCAGCGAGGGATGCAGTCCGTAAAACCCATCGAGGTCGATCGCGCCCGCGATGTTCGCCGTCGCACCCGCGCGGGCCGGCGTGGCGATGGCGAGCTGCGGTCGCGCCGAGTAATAGTGCTTGTCCCCGAACGGCACGAGCACATTCAGGGCATCGGCCGCACCGCGCTGAAAGAGCACGATCAACGTTTTGCCGCGCACCGCGCGCGGTAACTCCATCGTTAGCGCGGTGCGCCGCAGGAAGCTGGGCGAAAGGCCCAACGTGACCAGCGACAGCGCGCCGCCCTTGAGGAACACGCGGCGATTCACGGGATTCTTGAACACAGACATGTAAACCTCCTCGCTCAGCGGCGTTGAAATTCAGGAGCCCCGAGCGCGAGGCCGACGATCTGCGCAAATCCGGTCAGCGACGGTAATGTGCCGATCAACTGCGTGAGCGAGCCGGCGCGCTCCGGTTTCACCGCTTCGCGACCCGCCATCTTCTGCTGTTGCGCCGCCGGTTGCCGTTCGGCCCGCCGCTCGCTCGCCGCTTGTTTGCGGTCCTCGCCGGCCATGCCCCCCATCATCGTGGTATCGTCGTCGGCCACGAGCAGCGAGTCGCTCGCGCCGCCATGCTGCTGCAGAAACGGATTGGTGCCCGTCAGCAGGACCTGCCGTGTGTCCGAACTCACCGCACCGCCGAACAACTCCTTGAGAACACCGTCCACTTGGGCTTCGCGCGCCGTACTCGCCAATTGCGCGGTCAGTGGCCACGCCGCCAACCGAATACCCGGCACGCGACCCGACGCTGCCGCCAGTCCGAAGTTGATCCGATTGAGAATCGCGCCGGTGTTCATCCACGCGTCGCCCGTTTCCGGATAGCCGTTAGGCGCCTGATGCCCGAAAATCGGCTGACCCAACCGGCTCACCAGCTGCATGGTGCGCGGTGTGGCATCGGGCTGCGCGTTCATCGCCCGCAACGTGCTCGTCACCAGCTCGAACGGCGACTTCACCTTCGCGCGATAGCTCGCCGACGCGAAGAACTCGGGGCTCGTCACGATCGTGCGCACGACGGCGCGAATGTCACCGTTGGTACGACGGAACGTGTCGGTGGCGCGCTCCACCAACGCCGCTGGCGGTGTATCGCTCACGAAACGACGCGCCAGCTTGGTCGCAATGAACTTCGCGGTGCTCGGGTGCGACGCCAGCATGTCGAGCACGGCCTCGCCCTCCTCGATGCCCTTGTTCGCCGCGAACGACTTGCCAAGTATGGTTTTTGCGCCGGCGTCGTGCACCTCACCACGGAAGGCGAAGCCACCACCCTGCAACCCGCGCGCGATCGTCCATCCGGTCAACGCGCGCGCCACTTCGATCACATCCTGCTGCGTAAAGCCGCCGTCCACGCCGAGTGTGTGCAGCTCCATCAGCTCACGCGCGTAGTTCTCGTTCAACCCACGCCGTCGCTGCATCAGTTGCTGCAACTGCGGATTCTGCGCGACGCGCTGTTGCACCGCCGCCGCGCGACGGGCCGCCTGACGCGCGTTTACCGCACGCGGCGCGGTTCGCAACGTCGGGCGGCCGCTGTCGGCCACGCTCTGCCAATTATCCAGGTAATAGAGCATCGCCGGGCTCTTGGCCACGGCGCCGAGCAGCTCGCGGAATGTCCCGAGGGCATGGGGGCGGATCGTTTGCGTGTCGTATTCCGGGAGGAAGTACCGCGTGCGCTCCTTGCCGGCGAACACGTTGAAGTGATTCTCCCAGAAATCGACCATCACTTCGTTCAGTTGACGCTCGCTCATCACGGCGCGCGCCACCCGGCTCGAGGCCAACTCTCCCAGGAACGCGTACGAGTCGCGCCCCTGCTTCTTCAGGGCGACGGAATCGGCCGCCGACAGGGTGCCGCCTTTACGTTGAAGCTGCGCCAACTTGGCCGCCGGCGGCGGATAATCGGCCAACAGCTGCTCGCCAGTCTTGCCGAGGGTCGTGAAACTGGCGGCGAATTGCTCGATGGAGGCGTCCTGGATGCGCTCGGGATACAGCTGGCGGTCGATCCAGGCATCCACGCCCAGGGCGCGTACCGCGTTTACGTCGCCCGGGCGGGCGCCGAAGGCCAGGCGATTGAGCACATGGTGCACCTGCTGATCGGCCGTCTGCTCGCGGGAAGCACTCTGCGCGGCCAACGAAACCGACGCGCCGGGCACAATGGACGCCGGCGGAGCGCCAGTGGCGCAGCCCAGAAAACCGAATACGGCCACCCACAGGGCTAACGCAGGTGGGAAAGACGGGCGGAAGATCGGCACGCGTGAACCCTCGAGTGAAGTCTTCCGTTATGACGGAAGGTTCGCGGCATCGTTAATCGCGCCGTCCTTTAACTTTCTTCGAATATGGCTCACGGTACCGCGCACGGCCGGTTCACTCAGCTCCTCGACGCCGCGCTCGCGGCCGGCACCCTCACCGCGATTGCGACCGGTGGTGCGCTGCTCGGCCTCGGTTGGCGCGAGGGCGAAGCGGGGCGCGTCTTTCGGCTGGCTGGTCGAGGCCTGCTCGAGCGCTTCGGCGTGGCCTCGTCGGCCGCCCCACTCACCTCCGTCGCCCTCGGCTATCTGCATCACCTCGTCATCGCCACGGGTTGGGGCCTGCTCCTTGCATTACTTGTGCTCCCTTGGCGGGGCTTGACGCGCGTCACAGCGGCCGTACTCGCCGCGGCGGCGTACGGAATGCTCGCGCTGTGGGTGCTCCCGTCCTCGTTACGAATTGGTTACGCGGTGACGGGAACGCTACCGGGCGTGGTTGTCATTGGAGCGGCAGTAGCGGTCGCGTTGCTTGGCAGCGTGTGGGTTGCCATCGGCGAACGACACGACTGACGAGCAGTCGGTGTTGCTCATCACAAGGTGGTCAGTCCTTCACGTGGACGGCCTACGTGCCGGACCGATCTCCTCGTCAGCTCTCGTCCTTTTTCTCATGGAGGTAAGAACATGGACGTCCTCGTACGACTCGAGGCGCGTCCGAGCGATTCGCCAGTAGTTGCGCACGTGAATTCGATTCCCGTGCTTCCCTTCGGCACCCGCTCGCGGCGTGAAGTTATTACGCTGTACGGCGTCGCCGACGCGCAGTCTCTGGCTTTGGCCCTCGCGGCCACCGTCGAGAGTGAACGACTGGAAGCACACACCGGAGTCGTGCGCCATTTGGGCGTTTGGCCGGACCGCGGTGCGGTCGGTGATTCGGCGTGGCGGGATGGAACGACGGGTCGGCTGGTCACGCAGGATCTTGATATCCCGTTGCTGACACTCGAGGCACGTGCCTCCGAGCTGCTCGGCGCGTGTGGGTCGACGCTGCGGCGCGTCGCGGCTGGCCTGGCCATGCCGGACTGGCCCGAAGGCACCGATCGGGCATTGAGCTTTTCGTTCGTCTCCACCAATGCGGTCGCGTCCGGCGGAGCCGGACACTCGCTGGAAGACGATGCCGGCGTCGAAAGCTGGCTGGATTCCATCCGGCAGGCTGATGCCTTCACTTTCGAAGTCGAGGGAGACTGAGTTCACACTTTCTTCGTCTGCGCAGGATCACGGGCCGCGACCACCTCAGGTGATCGCGGCCCGTATGTATTACCGGGGTATTTCGTCCGGCTGAGCTCACTTGCTCCCCTTCCGCCCCCGCCGCACGCTTTTCGAGGCGGTCGACCAGCCCTCGTGCCGCCCAACGACCCTCGACTCGCGAGGGCAGACAAACGAACGGCGTCGAGAAGCAGGGACCTGCGGGAGTACGATAGCGCCGGCACCAGGAACGTCGCCGTGATCTGCTACGGCGGCAGCGAAAAAACGAGTCTGGTGGACGCGCTCTGCTTCGCGGCAGGATCGGGGAAGCGCCACGGCACCGTGCGTGACGGCACCGCACTGACCGACCATCTCCCCGAGAAGATCGAACGGAGATACTCCATCGCACTCGGTTGTGCCTTCGCCGAATGGATGGACACCAAGATCCATTTCATCGACACGCCGGGCTCTCTCGACTTTCAGGGTAAGACCCTCGCCGGACTGGCTGCGGCGGACGGCGCCCTCTGTGTGATCGGAGGCGCGAGTAGCGTCGAGGTCGGCACAGAGCGCGTCTTTCGCGCCGCCATGGCCAAGCAAGATCCCGTGTTGTTCGTCGTATCGATGATGGACAAGGAACTCGCCGACTTCGATCGGATCTACGGGCAAATCAAAGAGCGCTTGACGACCAAGGTCGTGCCGGTGAAGATCTTGCTCGGTGCCGGAGCCAACTTCCGTGGCGTCATTAACCTGTTTACTTAAAGCGCCTACAGGCACACGAGCGTTACGCAAGGCGAGTTCGTAGAGGCGGATGTGCCCGCCGATTGCGAGGAACGTTTCGCGCGCTACCGTGAGGCCCTCATCGAAACCATCAGCGCCACGTACGACGCGTTGCTCGAGCGGTATCTCCAAGCTGCACGGTAGGAAGGACGCCATGGCGCGACTCGACTCGTTCCCACTCTTTTGCGCGTTTGCCGACAGCATGATCGGCGTGCGTGCGCTGCTCACGGAACTCGTGCAGCTCATGCCGAATGCATACGAGATGGAAGACATTCACGCACTCACCGGCGCCGAGGGGCATCACGCGATCCAACGGCATGCGAAAGACGACGGACCTTTCGCCGCGCTGGTGTTGAAGACGCTGGCCAAACCACATGTGGGCGACGTAAGCTACTTTCGGGCGCTCTCCGGTCGCGAGCGTTATAGAAGTGGGCATGCTGCACGCCGGTGACATCGGCTGCGTGACCAAGCTGCGCAGCGCGCACCCCAACGACACCCTTTCCACGCCTGCACATCCGATTTGTTTGGCGCCCATCGAGTTCCCCGAGCCGGTGGTGCAGTTCGCCGTGCGCGCGTTCGTTCGCGGCGACGAGGACACGCTGCAGCTGGGTCTCCACGGACTGCACGACGAGGCCCCGACGTTCAGCGTGCACTACAACCAGGAAACGCACGAGACGATCGTGGGCGGCATGGGTGCGCGCCATCTCGAGGTGCCGATGACGGTGCTTCGTCGCAAACTCAGCGTGCAGGCCGAACTCGCGAAACCCCGCATCGCGTTTCGCGAAACACGGACTGCGAAGGCCGAGGGTAAGGTCGCCATAAAAGCAGACTGTTGACCGCGGTGTGCAGGAGCTGGTGGCGCAGGGGGTGCTGGCTGGCTTCCCGTTGGTGGACTTTCGCGCGGCGCTGCACAACGGCTCCACGCACGCGGTCGACTCGAACGAAAGGCCTTCAAGATGGCGGGTGTCATCGCCTTCAAGGCGGCGGCCCCGCGCTGTCGCCCCGTACTGCTCGAGCCGTTGGGCCTCCTCGAAATCACAGCCCGACCGCTTCCTGGGCGATGTCCTCGGTGATCTTTCCGCTTGCCGTGTCCACATTATCGGCACCGACACCAACGGTGATCGTATCGTCGTGCGGGCGGTGGTCCCCCAATATCAACTTCACCTTGACGCTACGCAGCTTTTTTCACTCCCGCACGGCCATGGGTAGTTCGTGCGGAGATGCAAAGGCTACGAGCAGGTTCCAGGCGAGGCGGCGCAGAAGATCGTCGCGGCGTATTCCAAGGAACCGGATACGGTCGAGGCGTAGCGTCGCCGTTACGCCTCCGGCATATATCATGACAATTTCCCAACTGTTGCGAGAAAGTGCACGCGCTCGTCCTCCGGGAAGCTTCACAACTCTCGAGGAATTCGGTTGCCCGCTCTTACATCGCGACGACGCGCTGGTTTTACGCTGATCGAACTGCTAATCGTGGTGTCGATGATCGGCATCTTGGCGGCCGTGGTATTGCCACGTATTCGGGTCGAACGTGAGCAGGTCGATGCCGCGTCGCGTACGATCGCCTTTGCGTTAATGACGGCGCGCAGTGAATCCGTATCTCGTGGGCACAATGTTCTGGTCCAGTTCGATACCACGAACGCCGTCGTGCGTACGGTGTGGGATACGAACAACAATCTCCTTGCCGACGCCGGGGAAAAGACGCGACCGTTCTTGCTGGCTGAGCGTGTGGTGTTCGGTCGGGGGAGCGGAGTGCCCGCCATGGGCGGTGCGACCGCGCAGGTGCCCGCGATGCGAACGACTGGGGGATTCCCCACGCTGCTGCTGACACGCAGCGGATCGGTGGATCGCGGCGTTACCCTGTACGTTACCGCCCGCCGAGCCCGCGCCGGTGTCGGCGGCGACACGGACACGCGCGCACTACAACTCGATCGGGCGACAGCGCGCGCGACCGTATTCATTTTCAACGCGTCCGGATGGGAGCGCCGATGAGAGCGAAAGTGGTTACCTCGCGCGTGGTGCGCCGACCACGCGATCGCGCCGGCTTCACCTTGATCGAGACGCTCATTGCGATGACGATTCTGGCTGGTGTCATCCTCACGATGGCGCTCGGCACGACCAGGCTGCAGCGGTCCATCGGCGACACCAACCTGCGCACACGCGCGCAGGCCCGCGCCGACGTCCAGATCGGATTCGCCCGGGCATGGCCCACATGGAGTACGCTCGAAAACCTGACCGGCGCGGCCTACAACGGCACCCGCGACGGCCTCGTCACGCAAACGACGGTGAGCGTCGACACGACGTCTAGGAGACGCATCAAGCGCGTCCTGGTGACCGTCACGGCCGCTCCAGGCGGCATGCTTCCCGCGCCGGTGCAACGATTGATCGCGGTGGCGGCGCCATGAAAGCGCGTGCCGGCATGACACTCATCGAGCTGCTGATCGCGATGGTGATCTTCGGTCTCGTGATCAGCGGTGCGATCGGATTCCTCGCGACGCAAGGCAAGGGGCTTCGCGTACTCTCGGACCGCAGTGCTGCTGTGCAGAACGGGCGCTTCAGTCGCGACCTGCTGCGGCAGGAGCTACGCACCGTGGGGACGAACGTCACCGAAGAGCAGCCTACGATTGTACTGGCAAACGACAGTGCCTTCGCGTTCAACAGTGATCTGACGACGAACAGCAAGGACTCGGTCGCGCTGACTGGTGCGGTCTATGTCGATCAGTTTGCGCCGTCATCGCAGATTACTGCCGTCACGCTCGAACGGCAGTTCACGGTGCCAGCTTCGAACCCGACGTTCCGTTATCCATTGAGAAGCTACTCGGTGTCCCCCTCGGCGTTCATCAACAGCGACGCCGAGACGGTGAGCTATCGCTTCGTGCCGGACACGGCGGGCCTCGCCGGCACCTACGCGCTGTGGCGGCAAGTAAACGACCAGTCGCCCGAGCTGGTGGCGACGGGTCTCCGTCGTTCGCCGTCGATTCCGTTTCTGCGCTACTACTACGATCCGTCGGAGTTTGGTGCGCTGAATCCCAATCTTGATACGATCCCTCGCTCGTGGCTCCCGCTTACGAAGTCTGTGCCGCGCCGCGGTCTCGATACAGACACGGGCACCGCGATCTCCACGCGCATCGATGCGTTGCGCGCCGTCGAAGTGACGTACGAGGTGACGCCAGCGCGCGGCGGGGTACGTGAAGTGGTACGCTACCTCGTCCCTATGCCGAACGTCGCGCACGCGCGTCAGTCGCGCGCCTGCGGTCGCGTGCCGATCACGCCGTCGGTGCCAACGGCGACGTGGCGCACCGACAGTCTCCTCGTTCGCATCACGTGGAGCCGCGCCGTGGACGATGGGGCCGGTGAGCGGGATGCCATCCGCTACGTCCTCTGGCGACAGCTGGTCGGCGCCACGAGTTGGGGAGAGCCGATCTCCACCATCGCCGCCACGCAGGCCGCGACCTACAGTGTGCAGGACAACGGGATGCCGATGCGTCCGGGGACGTACCGCTACGCGTTATCCGTCCAGGACTGTACACCCAATGTCTCGTCGCTTGCCGTCTCTGGTACAACGGTGGTGCCATGAACATGTCTCTCTCCTTGGGTTCTCCACGGCACGCCGTACAGCCCACACGCCGTCGGTTGGTACGCGCGCGTCGCGGCATGGCGCTGATCACGGTGATGCTTGTCGCCGTCGTCGCCATGACACTGGCGCTCGCCTCGACCATGCTCGTTATGGGTAGCACGCTTACGCAGGCCGCGAGCGAGCGATCGGCGTCGCTTGATGATGCGGCGCTCTCTGGGATCGAGGAAACGCGCAATCGACTGAACGCCCGTCTCGACTCGGTACCGCTCACGGGCTTTCGAGCACTCGAGACAAATGCCGGCGTGCTGTACGGCAACGGCATCCGCCGCACAACGTGGGTTGGCCGTATCGGCAATCCGGATTCGCTTGGCAACGCCGGTGAGTTCGGCGTCCAGGCGGAGATCGTTTCGCAGGCCGTGGATGCCAGCGGCAATGTGGCCATACGTCGTGCGTTGGTGTACCAGCAATCGTTTGCGCGCTACGCTTTCTTCACCGACGACGGTAGTGCCGCGAGTGGTGGGATTCTGTGGTTCGCCAACAGGTGGACTGCCAGCGGGCCGTTTCACTCGAATAGCACTATCTACATCCTCAGCGGCACGCCGCCGCAGGCGATTTTCAAAGATGTCGTCACCACGGCGAGCGGCGTGGTGAACGCGACCTCCGCGCAGTGGGACAAGGGCCAAGCCCAGATCATCGCGCCCATCGCCCTTCCTGGTTCGGCGGATCTCAACATCCTCCGCGACATTGCGCAGCGTGCCGGATACCTGTTCACGCCAACCGTGGTGACGGGCGACAGCGCGCTGACCACCATGCGCATCGAGTTCGTGGCGATCGATGTGGACGGGGACGGCAACACGACTGGACCAGACGACGGTTACTTCCGCGTGTATCAGGTGCGCGCCAACTCGGCGTGGGGTGCGGGCTACGCGATGGCAAGAACACCGGCGCCACCCCCGGGCGCGGTTGGGGGGCAGGATAGCACGCTCTCCTCATGGAACTGCGGCGTGACCGTCTCGGCTGGCGCGCTGACCACCGTACCGACACCGTTTAGTTTGGTGGCCGAAGCGGGCGGGTCCAACTATCGCACCCGTATGTTGCGGAAACAATCGGCGTTCGATCACGCTAACGCGCGATGCTTTCTGGGCGGCGATCCGCGTCTGAACGCAACCGGTCTCTTTACGCCTACCGATCTCGCCGGCGATTGGCTCCTGCGCACTAGCGGCTCGGTGCCAGCGTCCGTGGCGGCGCGCCCTGACGGGGCGTTTCTGTGGCCACTGAGTGCCAACTACAATCCGAATTTCCGAGGCGTCATCTTCGTGGAGGGCCGCGTAGGTGTGAGTGGCACGGTCCGCGGTCGCGTGACACTGGCGAGTCGCAACAACACCGTCGTCCTCGCAGACCTGATGCAGGCCACGAATCCGGGTACGACAACCGGTGCGTGCAAACCCGATGACGACATCGTCGGCATCTTCTCCGCTGAGAACGTCCTGTGGGCTGACAACATGCTGCAGTCGCCACAGCAGCGTCGAGACAACTCGACCGGCGGCGCGGGTTGGCTGCTGCCCCGCAAGGACTTCAGTCCGTCGACGAGTCGCCCCGACCTTAACGTGCACGCTACGATTCTCGCCCTGCGTTCGATTGGCACCGAACGGCCAGCGCCGCCAGCGTCACTCCCCGCGGCGAACTACGTCAATCGCGGCTTCGTCCGCCAAGTCGGCGGGCGCATTCAGTCGCGAACCGGACAAGGTGGAACGATGAATGACGGCGCCTTACACGGTTACGTCAGCGACATTTCGTTCAATCGCTGCTCCATGAACTATCCGCCACCGTACTTCCCGACCACTGGGCGTTGGACAATGAGCCAGTTCTTCGAGCTCGATCCGCAAGGCTTCAACGTGACCGACTGGTTTGCACGTCGGTGAGTGGTGCCTAGTGGAACCGAGAGCTCTTCGCTCTTTCTTACACCTTGTGGTAACCGATCCGGGCCGCTTCCCGGCGATCAGCGCCCTCGTAAATCTCGAAGTCGCTGAAGAACGCCGGCGCCTCGTGCTGCAGCACGCGTAACGCCATCACCGCCAACCGGCGAATCTCGAGCTCGGCCCCCTCGCTCGAGCGCAGCTCCAACATCGTGCGCCAGGCGCGCGCGTTGGCCGTGACCACGATCTTCGTTTCCGTGCTGTTCGGCAGCACTCCGCGCGCAGCTTCACGCGCCATTTTGCGGCGATGCACTTTGTCGTCCACCCAGGCGTACCGCGTCATCAGCGACTCGACCAGTGAGATGTAGCTCTCCACCGCGCTGGTGACCTGCGTGCGCCACGCGTGCTCGAGCGGTTCGTCCCCGATCATCGCCGGCGGCATCACGAACTGCGCGTCGCTCTCGTCGACATAGCGCTGCGAAAGCTGCGAATACGCGAAACCCGCACGGTGACGCACCAGCTCATGTGTGAGCGAGCGGCTCACCCCTTCGAACAGGATCGAATAGCTGGCGTGTTCGAGCACGCTGCCGTGCCCCTGTTTCTTGATGTTCTCGAGATAATCCCGCGTGGTCCGGCCGGCCGGATTCCGCTGACTCATGTAGCAGAGGCGGCCGGCAAACTCAGCAAGCCGCTCACCGTCGGTGGACTCGCCGATCCACTGCACGGGCAGATGGCTGGCCTCGACGAACTGGGGACGAGCAAGCACGGTGATCTTGGGCTCGCGAAGGATCGCGGCGTCGGAGAGCGGCATGGCAGAGAAATCGGGTGAATGAGGCGCTGGCGGCGGCACAGTATTCAGGTAATATCGCCAATATCGTCGGCGCATCTACCGTCAGTTCGCACCTTTCAGCCGTCTTCCATGACCGAACGCACCGCTGACCGCACGCTCCAGGAAGAGATTCAGCAATCGCGGCCGTTCCGCTCCCAATCGCAGGAGGCTACGATCGCCCTCATGCGCACGGCGTCCGTCGTGAGTCGGCGGTTCGCGAGGGTCGTCGAACCACATGGGATCAGTCTGGCGCAGTACAATGTGCTACGGATCCTGCGGGGCGCCGGCGACAATGGGCTCCCCACGCTGGCGATCCGCGATCGCATGATCGACGAAGGGTCGACCGTGACCCGTCTCCTCGACAAGCTGGAGAAAGCGACGCTGGTGTCCCGGGATCGCTCCCGGCCAGACCGACGTCAGGTCCTGTGTCGGATCACCACGCAAGGCGAGGCACTGTTGACCACGCTGGACCCACAGATCGACGCCACGGACATCAGCATGATGGCGATGCTGACGCCGGAAGAGCGCGCCTCGCTGTTGTCAATCCTGGCCGCTTTACGTGCTGAGTTTATCGATTCATAGAGCCATCATTAAGCCATAATAGCGCCACGGTACCGCATCGCGCGTTCGCTTTTCTTCGCGTCCTCCGCGAGCTTCGCGTGAAGTCCGCGAAGACCCGCTCGTCATGACTCAGGAATGCCGTCCAGCCGGTAGCGATTCCAGCTTCTGCTCCGCTCGATGTCATCGAGCACCGCCCGCGCCGCCGCCGGCAGTGGCTCGGCGGCGGGATCGTGGCGGAGCCCCGCGAACGGAAGGTCGCCATCGCGCGCGATCTTGCAGCCGGGATTGAGCACCCCCGACGGGTCCGCCGCGTCCTTCACATGCGCGAACGCAGCGCGCGCCTCGAGGCCCCACACGCGGTCCATCAATGGCGCCCGCAGGCGGCCGTCGCCGTGTTCGCCCGCCAACGTGCCGCCAAGGGCGGCCGTCAGTTCGCACACGCGATCGAGAATGCCGTATACGCGATCCTGCCATCCGTTGCGCGTCACGTCCACCAGCGGGTTTACATGCGCGTGTGCGTCACCGGCGTGTCCGAAGATGACGCCGGGCATGTCGAAATGATCGAGGGCACGACGGACGCCCCGCACGTAATCGGGAAATCGGTCAGGAGGCACGCAGCCATCTTCGATGAACTGCATGGAACGCAGTCGTGGAGCAAGGCGCGAGAGAATCGGGCTTGCTGAATGACGCAGCGCCCATATCCGATGCTCTTCCTCGGCCTCGACCGCGGTGTGCACCTCGCTGGCGCCATGCCGCGTGGCGCGCGCCTCCAGCTGCGTCATCGCGTGCAGCGCCGCCGTGGCTGACTCCCCTTCGACTTCCATCAGCAGCACCGCCTCGGCGTGCCGTGGAATTCCTGTGGGGCCATCGGTGGCCGCGACGTCGAGGAAGGTGCGATCCAACAGTTCGCAGGCGGTAGCGCCATCGATGCGCGCTTCGACGGCACAGGCGGTTGCCGCCTCCAGCGAATCGAAGATGGCCAGAATGGTGGCCGTCGCCCCGGCCACGGGCAGAAGCGAAAGCTCGACTTCGGTAAAGATGGCGAGCGTGCCCTCGCTGCCGACGAGCAGGTCCACCAGATGCCCGTGGGCGCGCAGCGCCTCGGCAATGGCGTACCCCGAGGATTCCTTGCGCACGCCGCCGTGCACGAGTGCGTGCTCCGGGATCTCCCGCCCGAGCTGAGCGACGATCTGAGCCATCGCGTCGGCCAGACGTCGCACCGCCGGTACGCCCACCGGCCAAGACGCGTCGCGTCGGATCCACACGTCGGTGCCATCGTCGAACACACAGCGCACGCCGTGCACCCAGGGGCGCGTGGCGCCGAACTTGAGGGAGCGCGCGCCCGCCGCGTTGGCGCCCACCATGCCGCCGATGGTGCAAAAAGCGCCACTCGACGGATCCACCGGGAAGCGCAGCCCTTCTCTCCGCGCGGCGGCATCGACTTCGCCTCGCGTGACTCCGGTGCCGACCCGGATTCGACGCCCGTCCACGTCTACGCGGCCCACCTCACGCAGGCGACTGAGGTCGACAATCACACCGGGACCCACGGCGCCACCGGCCATGCCGCTGCCCGAACCTCGCGGCATCAGCGCCACACCCTCGCGCTTGCTCCAGCGCATCAGCGCGGGCACATCGTCGACGTCGGCCGGCACCGCCACCGCCGCTGGTACACATCGCGCGATCCCGGCGCCCTCGGCATACAGCGCACGGGCGAGCAGGTCGGTGCGAAACACACCACGGAAATCTGGAGGCGACTCGATCACCACTGGAACCTCGTGGCCTCCAGGCGGCCGCGGCAAGGCCTCCCTTGGACGCCTCGCAGTCCAGACTTGGTGACGCACTGCCGCCGACCATCGTATGTTGCACGATATGACCCTGCCGACTGCCGTCTCCGCCGCCCTCGCCCAGCGCGATGCCGCCCGCTTTTGCGAGGCGATCTTGCCGGCGGTGTCGCGCACTTTCGCGCTCGGTATCAAAGTGCTGCCCGGCGCGCTCGGTCAGGCGGTGCTCGACGCCTATCTGTTGTGCCGCATCGCCGATACCGTCGAAGACGCGCCCGCGATCGATCCGCAGGTCAAGGCCGCCTTGTTCGACGACTTCCTCGCGGCCTTCGATGACCAGGCGGCGCTCGCGCGATTTCTGTACGGTGTGAAGCCGCTGGTCGGCAACGAAGCGCATCTGTCACTCACGCTCAATGCCGACCTCGTGTTCGCGCACTTCTCGGTGCTGCCGCCAAAAACGCGCGCTGTGGTGCAGAAGTGGGTGGCCGAAATGGCGATCGGGATGCGGAAGTTCGTGCTGCTCTACCCCGACGGCATTCGCATTCAGACGGTCGACGAGTACAAAGAGTACTGCTACTACGTGGCGGGCACGGTGGGCTACATGCTGACCGAACTCTGGCACGAACATTCGAAGAGTATCGGCACCAAGCGGTACGCGATTCTGCGCGAGCGGTGCCGCGCCTTCGCCGAGGCGTTGCAGACGGTGAACATCCTGAAAGATGTGGCCGTCGATGCGGAGAAGGAGAACTCGGTGTATGTGCCCGAGGAATTGCTGCGCGCGCACGGCAGCTCGCAGAGCCGCATTCTCGCGCCCGAACTCATCGCGAAGAACCGCGAAGCGCTCACACAACTCATTTCGTTGGCGTGGCACGATCTTGAAGAGGCGCGGATGTATCTGCTGCTCATTCCGCGGCGCGCCATCTCGATTCGGCTGTTCTGCATTCTACCGCTGCTGCTGGCTTACGCCACGTTACGCGATCTTGTGCAGAGCACCGCGATGCTCAAGCCCGGTGGCTCGGTCAAGATCTCGCGTCGCGAAGTGAAGTCGCTGCTGATGACGGGTTCGATGCTCGTAATGAGCAACATGGGCGTACGCTGGCTGGTGGAGCGCGTGCGGCGCCGCGTGTTCGTGCTGGAGCTGATTACCGCGCCGTAATCTGCCCCACGACTTTCTGCAGCAAATTGAGTGGCTCTCGAAGCCGGTCCTGCTCCAGTTCGTCGAGCAATTGCTCGAGCCGTAGATGCATGCGGTCCACCGAGTTTCGATAGGCCCGCCGCAGCGCGCGCCACACGAAGAAGCCGGCACCGCCCACAAACGCCGAGATGCCCGCAAGAATGCCGGTACCAGCGCCGGTACTCACCAGAAACATCACCGGCACCGCCGCCACGCCCCAGAGCAACACGAGCAGCGCCATCAGCGCGACCGCCTGGTTCCGCTGCGTGCGACGCATGCCAGCGATGTCCGCGTCGAGTCGGACCACGCTACGCGTGTTGTCGACTGCCGTCACGCTGGCCGTCATCTGATCCACGCGCACGAGATCCAAGCGGCGGCCGCCCACGCCGAACGAGCGGAGAAAGTTGCCGAACGGATCGTGACG
>NZ_JBDNFF010000361.1:0-1713 GCF_041689975.1 Gemmatimonas sp.
CGACGACACCAACACCGAGATCCCGAACTCGCGCCCCGTGCGCTGAATCAGCGCCAGCATCTCGTCGCGTCCGGCGGGATCGAGTCCGTTCGTGGGCTCGTCGAGCACCAGAATGCGCGGATCGTGCACCAGTGCCTGCGCTAGCTTCACGCGCTGCGCCATACCGGTGGAGTAGCCACGCATGGGACGGTATCGCTCCTCGAACAGCCCTACATGCCGCAACACTTCGGCCGCACGTTCGCGGGCCGCCGTGGTTGGCAGTCCCGAACACCGCGCCATGAACGACACGAACTCGGCGGCGGTCATTTCCGGCGGCAGGCAGTCGTGCTCGGGCATGTATCCCACGAGCGAGCGGATCGCGCGACGGTCGCGTTCCACATCGTGCCCCATCACGTTCGCCGATCCGCTGGATGGTTCGAGCAGACCAAGCAGAATCTTCACCAACGTGCTCTTGCCGGCCCCGTTCGATCCAACAAGGCCCGTAATGCCTGGCTCGATCGAAACCGTGAGGCCATCGAGCGCTGTCACGGTGCCGAAGCGACGTGTCAGCTCGTGAGTGATGATGAGCGCGATGGGAGCGTCCTCGGTATCGGCGGTATCAGGCGGTGTCAGGCGGTGGGCGCAAGCGCCGCGTCAGACGCGACCGGGTCAGCGATCACCGGCAATGTCACACCGGCCTTCGCCGCGCGCTTCTCGAGCGTCTCGCGATCGAGTAAGCCGCGAATCAGCGCATCGGCGTCGCGATTCTGCAGATACTTCCCTTTCTCCCACCCTTCCACGATCCCCTTCGGCGTGCCGTAGCACAGGTCCGCGAACTGCGGAATCGTGAGCCCCAGCGATTCGCGCAAATGCCGGATCGCCTTCGGTGCCAGCAGATCATGGGCAATCCGGATCTGCTCCGTCGCCGACTTTTCCGCCGCATCGCGCTGTTCGATCGTCCGGTTCTCGTGCCCGCACTTCTCGCAGCGATAGAACCCGCGCGTCACCTCGGCCGCCATGCCGCTGATGCGCATAGTCACAGTTTCCGTCTGGAGGGCATACCGACCACCGCAGCCGCGGTGAAGGCTCCCGTCGAGCGTGGTAATGCTCATGTCTGACCGAAGGAAGATGGCGCGACACCCGTGACGGGTCCGAATCCCGAAAGAGTGCCTCGCGAGCAATTGAATCGTCGTACAGTCGCTACGACGACGTCGTCTGCGCCACCCCTGTACCGCGTTCTTCCCAGCCAAATGTCCGACTTCTGCCTCGTTCGCCAGCCCATCTTCGGTACGACCGGCGCCCTGCTCGGGTACGAAATCCGTTTCAAGGAGACGGAGACGGGGGAACACGGCTTTGTCGAAAGCTTCCTGAGCGGCACGTTCGATCTGGTGCGCAATCGAATGCCGGCCTTCGTGTACTGCACGCGTGCGCAGCTGCTCGAGGACGCGTTTCACGTCGCCGAGCCCGGCTCCGCGATCGTCATGCTCCCGCCGGATCTCGAAGCCGACGAGGCGGTGACCGACGCGGTCGCCCGCTATCGTGCGCACGGTGGCCTGCTTGCGCTCGACCAAGTCGGTGAGATCGCCGGTCCGTCGGAGGCGCTGGTTCCGTACGTTTCGTGGGTTCGGATCGATATCGGCAGCGAAAACGCCGTCACGATCGGTCAGATCTGCGATCGGATTACGCAGGGCTTCGGCAAGCACGCCCCGAAGCTGATCGCGACGCAGATTGACG
>NZ_JBDNFF010000362.1:0-2328 GCF_041689975.1 Gemmatimonas sp.
CCAACCTGACCCTGAGCGGTGACGGCGTCGCCCCAGCTCTCGAGCCAATGGTTGTCGGGTAGAATCAGATCACACAGCTGCGACGTTTCGTCGGGGACCGATGTAAAAGAGACCTTGAACGGCACCTTGGCGAAGGCGGCGGCGAAGCCGGCCGACTTGGGCATGGTGTGCGCCGGGTTGGCACCGCGCACGAACGCGAGCGGGACGCTGCCCGAGCTCATCTTGGCGACGGCACCGGCGAGATCGGCATACGACGAGAGGCCGTTGAAACCGACGTGTCCGGCGGCGGGCTTGATCGTGGTTCCGACCGCGCCGGCCTTCTCGTTGATCTCGGCCACCATGACGCCACATTCGATGGCATTGGCGGTGGTGAGACCACAGAGTGCCATGACGCCGCTCCCGGCGGTGGCAATGGCCTTGGCGAGGGCTTCGAGGGTCGCGACAGGCACACCCGAAGCGTCGGAGGCGGCAGCCATCGTTCCGGCGCCTGTGAGCGCGGCACAGATTGCCATCTCGCTACCCGGCTTGGCGGCGATCCACTGATCGGCGTTGAGGCCCGTGAGTGAGCGGCGCGCGCCCACGTACACCAGACGCGGCGCGTCGGCGAGCTTCGTGCGCGCGTCGGCCCAGTCGAGTTGCTGCGGGACGCTGTGGCCCCAGCCATCGAGGAAGTCGGCGCCGAAGCTGATGACCAGCTTGGCCGCGTTGAAATCGAGCGCGGGCCACGAGGCGCCGTACGCCTTTTGATTGACGGCGATCGTGGTCGACGGCGCGAGCGCGTCGACGCTCAGGTGCGTCGGCATACCTTGCGCCGACAGCCACTGATCGAGGAACCCGGGGAAGGTGCCCGATTCGTGCTGGTTGACGAACACGACGTTCGACGCCTGCGTGCGGCTCTTGACCTCGCCGATCTTCTGCGCGAGAAGCTCGTATGCCTTGTCCCACGTGATGGGCTCGAGAGCATTCCCCTTGCGCACCATCGGGGTTCGGTAGCGATCGGGATTGTACAAACCCTGCACCGCCGAGAGGCCGACGGAGCAGATCGCGCCGCGACTCATGGGGTGATCGGGATTGCCATCCAGTTTGATCGGGCGTCCATCGCGGACTTCCGCCATGACGCCGCACGCAGTGGCGCACTCGCGGCAGGTGGTCGCGTAGTACTGCGACACACCCGGCACGGTGTTGTCAGGTGACGCAACGTACGGAATGAGCTTCCCCACCTTTTCGGAGGAGCAGCCCACTACCGCGGTCGTCGCACCCGTGGCGCCCAAAATTTTAAGGAAGTCTCGGCGCTTGACGCCGGTTCCCGCTTCAGTGCTCATGCAGTCACTCCGCTCCGGGCGGCTGCACAGGGCATGCGGCGCGCACACTGCGCGCCGTGGCCCCGTGGTCGAGGGTCAGATGACGATCAGTAGTGGCAGGTCGCGCAATCGTAGCGCGCTTTCTTCGGCGGCGCTGCTTCCAACTCGGGTGTCACGGGCATTCCGGCCAGGCGAGCACCTTCAGCAGGCTTGTAGCCCGCCACGTGACAGTTGATGCACCAGCCCATGTTGAGCGAGTTCACCTGCTGTACGGGCACGTAATTGGTATCGGGTCCCTGCGCACCCTGATTCTGGATCTGGCCATGGCAGGTCTGACAGGTGACACCGGCATTGACGTGCCGCATGTGCGGGAACTGCACATAGTCCGGCACCTTGTGTACACGATTCCAAGGGATCGCCTGACCTTTCGCGTAGAAGGCCGCGACCTTCTTGATCTCCGGGGCATTCGGCTTCACGATGAGGTGACAGCCCATGCATGTCGAGACCGAGGCGTTGCCCGGATCGGGCGACTTGTTCGCGGCGCTGTGGCAGTAGAGGCAGTTCATCCCTGCTTTGGCCACGTGCGGCGCGTGAACGAACTTGACGGGTTGTTCGACGCGCAGACCCTGCGACGACGATGCGCCGCTGTACGCCGACAGCAGCGTAGCCGCTGCCGCAAGCGCGAGAAACGCAGGAATCACCGTCCACTTCTTCTTAACCGTCATCGACTTTGGGGCCGGGAAGGCGTTGGTTGTGGAAGACACACTTCATGCACGACAACACCGCCGATTCCGTCACGAAAATACCGTGGCGAGCCGTAGCCGAAGTCATGCGCGTAAGTCTGTGTCAACACGATTTTTGCAAGCGGGAAGTATGCCCGGCCCCGTATTTGTACGCAAGTGTCAGCACAGGATACGAGACGGTTCGCGGGAACTTTCTGCTTGCATCATCAACGAATGGTCGGCAGCACGGTTCCCGCGCCGTTTTGAGAGCCAAGTCCAGACTGGGCCGCACGCTGCGCCGCCTC
>NZ_JBDNFF010000363.1:0-7014 GCF_041689975.1 Gemmatimonas sp.
CGCCGTTCGCGCGAAGTCCGCGAAGATAGCGAAGGCCCGCGGTGAGGACGCACAGATCCTGAGTGTGTCCCTGTTCGCGCAAGTCCCGCTCCATCAATTACGTACGCCACCACCTGGTTCTCGAGAGTGCCGAGTTTTCTCCAGCTTTAGTGCGACATCACCCTGCCTTTCGTGCGCATCGATCCACCGCCCAGTGAGCTGATCGAGTGCGTCGAGCTGTCGCGGAGAGGAGTTTGGCGGAACGACTCCCATTTCGAGCCATGCGGTCAGAGGAGTGCCGATTCCTGTTCTTCGCCTGCTGCTCTGCGTTCTCTGCGCCTCCGCGTCCTCTGCGTGATCGGTTCAGCGGCCTGTTCGTCGCCGCCCCCCGGGAGTCGTGTGCGGCGTACGGTGCGCACGGGGCAGTGGAACTGATCACGCAGAGAACGCAGCGGCGCTCCGTCAAACCGTGCCGGATTTTCTCGTGACTACGCGCGAAACCCATTCCCTCGCACAATGCATCGTCGAACGACAGGACCTGGACACCTTCGAGATGTTCCGCTTGGCGTCATAGCGTAAAAATCAGCGCAGAACTCGGCACTCTTGAGTTCTGCGCTGATGGGCAGCACAACGAACGGAATACAGCGGAATAACGACGGCATCGGAGACCCGGTGAGAGGGGAAGTCAGCGCCGCACCTCACGCTCTTTCCAGAGCGAGTAGATCGCGGGGATCACGACGAGGGTGAGCAGCGTGCTGGTAATCATTCCCCCAACCATCGGTGCGGCAATGCGTTTCATCACATCGGCGCCCGTATCCTGGCTCCAGAGGATCGGCACGAGACCCGCCATGATGGCCATGACCGTCATGATCTTCGGACGAACACGCTCCACGGCGCCAGACTCCACCGCCGCATCCACGTCGGGACGATCCCGCAACTCGCCACGCACAGCGCGGTCGTGGTAGGCATGATCGAGGTACAGCAGCATGATGACGCCCGTCTCGGCCGCTACGCCCGCCAAGGCGATGAAGCCAATGGCCACCGCGACGCTCAGGTGGTAATCGAGTAACCACATCAACCACACGCCACCCGCCAGCGAGAATGGAAGCGACAGCATCACGATCCCCGCTTCCGTCACACTCCGAAAGTTGAGGTACAGCAGTCCGAAAATGATGAGCAGGGTTATCGGCACGACGATTCGAAGTCGGGCTGTCGCACGTTCGAGGGCCTCGAATTGCCCGGACCACTCGAGGCGGTAACCAGGCGGGAGCGTGAGTCGATCGGCGATCACGCGTTTCGCGTCGGCCACATAGCTTCCTAAATCACGCCCCTGTACGTCGACGTACACGATGGCGTTGAGCGTCGCGTTTTCGGACTTGATCAGCGTCGGTCCGCGCACCACCGCGATGCGCGCCACATCACCGAGCGCCACTTGGGCAGTCTGACCATTTGGGCCGGGGGGCGTGGCCACGAGCACGCTCCGCAACTTGGTCGGATCGTTGCGCAACGCTGACGGATAACGTACCAGCACGCCGTAACGCTCGCGCCCCTCGAGCACCTCGCCAGCGGCCGCACCGCCGACCGCAGTACCGAGCGTCGCTTGCACATCGTCGGTGGTCAAGCCATAGCGCGCCACGGCGGCGCGATCGATGGTGACGTCGAGATACCGGCCTCCCATCGCCTCCTCGGCGAACACACTGTTCGTGCCCGCCACGGTCGGAAGCAGACCTTCTATTTGACGCCCGATCCGATCGAGTGTCTCGAGATTCGGACCGATGACCTTGATCCCGACGGGGGTCTTGATGCCTGTCGCCAACATGTCGAGCCGATTCTTGATCGGCATGCTCCACATGTTCGCGACGCCCGGCGTGCGCACACGCGCGTTAACTTCGGACACGATGGAGTCGTAAGTCACGCCAGGCCGCCACTCCTTCCGATCTTTCAGCACCGCGATGGTCTCGATCATGGACATCGGCGCCATGTCCGTCGCGGACTCGGCGCGTCCGATCTTGCCCATCACGGTGGCGACTTCCGGAATCTGCGCCAGCGCGGCATCGCGTTGCTGCACGATCTCCTTCGCCATCGCCCCGCTTACGCCAGGCATGAGCGAGGGCATATCCATGATCGCGCCCTCGTTCAGCGGTGGCATGAACTCACTCCCCAAGCGCGACCATGGCCACACGGTCGCCACGAGCACACAGCCCGCCGCGATGATGGTCGTCCAGCGATGACGGAGCACCCACCCGATCACCGGGCGATACGCGCGGACCAGCGCGCGATTCACCGGATTCGCAGCCTCCGGCTTCACGCCCGACCGAATGCACAGGCCCATCATGACCGGTACCAGCGTGAGGGACAGCAACGCCGCCGACGCCATGGCAAGCGTCTTGGTCCACGCCAACGGCGCGAACAGCCGGCCCTCCTGATCGCCAAGCGCGAACACCGGGAGAAATGACGCAGTGATAATCAGGAGCGATACGAACAGCGACGGTCCGACTTCCTGCGCCGACTCGACAACGAGGGTCCAGTGGGCCTTCGGAGCACCATCCGCTTCGTTACGCTCCATATGCTTGTGCAGGTTCTCCACCATCACGATGGCCGCGTCGATCATGGCACCGATGGCGATGGCGATGCCACCCAGTGACATGATGTTTGCGCTCAGGCCGAGCAGCCGCATCGTGAGCAACGACATCAGGATGCCGATGGGCAGCGTGACAATGGCGACCAACGCGCTCGGAGCGTGCAGCAGAAACACGAGGGCGACCAGCGCCACGATGATCGACTCCTCGATCAACTTCGTGCGAAGCGTGTGGATGGCCCGTTCGATCAGGCCCGAGCGGTCGTAACCCTGCACGAACCGCACGCCAGCAGGCAGCGCGCGCTCGAGCTCCGTCATTCGTTCCTTCACGCCCTTGATGACGGTGAGTGGGTTCGCGCCGTAGCGCATGACCACCCATCCTGTCACCACTTCGCCTTTTCCATTCAACTCGGCGATGCCACGGCGAAGCGCTGGACCGACGTGAACGGTCGCGACGTCGCCGACCGTGACCGGAGTACCGCCGGCGCCCGTGCCCAGAGTAACGGCACGCAGGTCGTCGAGCGATGTCACGCGACCACGCCCGCGCACGACGTATTCCGTGCCGCCCATGGCCAGCACGCGCCCGCCGACGTCCTGATTCGACGCGCGTAGCGCCTCCACGACGTGGGAGATCGGCACGTTGAACGCGAGCAGCTTCGTCGGATCGACCTGGACCTGATATTCTTTCTCGAAGCCGCCGAGCGACGCGATCTCGGCGACGCCGGGAACGGCGGTGAGTGCCGGCCGCACGACGAAATCCTGCAACGCGCGCAGATCAGCGAGATTCCGGGTACCGGTGGTATCGGCCAGAATGTATTGCATGACCCAGCCGACGCCGGTGGCATCGGGTCCGAGCGTCGGCATGACGCCCGACGGCAACTTGTCGCGCACGCCGTTCAGGTACTCGAGCACGCGGCTGCGTGCCCAATAGAGGTCGGTGCCGTCCTCGAACACCACGTACACGGCCGACAGCCCGAACTGGCTCATGCCACGCACGAACTTCGTGTTCGGCACCTTGAGCAGCTCGGTCTCCAGCGGATACGTGATCTGATCTTCGACGAGTTGCGGCGCTTGACCCGGCCACTCCGTCATCACGATCACCTGCGCATCCGACAAGTCGGGAATTGCATCGACCGGGGTGGTCAGCATCGCCCAGATGCCGGCCGCAACCACCGCCATCGTGGCAACCAGCACCGTACCTTTGTGCGCGACGGACCACGCAATCAGGCGCGCTGGCACGGATGCACGAACGGGCGACGACGTGTCGGTCACGGTGGACTCCGTCGCGACGGTGCCGGTGCGCGTGGCACGGTCGAGGGCGATGCGGTGGGCCGTGATGTCGCGGGCCGTGATGTCGCGGCTGCGCCCGACATGCCGCGTGTGTCTGCGCCCGACATGTCCATGCCGGGCATATCGCTCATCGTGCCGGCGCCACCACCCATGCCGATCATGCTCTTCATCACGTCGGCGAGGTTGGATTCCGATTCGAGCAGGAACTGCGCAGAGGTGACTACCCGTTGGCCCGGTTCAAGACCCGCCAGCACCTCCGTGACCTCGCCGGATACCCGGCCCAGCTCCACGTCGTGCGGCATGAGCCGACCGTTGCCCATGTCGACAAAGACGATGGCGCGTTCGCCGGTCTGGATCACTGCGGTTGACGGCACGGTGAGGGCCGTACGAGCGGGGGTACTCAGGCGCGCCGTGGCATACATGCCTGGCTTGAGCCGACCATCGGCGTTGCGCACCACGATGCGCGCGGCAAGGGTGCGTGTGGCCTCGCCGACCGTCGGATAGACGTAGGCGACACGTCCTTCGTAGGGCCTTCCTGGCAGCGCGGTGAATTCCAGCGTGGTGCTCGTGCCCTCTCGCACGAGACTCGCATCCGTTTCGCGCAGCTGGATGTTCACCCACACGGAAGACAGGTCCGTGATCGTATACAGCGGCACGCCGGCCTGGACAGCCTGTCCCTGCACGACGAATCGCTCCGTGATGACACCGGACATGGGCGCGTAGAGCATGATCGTGCGCTGCACCAATCCGGTGCGCAAAACGTCGCCGATCAGCGATTCCGGGACATCCCAGAGCCGAAGACGTTGCCGCGCGGCGGCGAGCAGGCTCCCTGAAGAGGCGGGCACGCCGGGTACCGAGGTGCCGGACAACGACATGTCGAGATCTCGCGCGATCAGCAGCTCCTGCTGCGCGGCGAGTACCTCGGGTGAATAGATCGCCGCCATCGGTTGCCCGCGACGTACCGGCTGTCCAGTGCTGCTCACATACAGCCGTTCGACGAATCCCGCGATCCGCGGCGTCACGCTCGCGAGCCGCGTCTCATCGGCCATCACGGTGCCGAGGGCACGCACTTCGTCGGTCATGACGCGCTGTTCGACGGTTCCGAACAGCACACCGAACTGCCGAAGCTGCGCCGCCGTGAAGACCGCCGTACCGTCGGTACTCATGTCCATGCCCGGCATTCCCGGCATGCCCGGCATTTCTGCCGCTGACGCGCGGGGGTTCTCACCGGCTGTTGCACTACCACGCTCCAACCACCACCAGCTCACGGCGGCGACAGCGAGCGCCAAGGTCGCGACGAGCGTCCATCGTGTTCTGGTCATGGCCGCTCCTCCGGGAGCACGCTGGATCCGGTAACCTGTTCGAGCGCCGCAATGGCCTTTGCGAAGTCGGTCATGGCGCGCACGTACGACAGCTCGGACGCGAGCAGCGCAGATTCTGTGGTGAACACGGTCCCCATGTCGGCCTGGCCGTTGCGATAGCCCGCAAGCGCCGCGGCAACTGCTGCTCGTCCTTGCGGAAGTATCCCGACGGTATATAGCGCGAGTAGCGTCCGGCTTTGCTCGGCGAGCCCGAGCAGGCGTGCCACTTCGGCATTCAATCCGTTGCGTGCGACGACATAGTCGCTCTCCAGTGCAGCGAGCTCCGCACGGGCCTCCGCGACCTGTGGTTTTTGTCGTGCGGAATTCTGCAGCCGGAGCGGAACGGAAACCTGTGCGGTCACCATGTCGGGCCGACCCAGGCGTTGACCATACTGCACCGACACGTCGAAGTCGGGCTTGTAGTCGGTGCGCGCGAACTCGGCCCGAACCGCCTGCGCAGCGACCATCGCCTCTTGCTGCCGCAGCACCGGACTCGCTTCCCCCGCGAGCGCTTGCAGCGCGGCGAGCGACGGCAGTGGCGAACCCGCCGCCCGCGCCCCCAATGAGGCAGCGAGAAAATGGACGTCGCGTGCTTCGGCCGAGACTGCAGCACGCGCGAAGCGCTCCGGTATGTCGGCGTCCACGAGGGGCGTCTCGCTCGCTCGGTTCAGCGCGGCATTGAGCTGCGCGAGAGTTGCCCGTTGCTGCTCAAGAAGTATGCTCGCCATCTCTGCGACGCGCGTGGTCTCGACGCGGGCCTGCAGCACGTCCTGCTGCCTGCCGATCCCGCTGCCGTAGCGCACGTCGGCAACACGCACGACGTCGGCGAGGATCTGTCGATTGAGATCCAGCAGAGCAAGCGCTTGTCGCGTGTACGCCAGGTCGTAGTACGCGTCGCGAACGGAACGCGCGACCTCGAGGCGCGCGGCCGCCACCGCGGCGTCGGCCGCCTCGGCCTCATACGCGGCAGCACGACGTTGGAGGCCAAGCTTGCCCGGATAGGGGATGGTTTGCCCGAGGCCGACCATGCGCATGGTCATCTCGTCCGCCGTAAAATTGGGTTGACGGAGCGGCAGGTTCACGATGCCCGCCATCAGCATCGGATCGGAGCGTGAGCCTGCCGGACGTATGCGGGCGCGAGCGGCCGCCAGTCGGGCTTGGGCCGCGCGCAGAGCTGGACTGGCGACTTCGGCCAGCCGCACGAGCGAGTCCAGCCCGTGCGGCTGTACGGCCGGCCGCGTCGCGGACAAAGGGAGGAACGCCGGCGCCCCTTGTCCCGGTAGGACCGTAGAAAAGATCATCAGCGCTACTACGACGCGCGCGGCCGTACGAAATGTGAAGTGCATGAGTCCTCGGGCTGTGTCTCGGAGGGCGCGCCGGCCGCCTGTGGAAGCGGGGTGAACGACGCGCACGCTTCCCGCCGATGCCCACCCTTCGAGGGTGACCACAGGCGGACCAACAACGCCTGCGCGTGAAGCGCGAGACGCTCTCGGTCGGGACTACGCTCGGGGAGGAGGGACGTCGGGCGCCGAGCTCTCCCAGCGCGGCATCGTCACCAGAAGCGCGACGGCATACAACGGCTCATCGGCGGGCGAAGGCAGTCGCACGGCAGCCGGAAGCGACGCGAACACACACGGCGCCATCGTTGAGCACGTAGTCGACGTCGTGGATGTATCGCACGGTGCGTCCGGAGCTGCTGCCGTCGGATCGGACGGAGTCTCAGCGGCCCCACCGGGCAATGTGCCGGCCATGTCCATGCCGACCATGTCCATGCCGGCCATGTCCATGCCGGCCATGTCCATGCCG
>NZ_JBDNFF010000364.1:0-3281 GCF_041689975.1 Gemmatimonas sp.
GAGCCCCTTAGACGAGGAGGGAATAGTTCCAGCGCTCAGACGAATCTCTTTCGAAGAGCTGCCAGGACGGAATCTTCTTCTTCGGACCGAACTTGCGTGGCCGCGCAGCGACGAAATCCGGTGGGCATGAGCCTTGTTGTGCGCGCGCTGCGAACCAACTGCTGATTTCGTTGTAGCTCAGCTCCCCGCCGGCAGGCACTTTTTCGCCAACCGCTCCCAGTCTTCGGCGAGCCACGCTACGTAACGATCGAATGGGTGAAAGGCAGCGCCGAGATCCGCGTGATACTGAGGCACCCGCCCGCAGAAGTGTTCAGCCGCCATGCGCTTTGCTTCTGCTTCCTCGGCCTGTCGGTGGGCACTCATCTGCTCCGATTCTGGTGCCCGGTACCTCACGGTAGGCCGCCTTGCCCAGTACACGTGGCCGTATTGATCTCGGTACGGGTCCATGGTCACGGTGGTGACTCTAGGGAGCTGGGTGCCACGAGGTTCGACCCGCCATCCCAGTCACGGCGATTAAGTCTTTCGCCTTGTAGAACTCGCCGATGCCCACGGGTTTCGCAATCTCAGATAGCGACCGTTGAACGGACGTTCCGCCGTTGCGTGGGGCTGTTCACGGGTTCTGACCGGGTCAGTCTCAAATGGGTGGTACGCAGACATTCTCAGTGATGGGGGCCGACTCGTTACACGATCGCCGCCGGGGGTGTGGCCGCGGTGACGTGTGAAGCGTCGTGTCCGGCCTCATGCTGCTTCCAGGTCGTCAAATCCGGAGATGTCGTCGAATGCGTCGGCGATATCGAGTGCGTCATCGAGCGCGCACAGTCCGTGTAGCTGCACGAAAGCGGACTGGCATCCCAGCGACATCATTCCGCGGCAGAGCTCGGCGATGGACCTGCTCGACACGCTGTAGCCGTCGATGATGCATGCGATGAGGTGGCGATACTCGTGCATGCACTCGCCGAGGAGGTCGAGTTCGTAGCAGCTGCGCTGCGAAGCCCACCAGGCGACCTGTTGCGCACTCCACATCACGTCCATCAGCGCAGCGGGATCGCCTTGCAGTAGTCCGTCGTCGATCAGGTCACCGAAGTCGGGGCCTGCGACCCTTGTGCAGACCTTTGCGAGATCAAGAGCGAGACGGTGGGCGACACGGCAGCAGTTGTTGTTCATGAGTGCAGTGTGCGCGCTGGGGGTCGCATGGCCCGTCGAAGAACGCGCCGATGCCCGACGGTCCCATCCAATACGCAGCAGCCGGGGTGCGTGCCGACGCGCCCGTTTCGCAAGATTCCGGTGTCGACGGCTCGGTCTCAGTTCATCCTCGGGGGAGGGAGTCAACATCGAATCGTTGGCGTCCGGTCGCCACACAGGCAGCGGCAAGATCCGCACCAAAAAAGTGTCTTGTCCCCACGTGCCACGCGCTCAGAGGTGCATAAGTCGGCAACCACGCCGACCATGAAACAAGGAGAACCCCACATGAGCTTGCAACTCACCCCCGGAACCGCCAGCCAACTGGCACCGAACCCATACATGTCGGGCCGCGCTGTTGCGGCCGCCGAGCTCCGTCTGCAGATTGGTATGGCTGATCTGGACGGACTGCTCGCCGATTTGTCCAAGCACACAGGGGGGCTTCTTGGCCCCGATGGTGAGGTCGACATCGACGCGTACCGTCGCCGCATCGCCCACGTAGACGAGGCTCAACATGACCTGGAGCTGTCGGTAGAACGGCTCTCCGATCTGATCAGTGTGGGTGCCGACACACTGCTCATCACGATCGGCCGATCCGTTTGCCAGACACTCGAGCGGATTGTCGAGTCTGCCCGAGCGCATCTCAGTGCCACCGAGGACGGCGCCTGAACAAACAACCGCAAGGTGGGGGTGACCAATTGGTCACCCCCACCTTTCGTTGTCGCTACCGGTGACGGCGCTGCGGTGCTCGGCGACCATCCCGGTCATTGCGCTCGATGAGCTCGGTGTGAGCGGCATGGAGTTGCGCCCGAACCGCTCCGAATGAATCGTCGCGGCCCACAGCAACGGGAACCCCGGCATACCACGGCTGCCAGGACTCTCGTCGGCAAAACAGCACGCCGTGGTCGGACACGACGACGACGATGTCGCCATGACGTTGCGCGTAGCGAACTGTCAACGCTACGTAGCGGTCAAGCGAGGCGAGTTCCATGGTTGCGACCGTGATCGCCCTGTTCAAGGTTGCACACGCCGGATCTCCACCGGGTCGACGCTCGGTCTGCGCGCCGGCTCGTGGCGCTGATGCGTTCGAATTGGGTGAACGAAGTTGGCGTCGCGTTCGATGTGCGCGACGTCGAGCTGACGACGCATTGCCACAGTTGGAGCGCAGACGTGGCCGCTGTCGCGATGGCTCGAACTCTCTCGCATTGCGGGTCAGTGGCACCTGCGAGTCTGTGACTGTCGGTCTCGCAGTCGCGGCGAGCCGCACGCCCGACGTGTGGAGCAGGCAGGCGAGGCCCGGCACGTGCGGGCCGTGTGTTGCGCTTGCCGTGCGGATGAATGGTCGTGAGCGCGTGACGCAAGCAGGCCGCTTCGGACAACCGGGGGCGATGCTTCGAACTGCGCAGATCGATCCGCCCGGTCATCTCATGCGCTACGCCGAAGGTCTCGTGATCTCTGCGACACCCGTTCTTTAGGGTGGTTGGCGATGAAGACAGACGAGACATTTGTGGCCGGCGAGCGACAGCGGGCGGTTCGGTGGAAGGCGTCGACGGCGACGCTGCCGCAGCCGGCACGGCAGGCTGCACCGTACGTGAACAACAACGGCCTCGGAAGCGGTCCGGCGTACGGGTTTTGTCTGCCAGCTGAGTACGCGGAGTTGACGTTGCTGCCCGAGGTGCGTGGGCAGGCGTTGGCGCTGTTCGCCGAGTTGGGGATCCCGTGGCATGCAGGCGTCGGGTCCGGTCCGGGCAACCACTTGTTGTCGTCGCAGGTGCAATGTGTGAACGCGCTCGGACAGATGGTTCACGACCCGGAACGCATCGTGGCATCGTTCGGTGGTGTTGTGAACATTGAGAGCGTCCTCGAGATCGAACCGGGCCGGTTCCTGACGTTCGAGTACATCGGAGACAGCGACTATCTCAACGAGGCCCGCAACGGTCAGCGCACACGCGGAGCGCACTGCACCAGCATCGACGCGGCGTTTGTCGTGCGATCGACCGACGGACTCACCGTGTTGGTGCTCGTCGAGTGGAAGTACACCGAGTCGTACGCGTCGCGCGTTGCCGAACCGAAAGACGCCGTGAGATGGAGCCGCTACTCGC
>NZ_JBDNFF010000365.1:0-2919 GCF_041689975.1 Gemmatimonas sp.
AGTTTCACAGCGTGGGCGTCCGCGCTCGAGGCGGCACGACCCGCAGTGAACGTGGCGGCAATGATCGGGTTGGGGAGTGTGCGCGGGGCGGTGGTCGGTGACGACGACCGAAAGGCGACGGCTGACGAGCTGCAACGCATGGTGCGCATGGTGGAGCAGGCCATCACCGCCGGCGCCTGCGGGGCGTCTACCGGACTGGAATACACGCCTGGTGCCTTCGCGACTCCGGCGGAGTTGATCGCGCTTTGTCGCCCGCTGGCCGCCAAGCGGTTGCCGTATGCGACACATATGCGCAACGAAGACGACCGCGTGCTCGACTCCATCGACGAGTCGATTGCGGTGGCGCGTGGAGCCGGCTGCGCGCTACAGATCTCGCATCTCAAAATGCAGGGTACCCGTAACTGGCCCAAGCTCGACACCGCCTTGGCGCGCATCGCGACGGCACGCGCGGCGGGTATCGACGTGCAGTTCGATGTGTATCCGTACGAAGCGTATTCCACCGGACTCACCAATCTGTTTCCGGTGTGGAGTCGCGACGGCGGGACGGCCGCTTTCCTGGCGCGGCTTCAAGACCCCACGGTGGCGCCGCGCATTCGTGCTGAGGCGCTGGCCAAGGTGGAGCTGATTGGCGGCTGGGAGAACGTACAAGTCTCGCGCGTGGCCGACGCCATCGACCGCGACGCTGAGGGTAAGCGCATGGGAACGTACGCCGCGGCCAAGGGGATGGACCCGTATCTGGCGGCGATCGGCCTGCTGGAGCGCAATCGGGCCGACGTGGGCATGCTGGGTTTCGCCATGAGCGAAGACACCATCGACCGCTTGCTGGCGCATGAGTTCAGTATGGTCTGCTCCGATGGCGGCGCGTTCGCGATCGACGGACCGACCCGTCGCGGCAGCCCGCATCCGCGCGGCGCCGGCACCTTTCCGCGCGTCCTCGGTCGCTTTGTGCGCGAGCGGAAGGCGCTGTCGCTAGCCAGTGCGATCCGAAAGATGACCGCGGTGCCCGCGGCCCGCGTGCACTTGGCTGATCGTGGCGTGCTCGCCGCCGGGATGGCCGGCGACGTGGTGGTATTCGATGCGGCCCGCGTGGCTGATACCGCCACCTTTGCCAACCCTTTTCAGTACCCGCTGGGTATCGCGGCGGTGGTGGTGAATGGTGCGATTGCCGTGCGCGACGGGCAGCGGCCGTCGGCTGGGGCGGGGCGGGTGCTCCGTCCGGCGTAGGTGCTCTTAGCGGACTCCGCGAGCGTTCTCGCTGTTCGCGCGCACCGCGCTGCGGTGAACGCGTACCGCAACACCGCGTTGACAATTCGCAGTCAAACGGTTAAGAATGCTCGGAAAGACGTTGCGCATGAAGTGATCCGCGTACCTCCATCGAAAGTGCGATGCAACTGACTGATGAAGTAGTTGATACTAGGTGGACGTACGTGCTTGGTACCTGTCCAGAACTGCTGGCGAGGTTCGACGCGCTTGACCTACGGTTGAGCGCTACACGAGCAGCGGCGGCCATGGGTATGCGTGACGGCGCGTTTCTCGAACGCTGATTGCGGGGGCGGAGCGTGCCACGATTTCGCGTGTTGCGCGATTGGTATTACGTCACACAAATGCATCGGCGCGCCACTTCAATGGGCGGAATGATCGCTGTCGCAAAAGAACTCGGTGCGTATCAATCAATTTTGAGCCGTTTCGTGATGCGCGTTACCGGTCAGGCTTGGCGAGACTTTGGGAAGGGCAGTGCCATGGACGTTCGACGTCGTTGTGTAGAAGTATGGGTGGCAGATCGTCCGACCCTGCTCTTTCAAGAGGCTCAAGGCAAGGTCGCGAAGGCACAGGACAGCAGTCGATAGCGTTTCTTCAAGCGAGGCACGCTCCAGTTTCGCAAGAATGGCATCCGTCCCACGTGGCCGGACAACATACGTGCAGGGCAGAGCACGGTACGAAATGGCGACGCGACACGGTCCTCGTGCGTGTACTCTTTAGCGATTGATCCCCAACTACTATAGGTTGCGGCCAAATGACGAAGTTGATGTCTCGTACCTCGTCCGGATGGGCTGAAGTGCGGCCTCGATGCGATCATCGAGTGGATGCTCGAAGCATTTGACTTTGCTGGGCTATCGCGAAGAATGAATTCGTTCAATAGCATCGTGCTATGCATGAATCATTTGGGCTGACTGTTGGAGCATACCCATCGAGTCCGTTACGCCGCGCGCCATCGGCGCACTCCTCCACGAGGGGCATGAGAGTGCCAGAAGTATCGAAGAAGACCGGAGTTGCCGCATTGGCCCGAAGTACGTTCTCGGCCGCTCGTGGCAGCGGCTCGCGCATCCTTCGTGATGTGCGAGGAGTCGTCAGTGCGCTGGCAGGAGGAGCTTCCGGAGGGCTATTGATCGCCGGGCCGGTCCTGCTGGCAAGCTGCTCTGTGGCCCCGAATGATATTGCAGCAACCACGCGCGAAACCGGCCGTAGCCGGTGGCACTTCGCCGATCTACCCGTCCCAGTTTCTTCAAGTTCGCCTGCTGGCACGGTGTCCCTGATCGAGACCGGTCGCTTCGGCTCGGCGGATGGCGCGGACTGGCTCAGTAACGTTGGATCTATTGCTGTCTCGGATCGCGTCCTAGTCGTCTCAACACCAAAGACCTGCGAGCTCGTCGTCTTCGAAAGAAGCTCGCGCAAAGTCCTCAATCGATTTGGCAGTTGCGGAGAAGGTCCCGATGAGTTCGATCGACCGTCGGCGATTGCGCTGCACGGCGACACCTTGGTCGTAACGGATCGTCGAGGCGTACGCGTTCGGTGGCTGAGTCTTGAGGGCCTCTCCATTCGAGAAGCCCGCATCGATCCGCCACTCGCTCCGAGCGGCGAGCGCTGGACGTTCGTAGCGCCCTTGGGTGACTCAGGGCTGCTACTAGGCGCTGCACTGGA
>NZ_JBDNFF010000366.1:0-38757 GCF_041689975.1 Gemmatimonas sp.
AAGCTGGCGAAAGGTCAACGTGTATGGTCCACCGATCGGGAGCTGCGCGAACACATAGCGACCGCGGGCGTCGGTCTGGCGGGTTTGCTGGGTGCCGGTGGACTGGTTGCGCGCGGTCACGGTCGCGCCGACTACCGCCGCGCCTGAGGCCGACCGCACTTGACCGGCCACGAAGCCCTCGGTGCCTTGGGCGTTTGCCCGGAGCGCGGGGAGGCCGGTCATGACAACCGCGAGCAGCGCACACGCGACGCGGCTGACATAGAGATTGTGCAGACGAGGTCAAGGGGGTGAGAGGGACATCGCCACTTCGCGGCGAGCCGTACAATTCGCCCTACCTGTGACTCTCTGACGACAACGCGATCACGGTCTTGTCACGGCGCGACGACGAAATTTATGACGAGCTGAGCCAGAGCCACTCCCTCTGTGCCGGCGTATTGGCTATGTTTAACGGCTGTCCCGGGACGGAGACACCGCGCCTCACAGAGGTACCGGTGACACTCCGCCCCATTTGTACTGGTTCTGTGCCAACACCCTTCACGCAGGTCGAGACCTCCGGATGACTCCGTCTTTGGACGCACCGTCCCCGTCGCCGCGCGGCTTCAAGATCCTCTCCGGAACGGCCAATCAGCCGCTCGCAGAAGAGATCGCGAAAATGCTGGGCACCGAGCTGTGCAAGGTGACCTGCACGCGTTTCGCCGACGGAGAGGTGTTCGTGCGCATCGACGAGAACATCCGTGGTGCGGACGTATTCGTGGTGCAGCCCACCAATCCGCCCGGCGAGAACGTCCTCGAACTGCTGCTGCTCATCGACGCCGCACGCCGCGCTTCGGCCTCGCGCGTCACCGCGGTGCTCCCCTACACGGGATACGCCCGGCAGGACCGCAAGGATCAGCCGCGCGTCGCAATCGGCGCCAAGCTCATGGCCAACCTGATCGAGACCGCCGGCGCCGATCGCGTGCTCGGACTCGATTTTCACGCGCACCAGTTGCAGGGCTTCTTCGACGTGCCGGTCGATCACCTCTATGCGGCTCCGGTGTTCACGAATTATTTCCGGAAGAAGGGGCTCAAGGACCTGTGCGTCGTGGCCCCCGATGTAGGATCGGCGAAGATGGCGCGTGGCTTTGCCAAGCGTCTCGACGCCACCTTCGCCATCATCGACAAGCGGCGTCCCAAGGCCAACGTGGCCGAAGTGATGAACGTGGTGGGTGAAGTCGAAGGCCGCGATTGTCTCATCCCCGACGACATGATCGACACGGCCGGCACGGTCACCGAAGCCGCCCATGCACTGAAGAATCTCGGCGCAAACGACATTTACGTGTGCGCCACACACGCGCTGTTCAGCGGTCCCGCCGTCGAACGGCTCTCGAACGCACCGATCAAGGAAGTCGTGGTTACCGACTCCATCAACCTCCCGCCCGAGCGTCGGTTTCCGTCGCTGCACGTGATCTCGGTGGGCGAACTGCTGGCGAAGGCGATCCGATTTACGCATGCCGACCAGTCGGTAAGCGTACTGTTTGAATGACGGCGATGTAGGAAGTCGGGGGTTGGGAGTACCCCGGACTCCGTACTCCCTACTTCGCCGTTATCCAATGGCCGGGCCGACCATTTCCGGTTACTCCCGAACCACTTTTCCCAGAGGTTGTCCCAATGTCTACCGCTTCTCTCTCCGCGTCCGTTCGCGCCGAAACCGGCAAGGGCGCCGCTCGCAAGATTCGTCAGGCCGGCAACATCCCCGCGGTGATCTACGGCCACGGCCGCGATCCGCAGTCGCTGATGCTCAACGCGCGCGATACCGACAAACTCCTCAAGAGCATCGCGGTCAGCAGCACGGTGATCGAGCTCAGCATCGACGGCAAGAATGCGCGCACGCTGATCCGTGAAGTGCAGCGGCACCCGTTCAAGCGCACCATTACGCACATCGACTTCCAGGAGCTGGTGGTTGGTGAAACGGTGTCGGTGCATTGCCCGATCGTCTACGTCGGCGTGCCGGATGGCGTGCGTCTCGAAGGCGGCCTGCTCGACCAGATCATGCACCAGCTGCACATCGAAGTCGATCCGTCGGCGATCCCGAACCACATCGACGTCGATGTGTCGGCGCTGAAGGTCGGCAAGTCGCTGCACGTGTCCGATCTCGTGCTCCCCGCCGGCATCAAGGTGCTCGACGATCCGGGCACGACCGTTTGCATCGTGCAAGTGCCGAAGGTGGCCGTGGAAGCCGTGGTCGACGGTGCCGCCGAACCCGAAGTCATCCGCGCGAAGCCCAAGGCCGACGAGAAGTAATCTCGACGTTCTCGCCTTTTTGTTCGATCGTACGGGGCGCGGAGTCCGTTCAGCATGGTCACCCCACGCTGGCGCATTCCGCGCCCCGCCCGTTTACCCCTGCGCATGAAAGTCATCGTCGGACTCGGCAATCCTGGCCGGGAATACGAACACACGCGACACAACGTGGGCTGGTGGCTGGTCGACCACCTCGCCCGGCATTGGCATTGCGATCCCTGGCGAAAAGATGGCGACGCCGTCACGACGCAGGGCCTCGTGGGCGGCAAGAAGGTGAAGCTCGTCAAGCCGCAGACGTTCATGAACCTCAGTGGCGCCGCGCTGCGCCCGTACCTCAAGCGCGAAGGCTGGAAGGCCGCCGACGATCTCATGGTCATCGTCGACGAAGTCGCCGTGCCCGCCGGCGAATATCGATTGCGCGCCGCCGGCAGCCCCGGTGGACACAATGGGCTCAAGAGTATCGAAGCCCACCTCAAGTCGCCCACCTACCCGCGATTGCGCATCGGCATCAAGCCGGTCGATGAACGACGCCAGATCGGTGACCTCGCCGACTTCGTGCTGCACACCATGCCGCGCGACGAGCGCGAACTCGTTGAAGCACTGTATCCTCGCATGGTCACCGCACTCGAGCTGTGGATCGCCGACGGCACCGAGAAAGCCGTCAGCACGATGGGACGCTGAACGCCCGGTCGCGCGACGTTTACCGCCTGGCGTTGATGTGCTGCTTCGTCCAGACCACGACCACCGCGCATTGATTACCCGCCGTCTGAAAACGCGCCGGCGCCTGCATCTCGTTGTTGAAGATCTCGAGCGCAGCAATTTCGCTCTTCGGCAAGCGCGCGATCAGGTTGTCGGGGGTGTTCGGCTCACGCACGGCGTTCACCCACAACGACGCCATACAGTTACTGCGTCCGCGGATCACGAAGTCACCCGGCACGCGTCCCACCTGCGTGCGAATACCCGGCAGCAGGTCGAGCGCCTGACGTACTTCGGCGTACTTCACGAAATGCGTCGAGTCCACGAAGCGTCCAAGCCCCGACCCTTTCCGCTCGTCGAGCTCCGTGGCGTCCCGTGACTTGATGCGCGTGGCGCGCACGTTCACTTGCTCCACCAGTGTGCCCTTCTCCACCAGAACCTCGAGACCGGTCACTCCGCTCTCGAGTACGTCGAGCTGCTTCGCCCCGGTCACGAAGCCGATCTTGCGCGCCGACACCATGCGACTGCCGGTCGGCACATTGTTGATCGTGAAGCGGCCATTGGGCCCCGACATAATCTCCGTTTTGAAGCCGCCGAACATCACCATGGCCGCCGGCACCGAAGCGCCGTTCTCGTCGACCACACGCCCCTGCACCGTGGCGGCGGACGTCGGACCGGTGGTCGCGCCGAGGATCAGGTCCACACGACGCAGTGAAGCCGCGTCGGCTTCGACCAGCACGTTGTCGGTGCGGTACTGCGACGACGACGCGACCAGCGCCGCCGGACCGAACTCCTGTACGCCGCAGAAGATAAAACTCCCCAGTGAGTCGCTGCGCACCGTCATGGTTTCGAACTTCGGTGTCGTGTCCAGGATGCTCTTCACCGCCTGCCACTGCAGCACCAGCCCAACGCCCGCCACGCGCGTCGTGCCATCGGCCGCCGTGGTGGACCCGAAAAGAATGCCACCCATGCCATTCGAGGGACGACGCTGTCCCGTGCAGAGCCGCGCCCACGCCGTGTTCATACCCGGCGTAGCGACGATGGGACGTTCCCATGGACCGTCACCCGCCGGACGCGTGGCGATCAACTCACCGAGCCCCAGCCGATCGGCCCGCTCGTGAAAGGCCACGAGGCGCATGACGCGCTGCGCGCTGTAGATCGTGAAGCGCCCCAGCGAATCGCTGGCCGCCGTCTCACCGCCGGGTTCCGCGGTGATCAGCGCGCCCCCCATGGGACGGAACGCCAGACTGTCGTAGGCGAGCCCGCGAATGGTGTCCGGTCGCTGCGACAGCGGCGAAATCTGCGCGCCTATCGATGGCACGACCACGAGCCCCGCCATCACGCACGACGAAACGGTCACCGCCTGCCAGAATCCACCACGCATCACGCAGCTCTCTCCGATGAAAGTGCCTGGGCTTCTCCCATGTTCGCACGCTATCATACACCTCGCGAGAAGTAATACCCAGAACGCCAAACTTCTACGCAAAACGCAAGACTCACGTGAGTCTTGCGTCATGAGTTCAAGTTCGGAGTCGTGAGTGTTCCGGCGGTTGCCGTTCTTGCGCCGAACGCCCAACGTTCTCATATGCTACCCCAATCTCCGGCTCGCAGCCTACTCCTCGCCACTTTCGTGATCGTGGCCACCGCCTGTGGAGCGAACGACAGTTCCAGGGCCTCATCGACGTCGACCGCCATCCTCGGCGCCGTCGAAGAGATCGCCAGCCCGGCACCGCCCGGCAGCAAGATGCCATTCGTCATCGCCGACGACAGCGGTGCGGCCTACGTGTCATGGACGGAACAACGCGCCGACTCCTCGTTCGCGATCCGTCTCGCGAAGTGGAACGGCGCCACGTGGGATTCGTCGCGGACGATAGCCGCCGACCGCCCGTTCTTCGTGAACTGGGCCGACTTCCCCGCCATCACGATGCTGGGCAATGGCGACCTCGCCGCGCATTGGCTCGAGCGCGAAGGCACCGGCACCTACGCCTACGGCATTCGCACCGTGCGCTCGCGCGACGACGGACGGAGTTGGAGCGCTCCGGTCACGCCGCACACCGACGGACTACCGGCCGAGCATGGGTTCGTGTCGCTGTGGGCCGACGGCAGCCGCAACCTCGGGCTCGTGTGGCTCGATGGGCGCAAGAGCGCCATGAAGGACTCCACGCGGGAGATGACGATACGCACGGCCGTGGTCCGCGACGACGGCACGCTCACCCGGGACGCCGTACTCGACGCGCGCAGTTGCGATTGCTGCCAGACATCGACTGCCAAGGGATCGAACGGTCGCGTGATCGTGTACCGGGATCGCTCCGCCAAGGACATTCGCGACATCGCGATCGTGCGCGAACTGGTCAGTGGCTGGAGTCCGCCGGTGCTCGTACACGCCGACGACTGGTACTACCCCGGCTGCCCCGTGAATGGGCCACAGGTGGCCGCCAGCGGCAAAACGGTGGTCGTGGCATGGTATACCGCAGCCCACGACACCGCACGCGTGCTCGTGGCCACCTCGACCGATGGCGGCGCCACCTTCGGCGCGCCGGTACGGGTCGACGAAGGCGATCCGATTGGCCGGGTATCCGTCGTACTCGACAGTCGGGCCGAGCCCATTGTGGCGTGGCTCGAACAGCGTAGCGCGGACGAAGCGGAGATCCTCCTGCGTCGCGTGACCGGTGCGACGGTAGGTGAAACCCGCAGTCTGGCCCGTACGTCGGGAGCACGGCAAAGCGGCTTTCCGCGTCTCGCGGTGCTGCGTGATACCCTGTTGGCCACCTGGACCACCACGAAACCGGCACCACAGGTGCACGTGGCGCGCATTCCTCTTTCTTCGAGTGCCCGATGAGTTCACCCGTTTTCTCGACCGTCTGTCAGACCCTTCGCATAGGCGGCCTGTTGGCGACCGCTGCGCTGGTTTCAGTGATCGGCGCGTCGGTGTCCGGGGCGCAGGACGCACCCCAGCCGCAGCCCGTGTCCGCTACTGCGGCCCCGAGCGCGCCCCTACCGCTCAAGTTGGCGCCGCGCCCGACCAGGAGTGCGATCACGGCCGACGACCTCATAACGAGGCTCTACATCTTCGCCGACGACTCGCTGATGGGACGCGATGCCGGCACCGAAGGCAGCTTCAAGGCCACCGAACTGCTGGCGCGCGAAGCCAAGCGACTTGGCCTCCAGCCGGCCGGCGACAGCGGCACGTTCTTCCAGACACTGCCACTCAAGAGTAAGAAAGTCGATCCCATGTCGTCGTTCATCGTCGGCGGCGCCTCGCTCGAACTCGGCAAGGAGTGGGGCTTCAAGGGCGGCGGTACGATGACGTTCAACGACACGCCGGTGGTGTTCGGCGGAATGATGGGTGAGGCCTCGCTGCTGCCAGCCGAGCAGGTGGCGGGAAAGCTGGTGGTGCTCACCGTGCCTCTCTCGCAGTCCGCCATCCAGCAGTCGGTGGAAGGCGACGTGGATGTTCCGGCCGGCGCGGCGGGCATCGTACTCGTGGTACCGCAGCAGGCAGCGGGCATCTTCGGCTATGTGTTGCGCCCTGGTGTGTACGTGGACGATCCGGCGTTCGGCGGTCCTCGCCTGTTCGTCGGCGCCGGCGCGATGTCGAAGCTCTTCACATCGCCGCTCAGCGACCTGAAGGCCGGTACCGTCGGCGCAACCGTGAATGTGAAAGCGCTCCTCGACGTCACACTGTCGCCGTTCCCGGCGCGCAATGTCGTCGCCATTCTGCCGGGCAGCGATCGGAAGCTCAAGCACCAGTACGTCGCGGTGGGCGCGCACAGCGATCACGTGGGCATGTCACGTAAATCAGTCGACCACGACTCGGTGCTGGTGTTCAACCGGATCGTACGTCCGGGCGGCGCCGAGAACGACGACAAGATGGGGAACGCCGAACAGTTCGTGCAGATCAACGCCGAGCTGGCCGAGATGCGAAAGACGACTCCGACCCGTCGCGATTCCATCTTCAACGGCGCCGACGACGATGGCTCGGGCTCGGTGACCGTACAGGAGATCGCCGAACTGCTGTCCACCATGAAGACCAAGCCGAAGCGCTCCACGCTGTTTGTGTGGCACGTTGGTGAAGAGAAGGGACTGTGGGGTTCGAAGTTTTTCATCGAGCATTCGACCGTTTCGCGCGACTCGATCGTCGCTCAGCTCAACATCGACATGGTCGGCCGTGGTGCGGCCACCGATCTCACCGGCCTGTCCAAAGACGGCCAGGATCTGCGCGGTGGCCCCGATTATCTGCAGCTGGTCGGTTCCCGGCGCTTGTCCACCGAACTCGGTGATCTCGTGGAGAGCGTGAACACCACCAAGAAGCACAACCTCAAGTTCGACTATGGCATGGATGCCAACGACCACCCGATGAACATCTACTGCCGCAGCGATCACTACGAGTATGCCAGGTGGGGCATCCCGGTCACCTTCTTCACCACCGGCGGCCACTCGGCGTATCACCAGCTCACCGACGAACCGCAGTACATCGACTATCCGCACATGGAGCGGGTGGCCAAGCTGATCGCCGATGTCGCCCTGGATCTCGGCAACCGGGCGGGCCGTCCGGTGATCAACCAGCCCAAGCTCGACCCGCGAGGCGTTTGCAAGCAGTAGTCATCCGCGTCGGTGTGGCTTATCCTTTTATCTTGAACCACCCCTCGGTGACCTAGGGCACGAGTCCGGTCATCCCAGTCCCCTCCAGCCACACCGACATGTTCGACCAACTCCCGCTGCTTTCGTTGGGCGCGGGCGTCGTCGGCCTCATCGCGACGTTCCTGACCTTCGGCGGTATTCGCCGTCTCTCCCCCGGTACGCCGGCCATGCAGGATCTGGCCGGCGAAATCCACGTTGGCGCCATGGCCTTCCTGCGCGCCGAATACGTGGTGCTCCTGCCCTTCCTGGTCATCGTGGCCGGCCTCCTGGCTTGGGCGATCGGCATCAAGACTGCCATCGCCTACGTCATCGGCGGTCTGCTCTCGGTGGCCAGTGGCTGGATCGGCATGCAAGGCGCCACGGCCGCCAACGTGCGGACGGCAGAGGCGGCGCGCTCCAGCGGCCAGTCAGCGGCGCTGCGTGTCGCGTTCGGCGGCGGGTCCATCATGGGCCTCGCCGTCGCGTCGCTCGGACTCGCCGGCATCGCCATCGTGTTTGCGTTCCTCGCCAAGGGCGAGATGACGAATAATGCCAAGCTGTTCTCCGAAATCATTTCCGGCTTCGCCATGGGCGCTTCGTCGATCGCGCTCTTCGCGCGCGTCGGTGGCGGCATCTACACGAAAGCGGCCGACGTAGGCGCGGACCTCGTGGGCAAGGTCGAAGCGGGCATCCCCGAAGACGATCCACGCAATCCAGCCACCATCGCCGACAACGTCGGGGACAACGTGGGCGACGTCGCCGGTCTCGGTGCCGACATCTTCGAGAGCTACGTGGGCGGTATTGTGGCCACGATCGCCCTCGCGGCCACCAGTACGCTGCTTCCTGAATCATCGCGTGTGAATGCCATGTTGCTGCCAGTTGCCTACACGGCGGCCGGTCTCGTGGCGTCGCTGATCGGCATTTTCGCCATGCGCATTCTGGCCAAGGGCGATCCGGCCAACGCGCTGCGCCTGGTCACGTTCATCGCCGCCGGTCTGTTCCTCGTGTTCGCGTACTTCATCACGGCGATGGTGCCGCTCGGGATGACGATGGCAGACGGCACGGCGCTGCCCGCCCTCGGACCGTTCTTCGCCGTGATCGCGGGAACGGTGTCGGGCATCTCGATCGGTCTCGTCACGGAGTATTACACAGCGGCGGGCCCGGTTCGCCGCATTGCCGAAGCTTCGAAGACGGGTCCGGCCACGAACATCATCGCCGGCCTCGCCGTCGGTATGGAAAGCTGCATCGTACCGGTGCTGCTGATCTGCGCCGCGATCTGGGTGTCGTTCACGTCGGCCGGCCTGTACGGCATCGCGATCGCCTCGGTGGGTATGCTCGCCACGGTGGGAGTCACGATGTCGGTCGACGCGTACGGCCCGATCTCGGACAACGCCGGTGGTATCGCCGAGATGAGCCATCTCGGACCAGAAGTCCGTAAAATCACTGACGGCCTCGACGCCCTCGGCAACACCACCGCTGCCATCGGCAAGGGCTTCGCGATCGGCTCGGCCGCCCTTACCGCGCTGGCACTGTTCTCGGCCTACGCCTCGGCCGTGAACCTCACGGTGCTCAATCTCATCGACCCGATGGTCGTGATCGGCATGTTCGTGGGCGGCGTGGTGCCGTTCTACGTTGGCGCCGCTACCATGACCGCCGTGGGTCGTGCGGCGCAGGGTATGGTGGAAGAAGTCCGTCGGCAGTTCCGCGAGATCCCGGGCCTGCTCGAAGGCAAGCCCGGCGTGAAGCCGGATTCGGCGCGTTGCGTCGAGATCTCCACCAAGGCCGCGATCCGCGAAATGATCGCTCCGGGCCTGGTGGCGATTCTGCTTCCCGTTTTCGTCGGCAAGTTCCTCGGCGTCACGGCGCTGGGCGGCCTGCTGGCCGGGGCGACAGTCACGGGTGTCATGATGGCCCTGTTCATGGCCAACGCCGGTGGCGCGTGGGACAACGCCAAGAAGATGATCGAAGGCGGCATCCTGGGCGGCAAGGGCTCCGATCCGCACAAGGCTGCGGTCGTGGGTGACACCGTGGGCGATCCGTTTAAGGACACCAGCGGACCAGCGATGAATATTCTCATCAAGCTCATGTCGGTGGTGAGTCTCGTGTTGGCCCCCTGGTTCTTGCGCTAAGACCCTTAACTCCAAACTTTTACTCAAAACGCCAGACTCACGTGAGTGTTGCGTCATGAGTTCAAGTTTGAAGTTATGAGTGATCCGGCCGCCGATGCTTCCTGCGTCGGCGGCCGATTTGCGTTCTCAATCTCCGCTCTCGAGTACTCGTCGGCGCAACACGATCAGCATCTTCCGAACGGCGACAACCTCGTCAATCAAGGGCATCGCGACCGCGGCGGGAATGACCGCGGTGCGAAGCGCAAGATCGAGGTGACTCTCCGTCTCGGAGGCCGAGCCGATCGCTATCTGGAGGTACCGCGCAAAGTCACGGGGCCCAGCGCTATTTGCCCCTTCCGCAATGTTCGCGGCGATCGATTGCGCGGCGCGACGAAGTTGGCTCCGCAATGACACGACGTCCCGCCCGCGAAGATGCTGGGTGACGCCGTAAACGTTGGCGGCGAAGGACTGAGCGCGCTGCCACACGCGGAGCTTTCGAAAGTCCTGCATCCCGCCAATGTGCCCCCACCCCGCCAAACGCCGTCACCAATCCACCGCCCCCCACTACATTCCACGGCAGCCGGAGCGCCTCGCGTCTCCCTATCCCCCCACTCCGTACCCCTGACTTTTTTCCCGTGCTCCAACTCGGCATCGTCGGCCTCCCCAACGTCGGCAAATCCACGCTCTTCAACGCCCTGACCTCGGCCAAGGCTGAAGCGGCGAACTATCCCTTCTGCACGGTCGACCCGAACGTCGGCATGGTGGAAGTGCCCGACGTGCGTCTCGGAAAGCTGGCCTTGATCGTGCAGCCCAAGCGGACGCTGCCGGCGGCGGTGCAGTTCGTCGACATCGCCGGGCTCGTGAAGGGCGCATCGCAGGGCGAAGGGCTGGGCAACAAGTTTCTCCAGAACATCCGCGAGACCGACGCCATCGTGCATGTGATCCGTTGTTTCGCCGACGACGATGTGACGCACGTCATGGGTTCGCCCGATCCGGCGCGCGACAAGGAAACCATCGAGCTGGAACTGGCACTCTCCGATCTGAGCGTGGTAGAGAAACGCCTCGACAAAGTGAAGCGCGCGGCGAAGGCCAACGACAAGGATGCGCTCGCGGAAATGCCGGCGCTCGAAGCGGCCTTCGCGGCACTCTCCGAAGGTATGCCGCTGCTTCGCGCCGGGCTGTCGGTCGAACATCTGCACTCGCTTGCGGGGCTCCAACTGCTCACGGCGAAGCCGGTGCTCTATGCCGCCAACGTCACCGACGCCGAGCTGGCGGGTGACGAAGGTCCCTATCTCAAGGCGTTGCGCGCGGCCGTGGCGGCCACCGGTGAACACGCCGAGATCGTGGTGTTTTCCGCGAAGATCGAAGCCGAACTTTCGGAGCTTCCGCCCGAGGAGCGGAGCGAGTTTCTCGCCTCGCTCGGCATCGAAACGGCCGGCCTCGACCGACTGATTCACGGCGGATACCACCTGCTCGGGCTGCAGACCTACTTCACCGCGGGCGAGCAGGAAGTGCGCGCTTGGACGATTCATCATGGGGACACGGCGCCGAAAGCAGCGGGCGTCATTCATACCGATTTCGAAAAGGGCTTTATTCGCGCCGAGACCGTGGCGTACAAGGATTTCATCACGCACGGCGGATGGAAGAACGCTCGGGAGAAGGGAGTGGTGCGTTCGGAAGGCAAGGAATACGTCGTTCAGGACGGCGATGTGCTGCTGTTCCGCTTCAACGTCTGACCGACCCTTTTCGCCCGATCTGGGTAGCAGGTCGCCATGAAGATTGTTTCGATAAGCACGGCACTGGCGGCCGCAGTGGTGCTTGCGGGTGGTTTGTCCCCGCTCCCCGCACAAGCTGCGGATACGGCGGAGAGTCGCGAGATTCAGCGGCTCCCCGCCGACGCGTTGTCGGTGCCGTTCAAGGTCGGTGAACGGCTCGACTACGAGCTGCGCTTCGGCTCGCTCAAAGTCGGCAACGGCAGCATGGAAGTGCGGGAGATCACCCAGGTGCGGGGCCGTTCGGTATGGCACACGGTGTTCACCATCAAAGGCGGCTTCGCGTTGTACCGCGTGAACGACGTGTACGAGTCATGGTTCGACGTGACCACGCTCAATTCGTTGCGTTATCATCAGGACGTCGACGAAGGCAGCTACGAGCGCAGGCGTCGCTTCGAGATCTTCCCTGAGCGCGGCATGTTCAAAGAGAACGACCGTCCGGAGGAGCCGACCGTCGCGAACCCGCTCGACGAGGGGTCGTTCCTGTACTTTGTGCGCACGTTGCCGCTCGAAGTCGGCAAGTCGTACGAGTACGCGCGCTACTTCAAAGCGGAAGGGAATCCGGTCCGTATCCGCGTCGTGCGCCGGGAGACCATCACGGTACCCGGCGGGACGTTCAAGACCGTTGTGCTGCAGCCCACGTTTCAGACGAAGGGCATCTTCAGCAAGAACGGTAAGGCGGAAGTGTGGATCACCGACGACGATCGCCGCATGATGGTCCAGATGAAGTCGAAGCTCAGCTTCGGCTCACTCAATCTGTATCTGCGCGGCTCGAGCGGCACGAAGTAGTCACGCGCGTTGTCAGGCAGCGCGCGTCAGTCGTCGAAGAACTGTTCGCTGCGGTGCGCGTCGGAACGCACCATCGGGGCCGCGCACTGCGCGTCATCGTTGCGAGTGGCATTGACCCACGTCTTCACCTGACACGCATGCAACGGTCCTACGTAGGGCCGGAGCAGACGCGCCGCATCGGCGGGCGCTGTCTCGGGGTCGAGCCAAGCCTCCACGTCGCTGAGCGGCAGAATGACGGGCATGCGATGGTGAATCGGCTCCATCGTCGCATTGGCGTCGGTCGTGATGATACAGCAGGTCAGCATCGGGTCGGCGATAGGGTCATGCCTGGGCTGCCAGTGATCCCAGAGCGCGGCCATCACGAACGGCTCGTCGTCGGGCAGTCGAATGCACCAAGGCTGTTTCCCCTGATGACCGGGCACCACCTGCCATTCGTAGAACAGGTCGGCCGGCATGAGACCGCGCTGCTTCTTGAACGCTGCCCGGAATGCGGGCTTGGCGGCGATCCCGTCCGCGCGGGCGTTGGCGAGCTTGTGACCGATGCCGGGGTCTTCGGCCCAGAACGGAATGAGTCCCCACTTGGCCATGCGCAGCTCACGAATGTCACCCTCCTGCAGCACCAGTGGCACCGCTTGCGAGGGCGCCACGTTGTAGCGTGGAGCGAGCGCGGGAAAGGTGACGCCCAGAGGGAGCGTCCCGAGCCGCGCGGGGTTGCCGAAGCCATATCTGCCACACATATGCGAAGCAATGTACGGCAGGCCACCCTTCCCTTCCATCCCACGTCTGGCTAGGCTTAACGGCTCATCTGGAACTGCACACCGTTCCTCTGACCCTCCTCCCGCGGATCGGCACTTCGGGGGGCACCTTAGACCACAGGGAGGATTGCCGAGTGGCAAAGCTCAAAATCCGCCGCAACCCTACGCGGCGTTACGAAGCCGTGTATATCGTCGATAGTGCTATCGAAGATGCGGCCATTCTGGAAAAGTTGGACAAGTTGCAGGGCCTTCTAAATCTCGCCGCGCCGGCTGAGATCGAGCATTGGGGCCGTCGCCAGCTCGCGTACAAGATCGGCCGCCACGAAACCGGCTATTACGCGATCGCGCGTTTTGAAACGGTCCCCGCCGTTCTGCCCGAGTTCGAGCGTGCGCTCAAGCTCGACGAAGGGATCATCCGCTATCTCATCTCGCTGGCCGAGCATGAGCTGGGTGCCCCGAAGCTCAGCGATGAAGAGCTCGCTTCGCGCCGTCGCGCGGGCGATGACGACGACGACGACGAGGATTAAACTATGCGCCGCCAAAAGAAGCCCTGCCCCATCACGGAAGCGGGAATCCGCTACGTCGATTACAAGGATGACCGTCTCCTCGCCCGCTTCATCACGGACTACGGCAAGATTCTGCCGAGCCGCCTGAGCGGTGTCGATGCGCGTCACCAGCGTCAGCTCTCGAAGGCCGTCAAGAAGGCGCGCTTCCTCGCGCTTCTTCCGTATGTGAAGGGACAGACGGGCTGAGTATGACCGGAGCGGTCGCGTCGGAGCTTGCCGCGACCGCTCCTCAGGAGCGCGGGTGGCGGTGGTTCGTGCTGGCGCTGGTGCTGATGGTGCTCGTCACCGCCGCGCCGGCCTGGCCCGCGTCACTGTCTCTCTTGGCCGGAGCGATCCGGCTGCTGCTGCCGGTTGAACAGTTTGCCCTGCTCGTGCTTGTCGCGATCGCGTCCTGCGCGATCATCGGTTGGTGGTCAGGTGGTCGGCTCGTGCTGGCTCTGCTCTGGGTCGTAGGAGCCGGATACGTGATCTGGAAGGTACCCCTCCCCTTTTCGGGATACGGTGCCTTCGGGCGGGGATGGGCGCTTACGCTGGGCGCGTCGTTCGGACTGGTCTGTCTGGCGTCGCCACGCACGTCGCTCCTCACCCGGGCGCTGGGGGCGATCGGTCTCGCAGCCGTCATTACGGCTACCGGTTTCACCACCCGCACGAGTGGCGGCCGTACGCTGTTCGACGGTCCGGCGGAGATGCTCTCGCGGGAGTATCAGCGCCGACTCGGTGAGTCGTTGCAAAGCTGGCGCAGTCGGTCGGACACGGAGTCGTGGCGCGCGTTCGCGCAGCGCTTCCCCGGGGCCGCTGAGCGCGCCGCGTCGGTCGAGAACGTGCTGGTCGCACTGGCTGAACCGCTCTCCAGAGCGGGGTCGGCGCGAGGATTTGTCCCGGGACCACTGGTCTCGATTGCGCCGGCATTATTGGCGCTCGAATCACTGTTGGCGTTGGCGTTGGGGTGGGCCGCGTTTCACCGTCTGTCGAGGGTGCGTATCGGTCCGCCGTTGGTGGCGCTGCGCGACGTGCGATTCAACGATCAGTTGGTGTGGGGGTTGGTCGTCGGTGTGACCGTGTTGCTGTTACCGACGCTCGCCGAGTGGCGAACGGTCGGTGCAAATTTGTTCTGTTTCTTCGGGTCGCTGTACGCCTTTCGAGGCGCCGGCGTGCTCACCTGGTGGATCCCCGACCGCTTCGCCGTTCCGGCGTTGCTCGCGTTGGTGGTGCTGGTCCCGATCCTGGGTCCAATCTGGGTCGTGATCGCCATGCTGGCGGTCACCTTCATTTTGGGGCTGGGTGACACCTGGCGTGACTTCCGAGCCGGCGCGCAACCGCGCCGATCGTCGCCGCGCTGATTTCACACACCTTTATCGCAGGACCCGGAGCTCCCATGGAAGTCATCCTTCGTAACGCCGTCGACAAGCTCGGACATCCTGGTGACATCGTCTCCGTGTCCGCCGGCTTTGCCCGCAACTTCCTGATCCCCCGCGGCTTCGCCTTCGAAGCCACGACGGGCAATCGCAAGCGCATCGCGCTCGAGAAGGGCCGTCTCGAGGCGCTCGAGTCCGAGCGCGTCGCCGCCGCCCAGACCATTGCCGACAAGCTGGCCGAGGTCTCCGTGACCTTCGCCGCGCGCGTCGGCGAAGAGGGCAAGTTGTTCGGTTCCGTCACCACGGCCGACATCGCTCACCAGCTGGAAGCGCAGGGCTTCCACATCGAGAAGCGCCAGATCGAACTCAACGAGCCGATCAAGACCCTCGGCGTCTACCGTGTCGGCATCCGCCTGCATGCTGATGTGAAGCCGGAAATCAAAGTCTGGATCATCAAGCAGTAAGCGGCAGGCGTTCGTCTACACGACGACGGAAGTGGAGTCATTGGAGAGAGTGCTCCTGCCGAGATCGGCAGGAGCACTCTCTTTTTTGGCTCTTCGGAGTTTCGCGTGGGTAAATCTCGGCCTTACGGCGGGGAAGTATTCAGGTTGTTGTCGTTTGGCAGCGGCCAGCTTCGGTGGCGCAACACAGCGGGCTGTTGGGCCGAGAGTCACCCACACGTTTCCCCGAAGAGCCTTGTTTGTCGAGGTACTCCTCCGACACCGGTGCTCCAAAGTGTGGAGCGGGTGGGAGTCATATTTCAACTGAGGCAGGACACCCCCGCCTGCCCTGCCAAAATACATGATTCCGTGCGCGTTATCGTGCCTGTCGAGGGATGGTCGGCAACGCGTACCGCACGATACGCGGCACCGGGTCGTGCACACTGGCAAACAGGACAGTCTCCTCCGGATCGACGGCAATGCCGATCGCCGACGCATCGAGCTCGAGGACCATACGTAGGGTGCCATCCCAGGAATGGACATGGACGTGACGCCCAAACGCGGCATCGGCCTTGAATTCGTGGCGGCGACGACCGGAGAAGAGTGAAAAAACGGTCGACTGCGTCGCGATCACATTGCGATACGCCGTTCGCGACCGTTGTGTGCCGGCGATGTATTCGTCGTCACGCTTGCGTGGCGCGGCGAACGAAGGTTCGAACCCGAATGGACGTTGCGCGACGCCCAGGCGCTGGCCACTCGAGGCGAAGAATTCCAACCGATCGGCTTCTTTGAACGCCACGGCGATCTTCGCGCGCGCGGGATCAAGAGTAATCCGCGAGTCGTAGGCTTGCTGCCTCGCAAACACGGGGAGTCGGGGATCACCATAGGTAAAGTCTCCCCGCGACGGTCGTTCACGCCCAATGCTGTCATACACGGCGAACAATCCCCGGCGAAGGTACCCGGTCGCGATAAACGTTCCTTCAGCGGTCCAGCGCACACTGTTGAGATTGGCCCCGCCCTCGAGAGCGACCGAGCGGATGGGTCGAAAGACGCCATCGGTAAAGCTGCGGTCGGACTGCACTAGCGTCATGCGCCGGAGCGACGTGTCAAAAATCCAGAATTCCCGGTAACGCCCGGACGGCGCGATATCCCATGGTGCCTTGAATTCTCCGGGTCCGGCGCCATCCCGACCAAAACGTCGGACGATCGCACCAGTCTTCGCGTCAAGGACGAATAGCTTCGGGTCCGACTGGCGGTCGATGATAATCAACTGCCCATCCACCCAGGCAATACTGGTCGGAGAGGCAAAGATGTCCTGGCTGGCGAAGTCCTCACCACGCAACTTGATCACCGGCACCCTGTACTCGTCAAGGACCGGACGATCCTGCGCGGCGACCGCGCGACAGGCGACCATGATCGCCAGGCCGCTCAGCGCGCGGAGGGTATTGTGCAATACTTCAAAGCGCCGCAAGGATGGGCTCCTCCGCACCGTAGCGGCCCACGACGCGCGAGCGTTGTCGAGCTCAAGGACTACTCGGTAACAGTAGTGTCTCAACGTTCTCACGTCGGAGCGGGGTAAGTTGTTGATTTGCTTGGTGAACGGGGGCATTTCAACCGCCACAACAGGAGTGGTGGTTCGCCGCGCGCCGTCCGTCGGCACGATTTTCCACCATTGTGCTGTTCTTCGCGTCGCTTCGCGTGCTTCGCGTGCTTCGCGTGCTCCGCGAGCTTCGCGAGCTTCGCGCGAACCAGCTGGCTCTCCGATCGCTCCGCAGCAGCCGCCAGCACCGCCGTTCGCGCGAAGTCCGCGAAGTCCGCGAAGATCGCGAAGGCACGCGAAGAAGACGCACCTCTGGATCGCGACGCAAGGTATAGCTTGACTGGCATAGCGCATACGAAATTCTACAGATCCTGAGTTTGTCCCTGTTCGAGCAAGGCCCGCTCCATCAACTATTTACGCCGCCACCCTGCTCTTCAGACGCTGATTTCGAGCCCATTGCACTCGTTCGCCTCTGAAAAACGTTGGGACATTTTTAATGAGAGATATTGAGTACTCGACTCGATCCCTCCGTGATCAAGTTCAGCACTGTAGAGGATGGCCCGTGAAGCCGCCGCACGTAGGGGGGAAACTGGCCAACACCTGGACTTGAACACAGCTGCGCAGTTTCCCCGTTGATCGTGAGTTTGAATGCGCGCTCGAGCACGCCTCTTCCTGAAACTTCCGTTGGCGGCGGCACTGATCGGGTCGGCTTGCAGTGAGCGTCCTTCGGCTGTAACTGAAGTCCCGTTCTGGACAGTCGACGTGACGCCGCTACTCGAGATTACTGACGACGATCCCGACGGCGACGTGGTACTCGGCAACGCCGTACACGTCACGCGACGGCCCGACGGCGGACTGCTGGTCTCCGACCAAGGGCTTCACTCGCTGCGATGGTTTTCGTCGGACGGACGCTTTCAGCGTGCAGTAGGTCGAAAGGGATCGGGTCCCGGGGAGTTCGAATTCATCAGACAGGGTCTCCGGTGCGGGGACTCACTGTTCGTCGAAGACATTGTGACACGCCGCGTAACAGTGCACTCGCTCGATGGCGCAATCACGCGCACGATGTCCACGCGCGAGTTCGCGGGTAGTGCCGAAGCATTTCGGAGTGCTTGCAACGCTGAAGGCGTCTTCGTGCATCATGCGTGGGGTCGGTTTGATCCCACGGGGCGTGGTCGGCAGCGCACGCCTCTCTCCGTCTGGATCACGTGGGCGGAAAGGGGTCTCCGCGTGGCGTTGGAGGATGTGGACGGCCCGGAGCACGTGGGTTTCGGTACTGGCGCCGCCCGCGCGTTGCTGGGTCGGACGCCACAGCTCGCGATCGGACGGCGCCATGTGTACGTGGGTGCGGCCGATAGCGGAGTGGTGCAGGTGTACGCGCTCGATGGCACACCGGCGGGAACTCGCCGACTGCCGGAAAGCGACCGGCGCGTGACGGCGGCCGACCTGGAGCGGGCGAAACGCATCGATTCGCTCGGCCAGGATGCAACGACGCAGAAAGCGACACGGCGTGTATGGGAGCTCGACACCCCTCCTTCTATGCTTCCAGCCTATGATGCCATTATCGTGGACATGGATGAGCACTTATGGGTGCGGCGCTACCCTACAGCGGGGAAGGACAGCACGCCATGGATCGTGTTCAATCCAGACGGCGTCCACGTCGCTACAGTCGTGATGCCCGCCGACCTCACCGTTCACGAGGTCGGGCCGGACTACATATCGGGCATCGTCCGTAATCCCGATAGCGGCAGGCACTCTGTGCGTATTCCGGCGCAAACCGACCATTGATTGCGGATGAATCCGGCTAGGCATTCCGGGACTTCGCCCGGAGCGACAGCTGCCACGGAGTACGGTCCCAGACTACCGTGCACGGTTTTGCACGAGCGGGCCGATGCACCGCACAACGGGGTCGGTGCCGATGAGTGCGGGGCGAAAAGTCTTCCCAACTCTCCCGAATTGCCACCCTGTTGGCACTATATTTTAAGGTTCGCTGTGTGGCCGCCGTAGACCCGCACCAAGGCTTGGATCGTCACGCAGTCATCGGCACCACTTTTGCCTGCAGGCGGGAGTCCAGACTCGGACTCCCCTTTTTTTGCCCCTGTCCGAGTCGCTGTCCACCGCGCAACCTTCATTCACCCGATGGGGTACCGCAGAAAGACAGCGGCTTTCCATCACTCGAATTCTCCCGAATCCATACATGGCAGAACGTCCGCCAAGCCCCGGCGAATCCATTGCTCGCCGCGCCGCTGCCCTCGCCAGTGACATGAAGGCCAACGATATCCTCGTCCTCGATTTACGCGGAGTGACGGATATGACCGACTTCTTTGTTATTGCCAGTGGGACATCCGACACGCACGTCCGCGCCGTAGCAGAACACATCCAGGCAGGGTTGAAGGAAGGTGGCGTGTCTACCTCAATGACCGAAGGACTCTCGCAGGGACGCTGGGCGCTGCTCGACTATGCGCACACGGTCATTCACGTATTTCATCCGACGTTGCGTCAATACTATCAACTGGAACGGCTGTGGGGAGACGCAAAGCCGGTACCTATAGACACCGAAGCCACGCAAGGAGCCCGGTAAATGCCGCAGGCGCAGCGCTGGACACGATGGGGAGCGGCTCTGGTTGTTGCGATCATCTCGATCGCCTCGCCGCTCCATGCCCAGTTCTTCGGGCAGAATCAGGTCCAGTACGATCGGCTGCGCTGGCGCGTTATCGAAACCGAGCATTTCCAGATTCACTACTATCCGGAAATTGCCGACGTCGCGCCCGATGCCGCGCGCATGGCCGAACGGTCGTACGCGCGCTTGTCACGCCTCATGGCGCACCAGTTCCGCGAGAAGAAGCCGATTCTCATCTTCGGGTCGTCGGGCGACTTTGCGCAGAGCAACGTCTTCGGCGATCTCGGCGAAGGCACCGGCGGTGTCACCGATGCGCTGCGTCAGCGTATGGCGCAGTTCTTCAGCGGCGATTGGGCCAGCTTCGAACACGTGCTCCAGCACGAAATGGTGCACGTGTTCCAGTTCGACATCTTCTCGCGCGGCCGCGCCGGCGCAGGTCTTCAGAACCTGGCGATGGTGAATCCGCCGCTCTGGTTCATGGAAGGCCTGGCCGAGTACTTCTCGATCGGCCCCGATCATCCGTGGACCGCTGCGTGGGTGCGCGATGCCGTCACGAACAATGCGCTCCCCACCATCGCACAAATGACGGAGCGCCCCGACAAGTACTTCCCGTATCGCTACGGGTTGTCGGTGTGGCAGTACGTCGGCGCGAGATGGGGTGACGAGGTCATCGGCGAGATCATGAACGCCGTGCCCAGCGTCGGCATCGATCGCGCCTTCCGCCGCGAAATCGGTTTGTCGCTCGAGGAGCTCAGCGCCGAGTGGAAGCAGGCGATGCAGAACAAGTACCTGCCCGCCGTTTCCGAACTCCAGCGTCCCCGCAGTTTCGCCGAGCCGCTGCTCTCGCAGAAGCGCACCGGCAGCATTGCCAGCCTCTTCGTGGCGCCGGCGCTGTCCGACGACGGCAAGTACATCACGTATATCGCCTACGGTAGCTTCCTGCGCGGGGAAGTGTTCCCCGAGATGTACCTTGCCAACGCCGAGACAGGCAAGCGTATCACACGTCTCGTGAAAACGACCACGAATCCCGACTTCGAACAGCTGCGCTACGTCTATTCGCAGCCCTCGTTCTCGCCCGACGCGAAGATGCTCGCCTTTACCGGACAGAGCGGTGGGCGCGACGTACTGTACGTGATGGACGTGAAATCGCGGAAGATCCTGAAGAAGTTCGATTTCGAACTCGATCAGGTGCTCAGTCCAAGCTTCTCGCCCGACGGGCGTCGTATCGTGTTCAGCGGCATGCGAAACGGCACCAGCGATCTCTACATCGCGAATCTCGATGCCGGCGGCTACACCCAGGTCACGAAGGATCCGTACGGCGATCTGCAACCGCAATGGTCGCCCGATGGACGCACCATCGCGTTCACCAGCGATCGCGGAGAGGACACCGATCTCGACATCCTGAAGATCGGGAAGTGGAAGCTGTCGCTGCTCGACCTCGAGACGCAGAGGGTCACGATCGTCGACGGTCAGGGCGGACGCAGTCTCAATCCGCAGTGGGCGCCCGACGGCAAGTCGCTGGCCTACATCACCGATCGCACCGGCATCGCCAATATCTTCCTGTACGACCTCGCGTCGGAGCAGCACTACCAGCTCACGAACGTCCTGGGTGCCGTCACGGCCGTAGCCGAACAGTCACCGGCCATCACCTGGGCGCGCGGCGCCGACGTGCTGGCCTTTGTGTACTACGAGAAGACCGATCACGCGATCTGGAAGATCAAGAATCCGCGATCGCTCAAGAAAGAGCCCTACCGCGAGCCGGTGGTGGTGGCGCAGCTCGGCGCGCTCGCCAAGCTGCCCACGACGACCACGCCAACCACGCCAACTACGCCGGTCAAGGTTGATCGCACGGCCCATCTGACTCGCGCCACGCTCAGCGACACCGCCGCCGCCCGTCAGTCGTTCTACCGGCCCACGGTCGGTGCGGCGGCGCGCGCGTCGGACGACCTGCCCGTGTCCGTCGCCTCCCGTCTTTCCGAAACGGTGAGCGTGCGCGCGTTGATGGACAGCTTCGACTTCAACCTGCCCGACTCCACCAAGTTCCGCGATTACCGTTACAAGGCGCGTCTCACGCCGGAGTATGTGGCGCAGCCGTCCATCGGGTACCAGCAAGGTGGATTCGGCCAAGGTACGTTCGGCGGCACCACGGTCGTTCTCAGTGATCTGTTGGGCGACCGGCGTCTCGCGCTCTCCGGCGCGATCAACGGACAGCTCAGCGACGCGCAGGTGTTCGTGGCCTACACCAGTCTTGGGGGCCGTCTGCAATACACCACCGGTGTGACTCAACAGCCCATCTACCTGCTGTCGAATTACACCCAGCTACCACTCGGCAACAACCAGGTTTCTGAATCGCAGGAGATTACGCGGCTGGTGGTGCGGCAGGTGTTTGCGGCCGGTCTCTATCCCCTCAACCGCTTCACACGGTTCGAGCTGGGCGCGCGTTTCCAGAACATCGATCAGCAGCAATTCCCCTTCACGCGTCTGGTGGACTACAATCAGGGGTTCGCCAGCGGATTCGAGCGCGGTCCCACGCGCAACGTCGCCTCGGCCAACACGATCTCGCCGAGTCTGGCATTCGTCTCCGACAACACGCTGTTCGGGTACACGGGACCGATCTCCGGACGCCGGCTGCGTCTCGAGGTGGAGCCGAGCATCGGGACCTGGAAGTGGACGGAGTATATGGCGGACATCCGCGGATATTATCCGATCCTCTTCAACTACGTCACGTTCGCCACCCGCTTCACCACCAGCATGTCGGTGGGTCGCGACGAGCGGCGCTTCCCGAAGTGGATCGGTCGTCCCGACTTCATCCGTGGCTACAACCGCGAGGACCTGGGCTCGGTCGCCTGCACCGGCCTGCCCACCGACGACGGCACGTCATGTAGTTCCGTCGAGCTGATCGGCAGCCGGGTGGCCTTCGCCAATGCGGAACTGCGCTTCCCGATCATCCGGAGTTTAGGTCGTCGTCTGCCTATCGGACTCCCGCCCATCGACGGCCTGTTTTTCTACGACGCCGGTGTGGCGTGGTCCGATGGCCAGCAGGTCCTGGCCAAGCGCCCCGAGGGGTACGACTTCTCACGCCAGCGCGCGCTGCTGCAGAGCTACGGCTTCGGTATTCGCTTCAACCTCTTCAACATCGCCATCGTGCGCTGGGACTGGGCGGTACCGATCAGCCGGCCCGGCACCAAGGGCTTCGGGACCTGGTTCTTCGGCGCCAGCTATTGAGTCGCGACCCTTGTTCGAACGGAGTTTGAGAACAAGGGGGGACGAAGGGGGATTTCCCCTGCCGTCCCCCCTCCCTGCTCCTGCCTCTGACAGGTAGTTTTCGCCCGTGCGCACACTCATTGTGACGGCGCTCGTGCTCCTCGCGTGCGGTGTTGCCGGCGGCTGTGCCGATCGCTCGTCCCGCCCTTCCGGAGCCGAGGCCAATCTTGGTATACCCGGTGGTCCTGACCCGATCGTGTTGCGCGTTTCGCGCGACGGCGGTGTTATGACCGCTACCCGGTATCCAGACCTCGATTCCACGCTCTGGCGATCCAGTGCACGCGTCCCTGCCCTCGATCGCATCATCGCGTTCGGCGCCGAAGACGGGTACCTCGCGGCCGTGGATACGAGCGGTGCTCCGGTTCGCATCGACATCCGCCTCGGCACCGTGACGACCTCGCGGACCGACGACCTGGCGATTGCCTCGTCGGCCGATGGCGGCGCGATCTACGCCCTCACCACCGACGGCGAGATCACGCGATACACGCCGAGCGGCGGCGATTGGCGCTTTACGCCCACACTGCCCGCCCATGCCCTTTATGCGCAGGTCGACGGCTCACTCATCGTAGCCGGTGCCAAGGGCGATCGCGCGATCGTCTGGCGCGTGCGTCCTCCCGGTCAGGAAGTCACTGATAGTCTGTCGTTCGACATCGGCGGCAACGAGGCCACGTTGCGCAAGTCGCTCGGCGCCACCGCCGGCGCCGTCGGTGATCGTTTGTACTTCGGCGGCAATGAAGTAGTGATCGCCGTGCGCACGCGCGATCTCGCCAAGGCACTCGAGGTCGATATCGGTGACCCTGTCACCGCAATTGCCGCCACGCCGAGTGGTGACCGCCTCTTCGTGGCGGTCGAGAACGAAGCACTGCTACGCGTCGTTGACCGGTTCGAGGAAGGCGTGAAGGGCAAGATCACGCTGCCCGGCCTGCCACGCGCGTTGCGCATGGACCCGCTGGGTCGCGTGCTGCTCGCGCGCGGGGGCGCGGATTCCGTGTACGTGATCAGCTTGGGCAGTGACGCTGTGACCGGCGTGGTCCGCAGTGAATGGCGTGGAGATTTGCCGCTCGTGTTGCCCGACGGCGCGATCGCGACCGCGCGTGGTGAAGACGTGATATTTGCGCATCCATCGTCGCTGGCCGACATGAAGACCGTCGAGGGCGGCGCGCGTCAGTTCTGGTACACGATGCGCTGGAACGGCTTCCGCCCACGCGCCGCCGGACTCGACCAGCCCGTGCAGTTCCGCACCAGTGCGCCGCGCGATTCCGTGGATTACGCCGACAGCGCTGCTGCACGTGACGTTGGACGTGACGTGGCACGCGATATTGGCCGTGATACCGCGCGACGTGACACGACGACAAGCGCGGTATTCACGGTCTCGTTTGCCGCCGTGCTCGATGAAAAGCAGGCGCGTCAAGTCGCCTCGCGCATTCGTGCCGACGGAGAGACGCCGCGCATCACGACGTCCGATCGTGCGGGGAAAACATTGTATCGCGTCGTACTCGGTCCGTACCCGTCTCGCGCCGACGCGGAGCGCGTCGGCAAAGCGTCGGGACAGAGTTATTGGATCTTCGAGGGGGCACCATGACGTCGCTCGGTCTGACCGAATCGTGGGAGATGGAAGGTCGCCGCCTAGCGCCGCTGCTCGACGGCATCTGCTCCGTGGTCATCGCCGCGACGGACTCCGCGACGGCGACGTCGATGGCGCTCGGTGTCGCTCGGGCACAGGGACTGCATCGGCGCGTGGCTGTGGCCGACTTGATCGGCGAGGCACCCGCGATCGAAGCGCTGCTCGTCGGCGATGATCCACACGGCATCTCGGACAGCTTTCTGTACGGAGTGTCGCTCAACAAGATTGCGCGCCCGATGCACGGTGCCGAGAACGTGTTCCTCATGCCCAGCGGCACGGAAGAGGTGGCGCATGACGCGGTGTACGCGAACGAACGGTGGCGTCGTCTCTCCGCCGGTTTTCATCAAGTTGGTGCGTTGCTCGTCGTCGTCGCCAATCCGGCGACGCCCGGCTTCGCCGACTTGTGTGCATACGTTGGCGCGCTCATGCCCGTCGGTGACACGGTGTTCCCTACACCACCGGGCGTGCCACTCATCGCGCCGCCCGCGCCGCCCACGCTCGCACCGCCGTCGGCGGCGCCTCGGCCCAACGCAGCGCGCGCGCGCGCCGCGGCCACCGACGACGAATCCAGCCGCCGCCGTCGCTTTATCGCGATCGTGGCGGTGATCGGTGCGATCGCCGTCGCGGTTGGCACCCTCTGGCCGCAACTCATGGCCCGCCTTCCGGAACCAGTCGCGGAGTTGATCACCGGCAAACAGCGTGAACCCGACAGCACCAGCGTCGTGGTCCCGCCGACCCCGATGGACACCGCGGTGCGCACCGACAGCGCGCCGCGTGACTCGCTGCTACGCGACTCCACAGGCACGATCGTGCCGACACCGGACAGCGTCGGTATCACGAGTCCGCCACCCACCGTGGAGAACGCTACCGACTCGGCATCCGCCTCGCGCTACGCCGTGTATTTCGCGACCGCCAACACGCGCGCTGCGGCTATGCCCGACGCCCGCGTTCGGGCGCTCGACGCCGTCGCGTTGTCGCCCGTGGCCGAGGGTAACGAACAGTGGTTCCGCGTCACGGTCGGCGCGTCGAACACGCGCGCGCAGGCCGAGTCGTTGCTGGTCAAACTGCGCGCGCAGAAGATCGTCGGATCGGGAAGCATTGTGTCGGTGCCGTATGCGCTGCGCCTGGCGCGCAACGTGACACCTACCTTGATCCCCACGCGACTCGCCGAACTGGCGAATCGCGGCATCATGGCGTACGCGCTGCTGCAGCCTGACGGCAGCGCGAACGTGTATACCGGCGCCTTCGAATCGCCGACGCAGGCGACCCCGCTTGCCGATTCTCTGCGCGCCCTGCGCGTCGCGCCTGTGCTGGTTTATCGAACTGGGAGAGCGTTCTAGTGCGTTTGACGAAGCTCGAAGTCCATGGCTTCAAAGCCTTTGCCGATCACTTGGAGTTTGTGTTCGAAAAAGGTGTGACGGCCATCGTCGGTCCCAATGGCAGCGGCAAGTCGAATGTATCCGACGCCGTGCGCTGGGTGCTGGGCGAACAGCGTGCGCGCGCGATGCGCGGCGCAAAGATGGAAGACGTGATCTTCCACGGGTCGTCGGCCCGCAAGGCCGTGAACATGGCCGAAGTCTCGCTGCACTTCGACAACACGGATGGCGAGCTGCCGATTCCGTTCAAGGAAGTCGTGATTACGCGGCGCTTGATGCGCTCGGGAGAGAGTGACTACCTCCTGAACCGTGCACCGTGCCGCTTGCGCGACATTCAGGATCTGGTCCGTGGCACGGGCCTCGGGGCCGATTCCGGCGTGGTCATCGAAAGCCGGATGATCGATGCCCTGCTCTCCGACCGCCCCGACGAACGTCGCGAGCTGTTCGAGGAAGCCGCGGGCGTCGGGCTGTATCGCGATCGCCGTCGCAGCGCCGAACGCCGTCTCGAAGAAACGACGGTCGACCTCGCGCGCCTCGACGACTTGATCAACGAAGTGCAGAGCCAGGTGCGTTCGCTGGCGCGTCAGCGTCGTCGCGCCGAGCGGCATGCGGAATTGATGGCGCGTCGGTTTCAGGTCGAGATCTCGCTGGCCACTCGCGAGATGGCCGCGTGGCGCGAAGAGCTGTCCGCACTCGATGGCCGTCTCGAAGAGCTGCAGCTGGACGTGCCGGGTGGCGAAGAAGCGATCGCGCAGGCGGAAATGCTGCGTGAACAGGCGCATGGTGCGCGTTCCGCGGCGGAGGCCAGCCGACTTGAACTGGCGCGCCTGTCCGCCGAGCAGCGCGACAAGACGCAGAAGCTCGAGCGCGAGCTCGCCGTCAGCGAGGAGCGCCAGCGGAGCACGACCATGCGCAAGCAGCGTGCGGAGGAAGAGCGGAAGGAGAATGAAGCGTTCGGCCGTCGCCTGCGTGAGGACCGCGAACGGGCGGTTGGCGACCGCAGCACGCTCGAGAAGGAACTGGCTGACGCCGGTGAAGCGCTGCGGGAACGTCTTGCCGCAGAGCAGACCACGCGTGAAGCGGTGCAGCAGTCGCGCGCCGTGCTCGAGCAGCTCGAACGGCAGGTGCGCGAGCACCGGGATCAGGCTCGGCGCATCGAACTCGATCGCGATGGCGCGGCACGCGAACATCTCGACACGCAGCAGCGTCGCGAAGCGCTCGAGATCGAGCGTCAACAGCTGGCCGATGCGCTGGATGTCACCGAACGTGAACTGATCGCCGCGCGCGAGCAGGTGCAGATCACGCAGGCGAATGCGCAGGATGCGCTGCATGCGCTCGAAGGCGCACGCCTGGCAGCGGCCACGGCGCGGACCGCCGATGCGGAATCCCGTAGTGCACTGGCCAGCGCGGTGCAGTCGCGAACGGCACTCGAAGGTCGCTTGAACGCGTTGGCGGCGCTCGAGCGTGAGCGCGTGGGCCTCGCCCCGTCTGCCGCGAAGCTCCTGAAGGAGCGTGAGCGCTTCGGAGAGGGGGCGGTGCTCGGCCCTCTCACCGACTTCCTGACGGCCGATGGCGAGGCCGCGAAGCTCGTGGAGCGCTACCTCGGTGCCACCATGCACGCGATCGTCGTGCGTGATGCCGATGCCGCCGCCGCCGTGCGTCGTTGGCATGCCGATACGCAGCCCGGTCCGCTGCTGCTGCTGCCGCTGGATGTCGTCGTCGATCTCGGTGCCGATGAAGATGCCCTCGCCAGCAGTGTGCAGTCGTCCGGCGCCGCGTCGCGCTGGGTGCGCGCGTTACTGGGCAAGGTGCGTGCGATCGACCGCGGTGAGGCGTTCATCGACGAGCGTGGCGCCGTGTTCCTGCCGGGTACTGCCACGGGCCCCGGCCCGCTGCAGCGCCGTGCCGAGATCACGCGACTGGAGTCGGATCTCGCCGCCGCCGATGCGCGTCGCGACGAGTGTATGATGGCCGCCGAAGCGGCGCGCCTAGCGCTTGGAGAGGCGGAGCGCGCGCAGCAGGCGGCCACGGAAACGTCGAACCGCGCGCAGCAGGAATCGCGTCGCGCGACCGACGTGCGGCAGGAAGTCGAGCGGCGGCGTGAGCGCGCTGAACGCGAGTTGCAGCAATCGAGCGCATTGGCCGAACGACTGATTTCACGTGTCGAGGAGCTCGACGCGCGCACGAAGCAGCTGGCGCAGCAGGCCGATGCGCTGCACGCGCGCGCCGGCGAAGCCGATGCCGACATCACCGAGGCGCGAGAAGCGATGTCGGTGGCCGAACGCGATCAGGAGCAGGCGCGTGAGGCGCGGGCCACGTGGCAGGTTGCCCAGGCCCAGGCCCAGGCGCGTCTCTCGGTCGCGATCGACCGCGAGAAGCGACTGAACGAAGAGGACTCCACCGCCGCCGCTCGTCTCGAGTCGCTGGCGCGCGAGCTCACCAACCTCTCGGAGGCCGACCAGAATCTGGCACAGCAGCTCGATGGTTGGCGCTCGGAGCTGGAGACCGAACAGAAGACCCTCGCCGACGCCGACGCGCGACTGGCCGACGCCGAGCGCGCGGTGGCCGCCGCCACGAGTGCACTCGACGGCGCCGAGCGTATGCTCGATGAAGCACGTCGTCGTGCCTCTGCCCTTGGCGAGCAGCTGCACGGTGCGCAGCTCCGTCATACCGAACTGTCGGGCCGTCGTGAGGCGATCCGTCAGCGTCTGGAAACCGAATGGCGTCGTACGCTCGAGGATCTGCTGTCCGGATTCGAAGAGCTCGACCTCGAGACGGATGCGCTGCGTGCCGAAGCGCAGCAGCTGCGCGCATCACTCGACGAGCTGGGGCCGGTGAATCCGCTGGCCATCGAGGAGCACGAGGAAGAGCAGCGTCGACTCGAGTTCCTGACCGGACAGCGCAACGACCTCGTGGCCGCCAAGCAGTCGCTGCATCAGGCCATCCGCGAAATCGACAGCACGGCGCGCGAACTGTTCCTGGCCACGTTCTCGCAGGTTCGCGAAAACTTCCGTCAGATTTTCCTCCGCATGTTCGGTGGTGGTGAGTGCGATCTGCGCCTCGAGAATCCCGACTCGCCGCTCGATTGCGACATCGAGATCCATGCGTCGCCGCGCGGCAAGAAGACGCAGCGCATTCACTTGCTCTCCAGCGGCGAACGGGCGCTCGTGGCGCTGTCGCTGCTGTTCGGCATCTTCCTCACCAAGCCGAGTCCCTTCTGCCTCATGGACGAAGTGGACGCGCCGCTCGACGACCAGAACATCGGCCGTTTCGTGAAGATGCTGAACGACTTCAAGTCGCGCACCCAGTTCATCGTGATCACGCACAACCCGCGCACCACGTCGGAGGCCGCCGATGCGGTGTACGGTGTGACGATGCAGGAACCGGGCGTATCGTCGATTGTGAGCGTGCGCCTGCGCGGGGGTCAGCAGGTCGACGAGACCATCGTGCCGGATGATGCCATTGCCGGCGAGATCGGCGGTGAGACCGAAGACGAGAACTCGACTGAGGACTCGGCCGAGGGCTCCGCTGCGGAAGCGTCGCCGGCGTGATGTCGGTCGCGCCTCGACGTTGGCGGGGCACCGCAGTATTCTGCTGCGGAGCGGCGTTCCTGACCCTGCCCCGACTGCTGTCGGGGCAGACCGTTGTCGTCGATGGCCCGACCGCCGTCGCCTTGCCGACCCTGACGCCGTCTCTCGTGGTGCGCGCCTTTGGCTTCGCGAATCTGCGCCCGCTCCGCGTGCGCGTACAGATCGCGACAACGGTGGACTTCGCGGTGGGGTCGCTCGCCGTCGACTCGTCGTTCACGACGTCGGACACGACCATCGCCGTGCAGATCACGCGCGCGCTGCCCAGCGAGGCTACGGTGTACTGGCGCGCCAGTGTGCAAGGCAACTCGGGCATCGTCGCTGAGTCACCCATAACGGGTCCGCGAACAGTGCCCGCTTGGCTCACGCTCGTTTTTCCTAATTCAGCGGGCGAAATCCTGGACGTGCGTCGTCCCTTGTTCGTGTGGAAGAGCGCGCGCATCACGCCCGCAGCGGGTCCGTGGACGTACACGCTGGAGATCACGAATGGCGGGCGTCCTGAACAGGGTGCCGCCGGACTGCTCGACACCACGTTTCGAGCTCCGACCAACCTGCAAGCGAATACCTCGTACCGGTGGAGCGTTCGCGCCGCGCTCCCGAACGGGGACTTCATACGCGTAACCAGTCTAGCCTCGTTTCTGATCGTCGATCCAGCGCTGCCCACGACCACGATTCTGTATCAGAACTTCCCGAATCCTTTTCCGTCAGCCACGTCCTTCAGTACGTGTTTCTGGTTCGACGTTGGAGAGCCGGGAGGCACGGTCTCACTCGATGTGCTCGACCTTCGCGGCAACATGGTCCGCACGATCGCGCCCGCCCTCGATGGCGTGACCCGGTTTGCGGCAGGCCGCTACGGGCGTGGGGCGCCGGGCGCCGGCAGCAATTGCGACAACCGCTTTGTGTGGGACGGCACGGCCAACGATGGTCGCACGGTTGCACCGGGCGTGTACGTGGCGCGCTTCCGCAGCGGCACCAGCGCACCGACCTTCCGGCGTATCCTGTTCAACGGGCGCTGATCATGTGCCCGACAACGCGCTACTCGTGAAGCTCACCACGATCGGCACCGGCACTGCCGCACCGCACGCCATGCACGTCAGCGCGGCGCATCTGGTGGAATCCGGCCACGGGTCGGGGGCGGTTCGCCTGCTGCTCGATTGCGGCAGCGGCGCGGTGCACCGCATGGCAGCGCTCGGTGTTGACTGGCCGTCGATCACGCACGTGGCGATCACGCACTTCCACGCCGACCACATCGCCGATCTCCCCGTGTTGCTCATGGGCTGGCGCTGGGGCCAGCTGCCGGCGCGCAGCGCACCGGTCACGATATATGGGCCGCCGGGTACCGGGGCCCTGATCGAGCGCATGGCCGGCGTATACGGCGCGTGGATGCTGGCCCCGGGGTTTCCGTGCACCGTCAGGGAGTTCGTCCCCGACGAGTGCGTGCGACTGGGCGAACACGTCACTCTGACGGCACAGCCGGTTCCACATACGGCTGAGAGCGTAGCATATTCCGTGAACGACGGGGAGCGCCGTCTCGTGTACACCGGCGATACCGGCGTGAGCGAGGCGCTCGGGGCGTGGTCGGCTGGGTGCGACCTGCTGTTGGCCGAGTGTTCACTGCCTGAGCCAATGGCCGTTTGCGAGCATCTTACCCCGCGACAGGCCGGACAGCTCGCCGCGCAGGCGTCCGCGCATCGTCTCGTACTGACGCATTTCTATCCGCCTGTGGAAGCCGTGGACATCCTCGGCGACGTGGCGGAGTGCTACACCGGCCCGACAGTCCTGGCGACTGACGGCTGGTCCATCGAATTCTGAGGACGTGACATGCTGGTCGTGATGCAGCCCAACGCGAGCGCCGCCGACATCGAGAAGGTCTGCGACGAGATCGTGCGACAGGGCTTCAAGCCCCTCCCTATGCCGGGCGCCGTGCGCACGGCGATCGGCCTCCTGGGCGACGACGCACAGGTGGATTGGTCGTACATCGAGGGGCTGCCAAACGTTGCGAACGTCCTCATCGTGCAGAAGCCGTATCGTCAGGCCGCCCGCGAATGGAAGAACGAGAACACGATCGTCGAGATCGCGCCGGGCGTGCGCGTGGGCGGCAGCGATGTCGTGGTGTTCGCGGGTCCGTGTTCGGTGGAAAGCGAAGCGCAGATTCTCGCGTCGGCGCATGCCGTGCGCAACGCCGGCGCTCACGCGCTCCGCGGTGGAGCGTTCAAGCCGCGCTCGTCGCCGTATGCGTTCCAGGGACTCGGCCTCGAGGGTCTCAAGCTGCTCGCCCTCGCGCGCAATGAAACGGGCCTCGCCATCGTGACCGAAGCGATGGACGAACGTGGCGCCGACATGGTGGCCGAGTACGCCGACTGCATTCAGATCGGCGCGCGGAACATGCAGAACTATTCGCTGCTGCGTCACGTGGGAAAACTCGGCAAGCCGGTACTGCTGAAGCGCGGCATGGCGGCCACGATCAACGATCTGCTGCTCAGCGCCGAGTATGTACTGTCGGAAGGCAACCCGAACGTGATTCTCTGCGAGCGCGGTGTGCGCACGTTCGACAGCGCGACGCGCAATCTGTTCGATCTCACGGCGATCCCGGTGGTACAGAAGCTGTCGCACTTGCCGATCATGGCCGATCCGAGCCACGGAACGGGACTTCGCGACAAGGTCACGCCGATGGCGCGTGCCGCCGTCGCGGCCGGTGCCGACGGTATTCTCGTGGAAGTGCACCCCACGCCCGACAAGGCGCTCTCCGACGGCGCGCAGTCGCTTTATCCGGAACAGTTCACCGAACTCGTTCGTCAGCTGCGCCTTATCGCCGGAGCAATCGACCGTGAGCTCGCGCCGACACCGCCGATGCCAGCGGCGTAGGCCGGCACCTGCTGTGCCCACGCGTGTAGTCAGTCCTATGACCATCATGAATCGATTCCCGTCGGGCACGCTCGCGATGAGCGCCTGTGCCGCGGTGCTCATCAGTGCCGTTCCCGCGTGGGCTCCGCTTTCAGCGCAGAGTGTCGCTGAAGCCGAGGCGGCCTATACGCGCGTCGCTAGGTCATGGTCCACGACGCGCACACTGCAGGCGAACTTCGACCAGAAGATTACGAACCCGATTCTTGGTCGCACGGCCGCGTCGCGCGGCGTGTTCGTGCAGGAGCGCCCGAACCGCGTGTCGATCACGTTCACCGAACCGGCGGGCGATCGCATCGTGGGCGATGGCAAGAACCTGTGGATCTACCTGCCCAGCAGCACGCCGGGACAAGTGCTGAAGCTGCCGGTCGATGCCGACGGCGCGATCGTGGCCGATCTTCTCGGTCAGCTACTCGACACACCGCGGCGCGCGTTCACGATTACCGGCGGTGAGAGCGTGTCGATTGACGGTCGCACCACGCGCCGCGTGCAGCTGGTGCCGAAGAGTGTGAGTTCCGTCCCGTTCAGCAAGGCCGTGCTCTGGCTCGACGACGAGGACGCGCGTCCGGTGCGCGTGCAGGTACTCGATGCGCAGGGCGTCGATCGCACCATCACGCTCACCAGCTGGGTGCCCGACGCCGTGCTGCCGAAAGATGCGTTCAAGTTCGTCACGCCCAAAGGCGCGAAGGTCTCGACCCGGATCCCCGGCAGCGTGTAACGCGTCGCGTCAGCGAATCGCCGCGGGCACTTCGACCGCGCGCTTTTCGAGCTTCGAGAACACATCACGCGGGCTGCGCGCACCTTGCAAGAGCTCCATGGCTCGTTGCAGCGCGCTGTCGTCTTGTGTGCGGCGCATGAAGTCGGCGTCGGCGCCGAAGGACACGCGTGTCAGCTCGTAGCCAAGCGAACGGGCAATCCACGGCGAGGCGCTGTCGAACACGGAGCGCGGCGGCGCGACCCCGCGTCGCACCAGATCCGCATAGAGTGCGTCCAGCATGGCCGGTGTGACGGGATCACCCGGGCCAGTCATCTGGCGCTTCTGCGCCTCTGCCTGTCTGGCCACTGCGTCGCGATAGGCTCCGGCGTTCTTGCCCATCGCCCGCGCCAACGACTGGACCTGCATCGGCGTCGTGGTATCGCCGGTGATCACGTCCGGCGTGATGCCACCGCCGCCGAATACCGTACGACCGGCATCGGTGCGAAAGCGCGGGCGGATGGTGTCAGGCAGCGTCACCTCGGCGCTGTCTTCGATCGCGTCGTCGCGGTCCCGCGGCACCGGACGGTTGATACTCCTCCCCACCGGCGTGTACCAACGCGCCGTGGTCAGACGCAAGGCACCGCCGCTCGACAGTGGATACACGTTCTGCGCACTGCCCTTACCGAATGACGTCACGCCCAGCACGATGGCGCGATCGTGATCCTGTAACGCGCCCGCCACAATCTCCGACGCACTCGCACTGGCGCGGTCCACGAGGACCGCCAGCGGCAACGTGGGCCAGCGCTGCGGAAGACTGTCGGTGTAGACTTGCGGCTGCGAGCCCGGACGGGCGCGCAACTGCACGATGCTCTGTCCGCGATCGAGGAACAGCTCGGTGACCGCGATGCCCTGCTCCAGCAATCCCCCGGGATTGCCGCGCAGATCCATCACCAGCGAGCGCGCACCGAGCTTCACCACGGAATCCACGGCCGCACTCAGTTCGGCCGCGGTCTGCGCGCTGAAGACGTTCACGTCCACGTAGCCCACACCGTTCTGCAGCAGCTGCACGCGCTGCACCGCGCGCAGATGCACCTTGTCGCGCACCAGCGTGAAGTTCACGCGCGAATCACCGCGTTCTACGGTGAACGTGACGCTCGATCCCGGCGGTCCGCGCATCGCCTTCGACGTTTCATCGCGCGACCATCCACGCGTCGATTCTTTCCCGATCATCACGATGCGGTCGCCGACCGACACGCCCGCGCGCTCCGATGGCCCGCCTACGATCGGCTCGATGACCACCGGCCAGCTGTCGCGGATGTCGATCTGCAAACCGACACCGGCATAGGTGCCGCTGATCTGTTCGTTCAAGCGCCGCAAACGGTCTTCGGCCAGGTACGTCGTGTACGGATCCTTCAGCTCGCGCAGTAATCCGGCCACGGCCTTGTCGTAGATCGCACTCCCATCGAGCGAGTCGACGTACTTCTGCGCCACCGCGGCCACGACCTGATCGAACAAGCGCGCGCCACCGAGCGGCGCACGGACTTGAGGAGTACCGACGGTGAGATCACGACCCGCCCACCATCCACCGAGCGACAGCAGCGCCACGAACAGCGCGGCCGCCGCGATTGCGCGCGAGCGACGTCGGGAACTACGCGGCGTCTCCGGCAGCTGCTCAGCCATGGGTCACCTGTCCCGCAGACAATGCACGATCCACCTGCACCTCGGAAAAACGATGTGGCCATTTCGTGGCCAGTGCCGCCAGACAGCGTCCCGTGACCACATCGACGTTGCCAGCGGCATCGACGGCAACGACCGGGCCGATCTCGGGATGCTGCGCCTGCCAGGCGGGCTGTAATGCCTCATCGAACGCGGCGCGCACCCGACGATGGAACGCATCCCCTTCGCGTTCCATCCGGTCGGCGCTGCCGCGCGCATGCATGCGCGCCATGGACTCGTCGAGCGGCAACGACAGCAGCAGCGTGAGGTCTGGGGCCAATCCGCCGGTGGCGAAGGCATTCACCGCACGCAGCGCCTCCAGCGCCAACGCCCGCCCGCTCCCTTGATACGCGTAGGTCGACAACAGGAACCGGTCGACCAGCACGACCGCGCCGTGCTGCATCGCGGGGGTGATCACGTCGCGCACCAACTGCGCGCGCGAGGCGGCGAACAGCAGCGCCTCGGTTTCCGGCGTCAGCGCCGACGTCGGATCGAGCAGCACCGCCCGCAACGCGTCACCGGCCGGCGTGCCACCGGGTTCGCGCAACGCCACGACATCATGACCGGCTGCCGCAAGCTGATCGGCCACCCGACGCCACTGCGTTGTCTTGCCGACCCCCTCGCCACCTTCCAGCACGATGAAGCAACCGCGAGCGACTCCCGACATGGCGGACGGATCAGCCAAGGATGATGGAGCTGGTCGCGCCGGTGCGGATGCCATCGGCGATCCACTGATTTACGCGCAGCATGAGCTTGTCGAAATTATCCTGCGCCGAGATGGCGGCCTGATAGGCGCTGTTCACCTGGACCTGCTGCAGCAGCGTATCGAGCTGCTGCTCCATGTCATTCGTCGGCTCCTCACCGCGCTCGATCATCGCCTGCGCATCCTGGCGGATCTTCTCCATCTGCCGCAGCACCGTAGTCGCTTCGCGATCGTTGTTCAGCGCCTCGCTGCTGCGCTTCACCGCCTTGTACTCTTCGCTTTGACCGATCGTGCGGCCAAGATCCTTCGCCTTGCTTTCGAGCATGGAGATCGGCCTCCTCGGCCGAGTAGAAGCAATGAAGTGAGAATTACGCCGTTACGTGCTGCGCGAGTACTACGCGTTCACGACCTGTGAGATCACGCACGACACGCACCTGTTGATACCCACGAGTCGTTGCCAAGGCCGCAGTCTGCTGCGCGCGTCGGGCATCAACCTCGAACACCACCCAGCCGAACGGCTCCAGCAGCCGGTGTGCGCCCGCCAGGATCGCCTCGTAGCAAGCCATGCCCTGATCGGCCGCCACGAGTGCCACCGTGGGCTCCCAATCCCGCACGCTGCGAGGAAGGGCCGCCGCTTCGCTGTACGCAATGTAGGGCGGGTTGGACACAATCACACGGGCTTGGATGCCGCCGAGCGGGGCCAGATCAGCCCCCTGACGGAACTCCACCGGCGCCGCCGCGGGCTGCTCGAGGGCAACCCGCGCTGCGTTTCCCGCCGCCACCGCCAGCGCGTCATCGGAGAGATCGGTCGCGATGACCCGCTCGAATCGGCCCTCTGTGGCCAAGCTCAGCGCGATCGCCCCGGAACCGGTCCCGATATCGACCGCGATGCCACCCGGGCGGTCGGCGGTGATTCGTAGCGCCTCCCCTACCACAATCTCCGTTTCCGGACGCGGAATGAGCACGCGCTGGTCCACCTGCAGGACCAGATCGCGAAAAGGAGCACTGCCCACGCAGTAGGCCATGGGTTCACCGGTCACCCGCCGACGTGTGGCCCGATCGATCTGGAATGCATGGGGATCGGACACCGCCTGGCCAACCGACAGCAGGCGACCCAGTTCACCGGGCGCGACTTCCAGCACGGCCGACACCAGCCAACGAGCCTCGCGGTCGGCATCGAGGGGCGCCCCGTCCGCTCGGGCTTCCACGATCAACGCGGGCGACGCGGAGAGCAGCCGCGCGGCGTCGTGCAACACATCGCGCAGCAGCCTGCCGGTGTCAGCCACTCAAGCTCTCTTCCGCATTCGCCAAGGCGATCGCGTCGAGGAAGGGACCCAGATCGCCGTCGAGCACGCGGTCGATGTCATACAGCGTGACGCCGACGCGGTGATCGGTCACCCGTCCCTGGGGAAAGTTGTACGTGCGGATCTTGGCCGATCGGTCACCGGTGGAGACCTGCGATTTGCGCATGCGCGACCGCTCCGCTTCCTGCGCGGACAACCGCAGATCGAGCAAACGCGCTCGCAGCACTTCCATGCCTTTGGCCTTGTTCTGCAGCTGCGACTTCTGGTCCTGCTGCGACACGACCAAGCCCGTCGGGATATGCGTAATGCGCACGGCTGAGTCGGTGGTGTTCACGCTCTGCCCACCCGGTCCGGAGGAACGGAACACGTCGATCCGCAGATCCTTGTCTTCGATCTTCACGTCGACTTCTTCGGCTTCAGGCAGCACCGCCACCGTGGCCGCCGACGTGTGAATGCGCCCTTGCGATTCCGTGGCGGGGACGCGCTGCACGCGATGCACGCCCGACTCCCAACGCAACAGACCGAACGCCCCGTCGCCCATGACTTTGAAGACGGCTTCCTTCACCCCGCCGAGTGTACCATCGGAATACGATATGCCCTCGATGCGCCATCCCTTCCGTTCGATGAAGCGCGTGTACATGCGCAGCAGATCGGCGGCAAAAAGCGCCGCCTCATCGCCGCCCGTACCCGCGCGCAATTCGAAAATGGCCGGCCGATCGTCGAGCGGATCACGCGGAATGAGCAGCGGCAGCAGCGCCTTCTCCAGCGCCGTGCACTCCTGTTCGAGACGCTCGACCTCGGCCTTCGCCTCAGCGGCGAAATCGGCGTCGTCGCCGTTGGCCATATCACGGGCGTCGGTGAGCTCCGCCTCTGCCTTGGCGTAGCGGTTGACCTTCTCGACGACTTCAGCCAGACGATGGTGCTCGCGGCCAAGTGCAGCGAGCCGCGGCGCGTCTTTTACCGTTTCCGGATCCGCCAGCAGCTGCTCCACTTCGGTGGCGCGACGCAGCGCGTCGGCCATGCGGTCGCGAAGATGGGTCAGCATTGAGTAAGTGTGCTCGAGTTCGTGAGGCTTCGTGATGCCGGTCACGGCGAGGCACGTGATCTGCATCGTAGTCTTGGCGCGGGTCGGAAATATCGACCGGAGCGCGGACCTACATGGACGTTACGGGTATCAATGAAAGATAACCGCGTTACGCGATCCAGCGCAGGTTCGGAGGCCTCGGCTGTCCGCTTGCCTCCTTATTCCACCTTGGTACCTTCACGGGACACCCGCGAGGGCACCGGCCCCCGAGGTGATACACGATGGTTACGTTCGGAACTACGCCTCTGCGATTCACGCCGCCCTCGATGAGCGTTTCGCTCGATCGGATCACCGACTTTCTCTCCACGGTGCCCCTGTTTCGCGAACTCGAGCGGACTGCGGTGCGTGGATTCGCCGAGCTCACCCGTGAGCAGCGATTTGCCAAGGGGGCAATGATCGTCACCGAAGGCGACGCCGGCGAAGCGCTGTTCGTCGTGCGCTCCGGTGAAGTCAAAGTTGTTCTTATCGGCGATGACGGTCGGGAAGTGATTCTCAACGTCCTCAACGTGGGCGACCATTTCGGCGAGCTCTCCCTGATCGACGGACGGCCGCGCTCGGCCCACGTCGTTTCCACGCAGCCGTCCAGTCTCCTGGTGCTGCGCCGCGCCGATTTCCGTCGCCAGGTGGAGACGAGCCCACAGGTGGCTTGGGGACTCATGGTCGAGCTCTCACGACGTTTGCGACAGGCCGACGGAACGATTGGCAGCCTCGTGCTGCTCGACGTTCCGGGTCGTGTGGCCAAGGTGCTGCTGGAGCATGCGACGCCCGGTGAACCGGCCACGCTCGTGAAGCAACTCACGCATCAGACGATTGCGCAGATGATCGGCGCCAGCCGCGAGACGGTGTCGCGCGCGATGGCCGAGTTTCAGGAGAAGGGACTCATCTCTGTGCAGCGTCGCGTGGTCACGATCGTGGATCGGGCGGCGGTCGAAGCGCGTGCGCGTCCGCGCGGCTGATCTCGGCTTG
>NZ_JBDNFF010000367.1:0-4659 GCF_041689975.1 Gemmatimonas sp.
GACTACGGACGTACGCTGCCGCCGCTATTCGAGCAGGTCCGCGCGCAGCTCGCTCTGCGCGACGGCGCGATCGTGGAAACGGTGACCGTGCGCGGCGATCCGGCGTCGTCACTGCTGTCCGTAGCGCAGCAGGCGCACTGCGATCTGATCGCGGTCGGCACGCAGCGTCACAGCTTCCTCGAGCGGCTGGTGGTGGGCTCGGTCGCCACGCGGGTGCTGCGTTCGGCCCGGTGCGGTGTGCTCGCGGTGCCGTCGGCCTGACGCTCAGCCTGACCGTGGATGCTAGAACACCCGCACGTGGAAGTACCGTTTCGGATTCTTCTTCACGTCTGCGACCAGCGAGCGCAGTTCGCGCACCAGTGAATAACTCCGCTGATACAGCGCGGGGTCGTTCACCATCATGCCGAGTGTTCCACGGCCGGAGTTCACCTTGGCGAACACCGAGTCGGCCTTGGCCACCGCGCTGGACAGTCGTCCCTCAGTGCGATCGAGTCCCTCTGCCACTTCGCGCAGGCGCGTGGTCGCTGCCAGCACGCGCGGCACCACGAGATGACGCATCGGATCGAAGGTGAGCGATTCGAGCGCATCGATCTGTTCGGTCACACGCATCGTGCCCAACTCGGGAACCCACTCTTTCGTATCACGCATGGCACGGAAGGTCGCCATCACGAAGCGTGAGCCGGCACCGATCTGATCGACGAACGATCGTGTGGCGCGACCCACGGTGCTGACGCCTCGATGCATCGTGTTGGTGAAGGTCGTGGGTGCGGTCACGGCCAACCGATCCAAATGCCCACGCCCGCCGCGGCAGCCAGCGCCAGCAGACCAATCGCCGCCCGTCCACGGAACCGTGGACCACCGATGCTGACCACGAGCGCCAGCTTGAGCATCGTATTCGACAGCACGCCGATACCGATCGCCGCGGCGGCTACGCGCACGTTCGCCGCGTCAGTGCCGTAGCGCGTCATCGAGACCGTGAGCGCGTCCACGTCGGTGAGACCGAGCAGCGTGGCCGAGAGGAGTACGCCGGTCGTACCGACGGCCCGCTGCACCCACGCGATCGCGAAGAGCACTATCTGGAAGGCCAGCACCATTTGCAGCGACGTGGCGAGGGCGAGCGGGTTGTGTCCAACGATCGCGCCATTGCCTTCGGCGGGTGTCGGCGACACCCGCGTTTCGCGCTCCTGCCACATCACGAAGGCAACGAGCGCGATACCGACCAGGAATGGCAGCACCAGAATGGGTACGGCGGCGGCGGCTACCGCCGGCTGCAGCATCCACGATGTGACCAGCACGCGCGGGACGAGTACCGTGCACGCGGCGACCACGCCGAGGGCCAGCGGGAGCGCCAAAGCGGGTTCGGCGCGACTCCGTCGGCTGAAGGTGAGCGAAACAGCAGTAGACGACACGAGGCCGCCCAAGAGACCGGTGACGGCGAGTCCCCGCGTTTCACCGATCACGCGTCGCGCGATATAGCCGGCGAAGTTCAGCCCCGAAAAGAGCAGCACCACGATCCAGAGCTGTCGCGGCTGGAACGCGCCGAACGGCCCGTACGCGCCCGACGGCAGCAGGGGCAGGATGACCAGCGCCAGCACGGCGAATTGCAGCGCGGCCCGCAGTTCATGTGGGGCGATCTTCTGGAGCGCGTTCTGGAACGTCGATTTCTCGGCCAGCAGCAGCACGCACAGCACGGCCGCCGCACTGGCCAGCGTGCGATGGCCAAGGGCGGAGGCGGCCCCCATTGCCACCACCAGCATGGCGGCAACTTCGGTGGTGCCGTCGGTCGTGGTGCCGGGGCGGCGCAGCGTGGCCGCATAGGCCGCGATAGGGAAGAGCACCCCGGCGCCGATGATCACGGCAGCCAACGCTGGCTGGCCCTCGCGGAAGAACCAGCCGCCAAAGCCTCCAATCACCCCGAGCAGGGTGAACGTGCGGATGCCGGCGAAGCGGCCGTCGGGGCCGGTCGTATGTCCCGACCATTCACGCTCGGCGCCCACCGCCAGTCCGACCAGCGCCGAAACCAACAGGTCAAGAGCGAGAGGAAGATCAAGCATGAGAGGCAATGGTAGCACCGATCACGCTCTACGGGAGGGGCAAATCCCAGAGAGGCGCCGTTCTTGGCTGCCTGCGTTTTCACCAAGGGCTATCCTTTCATCCGGATACACGGATATATTTCAAGCATGACCTCGCCGCGCCTTCCCATTCACGACCGTATGGTCGAGCTCGCTGACGCCACCCGGTGTCGGCTGCTTTCGGCGTTGGAGCGACAGGCGCTAACCGTGGGCGAGCTGGCGGCGGCATTGCAGCTGCCGCAAAGCACCGTGAGTCGGCATCTGAAGATTCTGGCCGATCAGGATTGGATCGCGTCGCGGGCCGAAGGGGCAAGTCGCTGGTATCGCCGTAATCCGTCACTCGCCGCGGACTCGCGCGCGTTGTGGGAAATCGTGCGTTCGGCGCTGGGCAGTACGCCGGCCTCGTTGCAGGATGCCGCGCGCATCGATGCCGTGATCGCGGCCCGTCGTGCCGGCACGCAGGCGTTCTTCGCGACCGCCAGCGCCGAATGGGATGCGTTGCGCAACGACCTGTTCGGAGTGCGCGCCGACTTGGGCGCCGCCCTCGCCTTGCTCGACGACTCGCTGATCGTCGGTGACCTGGGTTGCGGTACGGGCGCGTTGGCCGCTGCGCTCGCGCCGCACGTGGCGCACGTGCACGCCATCGACGCGTCGCCGGCCATGCTGTCGGCCGCGTCGTCGCGACTCGCCGCCTGCAGCAACGTGACGCTCAGCGAAGGCACGCTCGAAGCGCTACCCCTTCGTGACGCCTCGCTCGATGCCGCCGTCCTCATGCTGGTGCTGCATCATGTGGCCGATCCCCAGCGCGCGTTGACCGATGTGCGACGCGTGTTACGCCCCAACGGACGCTTGCTGATTGCCGACATGCGTCCGCATGCCCACGAGCGCTATCGCGAGCAGATGGGGCACGTCTGGCTCGGCTTCGATCCGCTCGAACTCACGGCGTGGTTGCACGACGCCGGCTTTACCGCCGTCCGCTATGTCCCGTTACCGGTGGATTCCGATGCCACCGGCCCTGCGTTGTTCTCCGCCACGGCGCGCTGCGCTGTGGGTTTGCGTTCCGACTCTTCCCCCAGGAATCATCCGTAAATGTCTACCGTCGTCGTTACCGAAAAGGGTGCTGCGCCATTGGCGTCGCTCGACCGTCCCACGTTCGCCGTGCGTGATCTCGCGCTGGCCGAGTGGGGCCGCAAGGAAATCCGTCTGGCCGAATTCGAGATGCCGGGTCTGATGGCGTTGCGCGCGGAATACGCGGGCAAGCATCCGCTCGAGGGCGCGAAGATCATGGGCTCGTTGCATATGACGGTGCAGACCGCCGTGCTGATCGAGACGCTCGTGGCACTTGGCGCCGACGTGCGCTGGGTGTCGTGCAACATCTTCAGCACGCAGGATCATGCCGCGGCCGCCGTGGCCGTGGGTCCGAACGGAACGGTGGAGTCGCCCAAAGGCACGCCGGTGTACGCGTGGAAGGGTGAGACGCTCGAAGAGTACTGGTGGTGCACGGAGCAGGCGCTGATGTGGAGCGACGGCACGGGCCCGAATCTGCTGCTCGATGACGGCGGCGATGCCACGTTGCTCGTGCACAAGGGCACGGAGTTCGAGAAGAGCAGTACGATCCCCGGCTTCGACAGCGACAACGAGCCGGAAGAGTGGGGCGTCATTCTCGAGCTGCTGCGCGACCAACAGACGAAGAACCCGGGCCGTTGGACGAAGGTGTTGGCCGGTATCCGTGGCGTATCGGAAGAGACCACGACGGGCGTACTTCGCCTGTACGAAATGGAACGCGCGGGCACGCTGGCCTTCCCGGCCATCAACGTGAACGACGCCGTGACGAAGTCGAAGTTCGACAACCTGTACGGCTGCCGTCACTCGATCATCGACGGACTCAATCGCGCCACCGACGTCATGCTTGCCGGCAAGATCGCCGTGGTCATGGGCTACGGTGATGTGGGCAAGGGCTGCGCGCAGGCGCTCAAGGGTCAGGGCGCACGCGTGATCATCACCGAAATCGATCCCATCTGCGCCCTGCAGGCGGCGCTCGAAGGCTATCAGGTGACGACGCTCGAAGACGTGGTGGACGTGGCCGACGTGTTCATCTCGGCGACGGGCAACAAGAACGTCATCACCGTCGAGCACATGGGTCGCATGAAGGACAAGGCGATCGTGGCGAACATCGGCCACTTCGACAACGAGATCGACATGGCCGGTCTCAAGAAGGTAGAAGGCATGAAGCGCATCAACATCAAACCGCAGTACGACGAGTTCGTGCTGCCGAACGGGCGGTCCATTCTGATTCTTGCTGAAGGCCGCCTGATGAACCTTGGCTGCGCGACGGGTCACCCGAGTTTCGTGATGTCGGCGAGCTTTACGAATCAGGTGCTCGCGCAGCTTGAGCTGCACGCGAACGCCGAGAGCTACGGCAAGCGTGTGTTCACGCTCCCGAAGCATCTCGATGAGAAGGTGGCGCGCTTGCATCTGCCGAAGCTTGGCGTGAAGCTGACGCAGCTGAACACCGAGCAGGCGGCGTACCTGGGTGTGAATCCGATGGGACCGTTCAAGTCGGATCACTACCGCTACTAGGCCTCGC
>NZ_JBDNFF010000368.1:0-12029 GCF_041689975.1 Gemmatimonas sp.
ATCAGGTCGAACGGAATCTTGAACTCGTCGAACGTGAGGCGATACCAGCCAAGATTCTGTGTGCCACTCCACTGCGAGTACATCGCGACACGCGGGACATCGGCGTCGTGCATGGTGACCGAGGGCATGCTGCCCAGCATTGCGGCGGTGAGCCCGAGGGAATCCACCAGCGTGCGGACACGCGGCGCGTACTTGCCATCGACCACGAACGACCCAGCCGGGAACGTGGTGTCGCCGGCGCTGAAGCTCCTCTCGGCCACCTTCATCGGCACGGTGCGCATCAGATAGCGCAGCGTGACCATGTTGTTCGAGCCCGTATGCGCCACGGCGATCGCCGCGTTGCCGGAGCCACGCGTGTTCCCCTTGAGCACGATCTTTTCTACGGGCGACACGGCCGCCTTGAGAATGCTCGGGTCGGCGATCTCGACGACATCCACATCCATGGCGAGACCCATCGACCAGCCGCTGTCGTCGTAGGTGTTCAGGCGCGCGTCGGGATACTGCTGCCGCTCGATGAGATTCTTCGCGAGACGGCCGTACGGCTGATCGCGCTTGATGACATACGAGCCGGCGGGATAGGTGATCGCACCGACCTTGACGGGCGCGGTGGCCTGCCCCACGTCGATGCGCTGGACGCGGAGCAGATTCACGAACTCCGCCACGCGCGTCATGTCGCGCTGCAGCGGAATCACGAAGCCGTACGGCGCCTTGACCTTGCCTTCCTCGATGCTGTTGCGCGTCTTGATGTAGAAGTTCTCGAGCACGGTGGCCGGAAACATCGACGCCAGTTGCAGCGCCGACAGCACGCCGGTCTGCATGTAGTTCGTATTCGAGCGACGCGTGAACGTCGCAATGTCGTTGAAGCCGATCGGGTTGCCGCGATACCACTCGCGATCCTGCGCACCACCACGACCGGTCGGCACCGCGCCGCCGCGTCCACCGCCCAGGCCACCGCCCACGGTCGGCGCTGCCGTGGCGGTGCCGCTGCGCGCGTTGGCCATCGCCGTGCTGTCGAGATCACGTCCGGACTGCGTCTCGTACATCTTCATGAGACCGTTGTGGTTGTACGCGACCGATCCGAGATATCCGGGCGACCAGCCGTCCATGAACGCATGCGTGTACACCCCCGGCATGCCCCACTTGGTCATCTGCGCCATTTCCCAGTTGCCGAACCACGGCAGCTCGGCGAACAGGATCGGATCGAGATTCGGATTCTGCGGCGGGCCACCAGTGTACGTGTACAGCAACGGCTGCGCTTCATGCAGGTCGTGCATGATCGGCGGGTGAGCCGTGAAGTACCACTCGATGATCGCGCGCATCTGCACGAGCTTGATGTTGATGTCGCGATTGTTGTCGTGATACACGTACTTGCCCCAGTACGGCACACCGGCGCCACCACCGAAGCCACCCCCTGGTGCGGGCACGGCGGGTGCCGCCGTCGGCGCGCGACGCGTGGTGTCGCCGGCTGCGACCGGAGCCGCCGGCCTCGCGGGCGCTGCAGGCGTGATCGCGGGCGTGATCGCGGGCGTGATCGCAGGCGCCGGAATTGCGGCGGCCATATCGAGACCGCGGAAGAACCAGTCCACATTACGATCGCGTCCGTCCGCGTCGGCTGCTGGCGTCATCGACACATACAGCTGTTCCCGGATCTGGCTGATGAGCGGCGACGTTTCGGTCACGAGGCGATACGCCAACTCCATGAGCATTTCCGACGGACCGGTTTCGCCGCTGTGCAGGCCGCCCATGAAGTGATAGTGCGGCTTCGTATCGGCCAGTACCGACTTCACCTGCGCCTCGGTCATGCCGCGAGGATCGGCGATCCTGGCGAGGTTTTTCCGGTTCTGGTCGAGGCGCCGCATGTTCGGCTCGGACGAGATCCAGACCACCACAAGTTCACGGCCTTCGTCGGAGCGTCCGATCGTTTCGATCTTCACGCGCGGCGTCGCGGCGGCGAGCGCCCGATAGTACTTCAGCTGATCGGCGTAGTACGTGAGCTTTCGCGGCGCACCGATGTGGTATCCCAGCACGTCGCGCGGTGTGGGGATGCCCGCCACCAGCGGCAAGTGATCCACCAACGGGCTGCCATGCTTCGGATTGGCGAGCCACTCCTGATAGCTCTGCGTGAACGTCGGATCCTGCTTCTGATTGGGATCGCGCGTTTCGGTGGTGAGCTGCTGGGCAGCCAACGACGCGAACGGCGTGAGGCCGAGCAGCAGCGCATGGCGGAGTTGTAGGAAAAGCGAGCGACTGATGGTGAACACGTAAGCTCCGCTGGAGTAGGGAGTAGGGAGTACGGAGTACGGCGTAGGGAATACGGAGTACGGAGTACGGCGTAGGGAATACGGAGTACGGGGTACCGAGACAAAGTCCCCATACCCCGTACTCCCGACTCCTTACTTCGCCGTTACGCTAGAACCAATCCTGGAGCCACGTTTTCACGCGTGTCGCCAGCTTGTCGACACCGGCACCCGTGAGCGACGGGCGGCGCGCGATGACGCCGCCCAGCGCCACGCGATGGGCGCCATACAGCGCCAGCCCAACCGCCGTCGCAAAGCGCGGCGCGGCGATCTGCTCGACGAGTCCGCCGACCTTGTCGCCCGGTACACCAACGCGTACGCCAAGGCCGAACACGTCGGCGGCAAGCTCGCTGACGCCTTCGAGCGCGGCGCCTCCGCCGGTGAGCACGATGCCGGCGTTCAGGCGTCCGGCGAAGCCCGCCGTCTGCACTTCGCGCTGCACCTTGTCGAAAATCTCATCCATGCGCTGATGGATGATGTGCGTCATCAGCTCTCGCGAGATGTGACGCTCACCGTGCGACGCCGACGCCGGCATGGCGATCACCTGCTCGGGGTCGACCATCGGCTCGTACGCGCAGCCATACGCTTCTTTGAGCTGTTCGGCATCGCTGTTGGTGATGCCGAGTCCCTGCACGAGATCGCTGGTGACGGCGTTGCCGCCGTACGGAATCGTGCCGAGATGTCGGATCTTGCCCTCGTGAAACACGGCCAGATCGGTGGTGCCGGCGCCGAGTTCGACGAGGATAACGCCGAGTTCCTTTTCTTCTTCGGTCAGCACGGCCAACGCACTCGCGAGTGGCTCGAGCACGAGCTCACGCGTTTTGTATCCCGCGCGTTCGATGCTCTTGCGCAGGTTCATGGCCGGCGAGCTGCCGATCGTGACGAGATACATCTCCGTCTCGAGGCGCGTACCGATCATGCCGACGGGATCGCGGATGCCGTCCGTTTTATCGACACGGTATTCCTGCGGGATCGCATGTAACAGTTCGCGATCCTGCGGAATCGCCATGGCCCGCGCGACTTCGTTCACGCGATCGACATCGGTGCGCATGATCTCGTGGCCGCTGATCGCCACGACACCCGTGGAGCACATCGCCCGCACATGCTCACCGGCGATGCCGACGTAGAGCGAGTCGGGGGTGACGCCGGCCACGCGGCTGGCTTCTTCGACGGCCTTCCGGATGCTGTGCGTGGCCTCCTCGATGTCGGAGACGACACCGCGGCGCAGGCCCATCGTGCGGGTGCTCCCTACCCCGAGCACGCGCAGCGTCGGCGTGCGCGGCAGATCGCCGTGCACCGCCGCGACGATGGCGGTGGTGAAGGCGGTGCCGATATCGAGTGCGGCGACAATGGGTTCAGAAGTCATGGCTGTCTGGCGATCACCTGGTCACGAAAGCGGAGGTCGAGCTCCACCGCACGCAGATAATTCCGCGCGAGGTCCGCTTCCACAGGTAATATGTCCCTGAAGCGCGCTACGGTCACGTCGGAGGTCGTCCGCACCGTGACCCCGCCCAATTTGAAGCGCAATTCGTCCGTTCCGGCCCGTTCGCTGTGCGAGACGCGGGCAAAAAGTCGCGGCGCGTCCTTGCGCAGACCGTCCAACACGTGCAAGAGCGCACTATCAGCGGTGGCGGCTACAGGGACGTCGAGCGGATAGCGCACCGGGTCGATCGGCAGTGGACGTCCGGTCGCATCGGCCGGTTCGAGTCGCCCCTTTCGGGGCACATACGCCACTGGCTCGCGCTCCACCACGCGGATGAGCAGGGTCCCCGGCAGCTGCCGCTCGACGACCACCGACGCCACCATCGGGTGCGCTCGGATGCGCTCGGCCAGTGGCTCGAGTGGCTGCCACACCGACTGCACCGTGTCCACCTCGAGGCGCGCCAGCAGCTCCGTCGGACGGGCATAACGCACGCCCTCGAAGACCACCCGCCGGGCGTGGAAGTAGTCGAGACGCGCGAGGGCCCGAGGGCCCCACCACGGCGCACCCACCACGATACCGACGGCCAGCAGGAAGCCGATCGCTCGCAGCCAGCGCAGCCACGTGGGGCGCACCCCTTTCGGCGCCGCTGTCGGTTTTCCCCGTTTGGCCGACGTTACGTCGGGATCGAACGCCGCGATAGCCATCACCCGCGCAGCGCCTCGATCAATTCGGGACCCGTCTTCGTGATGTCCCCGGCACCCATCGTGATGACGACGTCGCCCGCTTGCACGATCGCGCGCAGCGCCGCCGCCGCCTCGCTCCTCGATCCATGCCACTGCATAACGCCCCCACGTACTCGGTCGCCGATGAGCGCCGACGTCACGCCGGGCTCGGGCGCTTCACGAGCGCCGTAGATGTCGCACAGCAGGAGCACGTCGGCCACGCTCAGCGCGTCGGCGAAATCCTCCTGCAGATCGCGCGTGCGGGAATACAGGTGCGGCTGAAAGGCGAGCACGAGGCGACGATCGGGGTACGCGTGACGCGCGGCCGCGATCGTGGCACGGACTTCGGTCGGGTGATGCGCGTAGTCATCGACGATATCGATTCCCTGCACCGATCCCAAGCGCTGGAATCGACGCTCGACGCCGCGGAAACTCGCGAGTCCCGGCGCCATCTGCATTACGGTGCAGCCGAGGGCGAGTCCCGCCCCGAGCGCCGCGAGTGCGTTGCGCGCGTTGTGCAGACCCGGCACCGCGAGTTGCACCGGTCCGAGATCTTCGCCGTCGAAGCGCACCTGAAAGCGCGAGCCCATCGCGTCGAGCACCAACGCATCAGCCACGAGTCGCGCGTGGCCGGCGTGATTGGACGGCGCCGTACCGGGTGCGGTGGCACTATACGCGATCACCTCGTGCCGCGATGCAATGCGCAGCGCCATTGCGCCGTCGTCGTCGGCGCAGCGCACCACGACGCGTGCCGGCGAGACATACTGCTCGAAGGTGCGCATGATGTCGTCGAGATCACGATAGATGTCGAGATGATCGGCTTCGACATTGAGCACGACAGCGACCGCGGGATCGAGCGCCAGGAACGAGCGATCGTATTCGTCAGCTTCCACCACATAGGTGTCACCGCCGAGTCGGAGATTACCGGCCCAGAGCTCGACCCGTCCTCCGACCACGCCCGTGGGTTCTCGACCGGCGGCCGTGAGCGCCTCCGTGGTCATCACCGTCGTGGTGGTCTTGCCGTGCGTGCCGGCGATGCCGACCAGCGTTCCACCACTGACCGCATCCGCGAGGGCTTCGGCGCGACGCACCAGCGGCATGCCGGCCGCGCGCGCGGCGACCATTTCAGGATGTGACGCGGCGATGGCCGACGAGTAGACCACGGCACGCACACCGCTTACCAGTGCGGCCTCGTGCGCGGCAACGGTGATCCCGTAGCGTGCGAGGTCCGGGGCTCCGGCGGGATTGGCATCGGTCCCCTGGATGTGAACGCCCCGACGGGCGAGCAGTTCAGCGAGCGCGCTCATGCCAGCACCGGCGATGCCGATGAAATGCACGGGACGCGGGTCGGTGCGATCGAGCAGAAGGGCGGCCGTCAACGACGGAGCGCGGGCGCCGGATTCGGCGCTATCGAGGCGGGTATGCGGCGCAGACATGGCTACAATATGGCGACCCGATCAGCCGATCCCCACCGTCTACATGCCAAGGGTCATGATGACCGAACGCGCGATATCAGCGGCGGCGGCGGGACGGGCTCGCTGGAGCGCTGCGGTATGCATGGTGTTTCGCGTGGCGGGATCGTCGCGTAACGAGCGGACGGCGGCATCGAGCGTTTCCACGGTGAAGTCGCGCTGCGGCACATAGCGGGCGGCACCCGACGCCTGCGTGGCCTGTGCGTTGTGCGTTTGATGATCCTGCGCGGCACTCGGAAGCGGGACCAACAGCGAAGGAATGCCCCAGGCACATAGCTCGGCAATCGTCATCGCGCCGGCACGTGTGACCGCAAGATCGGCGGCCGCATACGCCTCGGCGATCGGAGCGAGATATGGGCGCACGCGCACCATGTCCGATTCGTGACCAAGGTAGGCGGCCGCCTGTTGCTTGCCCGTAGCCCAGATCACCGCGACGCCGCCAGGAAGTCCCTGCTGCGTCCAGGCGCCGACCACGTCATTCAACGCGCGCGCGCCCTGACTACCGCCCACAACGAGTACCACGAACGCGTCGTCGGGAAGTCCCCACAAGCGACGCGCCTCGGCCCGCGAGCGCGAGGTGGTCGGTGGCGGCTCGATCGGACATCCCAACGGCAGGACCTGCGTGTTCGCGCCCACGGCGAGCCGAGTCGCCGCCTCCGGAAATCCGAGGAACACTGTGCGGGCGCCTTTGGCGAACGCGCGCGTGGTCAATCCGGGATGCGAGTCGGGCTCATGCAGCATGGTCGGCACGCCGTGAGCGCGCGCCCAGGCGAGCGCCACACCCGCCGCGTAGCCGCCGGTACCGATCACCGCGCGCGGCGCGTTCGGCGCCGCCAGTTTCGTGATCGCGCGCCACGCACCGAATGCGCCCACGCCCGTGAGTAGGTTCTTCCACGGCGTCTGACGATACAGCGGATGCAGATCGAGCAGCGTGTACGCAAATTCGGTGGTCGGCAGCACATCGCGCTCGATACCGCGCCGCGCGCCGATGAAATGCGGCTCGATATGCGGCGCCTGCTTCACCAGCGCCCGCGCGATCGCCAGCCCCGGATACAAATGGCCACCGGTGCCACCGCCCGCGAAAAACACCCGAGTCGTGGCGGGGCTCGTCATGCCATCGAAACCAGCGGATCGGTGGCGGTGGCGCCGTACACGCGCTCCCGATCGCTGCCGATGTTCACGAGGATGCCCGTCATTGCCAGCGTCAGCACGAGGTTGGAGCGTCCGTACGACACGAAGGGCAACGTCAGCCCGGTGTTGGGGAGCAACCCGATCACCACGCCGAGGTGAATGAACGCGGTAAACACGGTGACAAATGTGATCCCGATGGCGAGTAGCGCTGTAAACGGAGTTCGGGCTCGCCGGGCAATGCGGAATCCAAGCCAGCCGTACAGGGCGAAGGCGAGTGTGAGTCCGCCGAGTCCGAGGAAGCCGAACTCCTCACCCACGATCGAGCCGATGAAATCGTTGTAGGCGAGCGGAAGCCATCCACGCTGCTGATTGCCCTGACTGAAGCCGACACCCACAATGCCGCCCGACCCGACTGCCACGAACGACTGGTACTGCTGATCGCCTGTGGCTGACCTCGTGGTCGACTCTTGCTCCTTCGCGAGAAAGCTCTCCACGCGCTTGCGCACGTATGAACTCTGAGACGCCTGAAAGCCGATCAACAAGAGGCCCACGGCACCGAAGAGCAGAAAGTGCGTCACGCGCGCACCGCCCACGAAGAGCAGCACCGCCATGGTGAGACAGAACATCATGGCCACGGAAATGTCGGGCTCGAGCATCGCGAGCACGCTGAGCGCACCAATGACCACCGCGAACGGCATGAGCCCTTTCCCCAGCTGCTTCACCGCCGCGCCCTTCTTCACGAGTAGCATCGGCGTCCACACCAACACGGCGAACTTGGCCAACTCGGACGGTTGGATCGAGCCGTTGAACAGATAGCGACGCGACCCGTACATGCTCTTCGAGATCGCTTCCGTGCCGGGCAGGATGACGATGAGCATGAGCAGCACACTGATACCCATGATGTGCCACGCATACCGCCGCCAGATCTCGGCGTCGATTTTCGCACAGATCGCGAACGCGGCCCCTCCTACGACCACGCCGGTAAACTGGCGCAGCACGAAGAAATGCCCGGGACTATTCGCCGAGATCGCCTGCAATGCGCTGGCGCTGTACAAGACGGCCAACCCGAAGGCCATGAGCACGGCCGTCACCAGCAGCAGCGCGCGCGCTTCGAGCGACATGCGCCAGCGCTCCCGCGTGCCAGCCATTACTGCCGCCACGGCCCCGCTCACGGCGCGTCCCCGGCGAGCACATTCGCCAGTCGCGCAAACTCCCGTCCACGCGCTTCGAAGTTGTTGAACATGTCGAAGCTGGCACAGGCCGGCGACAATAGCACCACGTCTCCCGCCACCGCCAAGGCTCCCGCCCGGCGCATGACCTGCTCGAAATTGTCCGACCCGCAGTGCTCCACCATCACCCGTCCGTGCAGCGGCGCTTCCAGATCGCCGGTGATCAGCGCGCCGGCCTCACCGTACGCGAGCACGGCTTTGGCGGTGCGCAACAGTTCGGGAATAAGCGCGGTATACGATTCACCCTTGTGGCGCCCACCGAGCAGCACGATGCTGGGGCGCGTCATACTGGCCAGCGCCACGTTCGTGGAGTCGATGTTCGTGGCCTTCGAATCATTCAGCCACAGCATGCCGTTGTGATCGACGACCGGCTCGAGCCGATGCGGCAGTGCGCTGAATGTCGCGATCGCGATCGCCAGCAGCGCGCGTGCCGAGGGAATGCGATGCGACGGATCGGCCGCCATCACTGCCAGCAACGCCGCCAAGGCGTTGGCCACATTATGGTCGCCCACCAGTGCCAGTTGGTCGCGCGCCACGAGTGGTTCGCCGAATACATGCAGCATGCCCGAGCCGCGATGGAAGTAGCCATCCACATCGGTGCGCTGCACCGAGAAGCGGTGCCACTGTCCGGGAATGCCGGCCACCAGCGCCTCGACATCGGCATTGTCGGCCGTCGTCACCCACTGCGACGTTTGTACGGCATTCGCGAACAGTCGCTTCTTGTCGGCGTAGTACTCGGTCACATTGGCGTAGCGATCGAGATGATCCGGGCTGAGCGTGGTGAGCACACCGACATCGGGCATGATGCCGGGCGTGTCATGCAACTGGAACGACGACAACTCGAGTGCTGCCCAGACCGGTGGCGATTTCATGAGGGCAAGCTCGGAGACCGGCGTGCCGATATTCCCCACGTCGGCGGCGTCATGCCCCAGGGCGCGTAGCAGATGTCCGATGAGCGCCGTCGTGGTCGTCTTGCCGTTGGTGCCAGTGACGGCGATGGAGCGCAGCGCGGGCTGCAAGCGCAATGCGACCTCGACCTCACTCACCACTGGCACGCCAGCGCTGAGCGCGGCACGAATCGGCGGCGCCGTGGGCGGAATGCCGGGGCTGACGACCAGCAGCGAGCAATGCGCAATACGCTGCACATTGTGCACGCCGACGTCCACGCTGGCGCCTTCGCGTTCCAGCATCGCGGCGGCGCTGCGCACCGCCTCTGATCTCGACGCATCCGACACGTACACCGAGAGCCCTGCCGCGCGCAGCAGGCGCGTGGCCGCGATACCACTGCGGGCGAGCCCGATCACGGCGAACTCTCCCCGCTTTTCGGCGAGACGTCGCGCGACGATCGACGCGAGCTCCTGCGGCGGCCGTGCGTCACTCATGGTCGCGCTCCGTCAACGCAGTTTGAGCGTGCTGAGCGCGAGAATCGCGCAGAGGATTCCGATGATCCAGAAACGGATGACGACCTGCGTCTCCGGCCAGCCCGACAGTTCGAAGTGATGATGCAACGGCGCCCGTTTGAACACGCGATGCCGTTGCGCGTACTCCAACCCATACCGTTTCTTCCGGTACTTGAACACCGAGCGCTGCAGGATGACCGACACGGTCTCCGCCACGAACACGGCGCCGACGATCAATAGCAGGAACTCGCTCTTGAGCAGAATCGCGATCGACCCCAGCGCCCCGCCGAGCGCCAGCGAGCCGGTGTCACCCATGAAGACCTGTGCCGGATGCGCGTTGTACCACAGGAAGCCGATGCAGGCGCCGACCACCGCGGCGCAGAACACGGTGAGTTCACCGGCGCCGCGCAAATAGAATATCTGCAGATATGCACTCGTATCGACGCGGCCGGCCACGTACGCGAACAGGCCGAGCGCGAGCACGGCAATCGCCATGAGTCCGGCGGCCAGTCCGTCGAGACCGTCGGTGAGATTCACGGCGTTGCTGAAGCCGGTGAGAATGAACGTGACCCATGGGATGTACATCCACGCCGCCCAGGCAAACGCCGGCACCACCAGGACGTACTTGAAAAACGGCAACGTCGTGCTGGCGCCGGGCAATGTGGAAATCGGAAACAGCAGCAGGATGAGCCCGAGACCAATACCGCAGGTGATCTGGCCAGCGAGTTTATAACGCTCGACGAGCCCTTCGTTCTTCTTCCCTTCCCGCTTCTGCCGCAGCTTGAGGTAGTCGTCGAGAAACCCGATCATGCCCATCCACGCGGTAACGGCCATGGCGAGCAACACGTAGCGATTGCTCATGCGCGCCCACAACAGCACCGGCACGAACGTGGCGGCCAGGATGATGAGGCCACCCATCGTCGGCGTGGTTCCCTTCCCGGCATGCGAGTCGGGTGTACCCTCACGCACCACCTGATGCACCGCCATGGCGCGGAGACGTCGAATGATGATCGGGCCGAACAGGAACGTGAGCAGCAACGCCGAGACGAACGCGGCGGCCGACCGGAACGTGATGTAGTTGAGCAGATTGAGCACGCGGATGTCGCGCGCCAGCGGCTGGAGCAGAGAGTAAAGCACTACGCAGTCGCCCAGGTCGTGAGCGTAGGAACGAGCCGCTCGAGACGCATCCCACGGGAGCCCTTGAGCAGTACGATGGCATTGCGTTCGAGTCGCGATTCGATGAGCGGCCACAGCGCGTCGAAGTCGGGCGTCACGATCACGCGCGCGTCGGTCGGCGCCACCTCGTGAAAGGCCGCCGCGAAGTCACCGACGCCGACGATCAGATCGGCCGTAGACGCCAGTGCCGCCGCGGCCACGTCGCGATGCTGCTGCGCCGATTGTGCACCGAGCTCACGCATCGTACCGAGAATCGCGACCCGCTGTTGTCCTGAACCCACCCGATCGAGCAGGTCGAGCGCAGCGCGCATCGACGCCGGATTCGCGTTGTAGGCATCGTTGATGAGGACGAGCTGGCCGTGCTGCTCCCACGCCCCGCGCATGCCTGGCACCGGCATCTCGGCCATGCCCGCCGCCGCGTGGGCGAGCGGGACCCCGCAAGCGCCGGCCGCTGCGATGGCGAGCATGGCATTCGCCGCCTGATGTGCACCACGCAGCGGCAACGTGAAATGCACGCCGCCGACCTCGAGCCACGCGCGCCCTTCGGCGTCGAGCCCCCACGCCGTGGGCGTCACCGTGGCCTGCTCGAGACCCGCCGATAGCACCGTCGTGGCGCGCGCCTTCGCGATGTCCATGACTTCGGGATGCGCTGACGGTACGATCGCGAGTGTCACGCGATGAAAAATCTCGCTTTCTTCGCGCAACACGCCGGCCAGGTCACCGAGGCCTTCCAGATGTTCTTCACCGATCGAGGTGAGCACCGCGATGTCGGGTTCAGTAATGTCCCGCAACGTCGCGACTTCTCCAGGGGTATTCGTAGCCACCTCGACGATCGCGACCTCGGCATCAGACGGTATGGCCAACAGGGTGAGTGGTACGCCGATACGGTTGTTCAGATTGCCCTTGGTGGCGTGCACCACCAAGGTGCGCGCGAAGGCGGCCTTGAGCAGTTCCTTCGTGCTGGTCTTGCCGTTCGAACCGGCCACGGCGATCACACTGCGGCCCCAGGCGCGGCGCCACGCGGTGGCGAGCTGCCCGAGGGCGACCAGCGTATCGGGCACGACGTAAGTGGGCACACCGAGTCCGGCGGCCTTGGTGGCATCGCTCACGACGAACGCGGCGGCGCCAGCGTCGCGGGCAGTGGCCAGAAAATCGTGCGCGTCGAAGCGTTCGCCGATG
>NZ_JBDNFF010000369.1:0-1540 GCF_041689975.1 Gemmatimonas sp.
GTGTCGCGCCTGGGACCTACCTCAACAACCCGAACTCACACCCAGATCCGAAGAGCCCCTTTGCCTTCGACGCGGACGTGGGGGCCGTGGCCGAGGCAAACCGATGATCGTCGCAGGCCGGTGAGTTCAGACACGCCTAGCCCCGGTCTGCACGTCGAGCGCGAGCATGAGGTGGTCGCGGCGCCCGGTGGGGGTGCTGCGATCTGGTGCTTTGAGCAATGCGTTGGTCTCTTGTCGGTTGAGGAAGCAGACGATTCCACGGGTGCCGCGTTTGGCTTGGATGGCAAGGACACGGGCGATGAGTTCGGCGTGTTCGGGATGGCGCAGCGACGCGAAGTTGAACAAGGAACGCACTGCGGCGAGGCGGGCGTTGCGGGTAGCCCTAGCTGTCACAAGCGCGCGGTTTCCCCCCTCCGGGCACTGACAGCGACCACGGATGGAAACGAGCAATCATCCAGCTCCTGCGGCGCCTCAACCCGAAACGCCGACACCGATCCTGCCCGCGAGTCATCAAACGCAAGTACTCCAAATGGCACGTCAAACGAGCACACCACGCCGGCTGGCCACAGCCCGACGGGCCACCCAACCCAACCATCAACTCCACCTAACTTAACGGCATTGCCATTAGCCAGGGAGTCTGCAGTCTGCCAACGGGCCTACTGGCGGTCTTCCGTGAACATTGGGTAGCGAGGCGTTGGGATGACATCGGGGTCACGCGGCGTGTGGCGTGTCGAGTCTGATCCTTGGCTTTGGGTGGTGGTTGTTGGGTGGTCGGTGTTGACCACCGTGCGTGATGGTACTTGTGTTGGAGTTTGGTCATGAGGATGGCGCGGACGCCGGGGGCGCGCCAACCGAGTGACCACCGCGTCCGTCTATTCGCTAGATGCCGATTCGGTTGGCATGACGGGCGTGTCGGAGTGCGGGAGGAGGAGCCCGACGTCGGTCATCGCCAGGTCCACGGTGGCGTGCCGCCACCGGCCACCTGCCTTCCGGTACGTGTCCTCGTACCGGCCGGTCAGCAGCACTGTCTGACCGTCGATGACACAGAGCTCAAGGAGTTCGCAGGTGCCCCGCGCCGTTGAGACGTCGTCATGAACGTGGACGGTGTGCCCGACCATGAAGTGCTTCGCCCAAGTGATCGTCAAGGAGACCTCCTCGAAGAATGCTCGGATTCTGTCACGGCCGCTAAACGTTCCGAACCGCTCGGTGCTCCACACTGCGTCGTCGGTGAACAGGTCGGCGAGAACGTCTGCCTGAAAGCCGGCGTCACATGCTGCGGCGTACGCTACCTTCAGGGCCCGGATCTCCTCCGCGGCCTCAAGCTTCGCGAGGCGAATCTCGTTCGTATCCGACATGTCAGGAGACCTCTCCGCTTCTCTTCTGACCCAAGTGCACAAACACGACTGCGGTTACCAGTGCCACTCCGTTGAAGACCGGGAGACCCATGTCTCCGCACCCAGGAGTTGGAGACCCGTCACCCCGACGACGAGGGTGTACCACCCCATCAGGGTGCCGACAACGTTGAACCTTCCCGGCTGGA
>NZ_JBDNFF010000370.1:0-3311 GCF_041689975.1 Gemmatimonas sp.
ACCGCCTTCGATCGCAACGTCCGCTTCTCCGTGAACCCCTTCGACCCGCAGTTCCAGCATCTGGGCGCACCGTCCGAATCAATCCTGATGTCTTTCATGTGATCACGGTAACCGAACCTCGCAGTGCGGGCAGACGCCCCGAGCCGGTACGTCACCGGTCATCCAGTGCCCTCCATGACACAGCCATGACACAGCACGCCGGTTCTCGATGGTTCACAGCGGTCTAACACGGTCGAACGTTTGCCCTGGTAGATGACCCTTTCGGGACATCTACCCAGGTAGACGGGTCGGGCCTCCCGGAATCCCGCTTACAGGCCACCTCACCATTGCACCCACCTGACCAGGGGAAATGCTCCTCTAGCCGGCCTCTCGTGCAGCCTGATCACACATTGATTGCACATTCTGCCGCAGTGACGTATCGATCGCAGCCCGCACGCGGTCGTCATCGCCGGGCATGAGGTGCCCGTAGGTGTCGAGCGTCTCGCTCGCGTTCTTGTGCCCGAGGTACTGCTGCACCGCCTTGATCGACACGCCCGACGAGATGAGCACCGAGGCGCAGTGATGGCGCAGATCGTGCGTCGTCGAATCGATCCCGATTGACTTCGCCGCCGACTTCGCCCGAGCAATCGAACCGGTCATCGAGTCGATCAACTCCGCCCTTGCCAAAACGTCCGCCAAGAGCGTCACATACAGGGCGAAGACCGGCGCCGTCCGCAAGACCATCGAACACGACGAGGCCGGCCGCATCGTCGGCATCCTCAAAACGCCGGTCTGAGCACGGTGAGGCGGTCGTTCCGATCTAGAGGTCAACAATCGCCCGGATGGCAGCTCCGGACGCATGAAGGCCGATGCAATCCACCTCGAAGCCGAGAGTCTGGAAGGCACCCAGGAACACCTGGTCGGTAGCGATCTCGCCGCCCTGGCAGGTCACTTCGACTCGAACGAGTCGCAAGGTGTCGCTGGTGCCGTTGCTGACAGTCCCCAGCGCGCGCGTTCTGGTGAGTATCGGCACCTGCACGTATCCGGTAATCGCGGAGGTAAGTCCGCCAGGAGGTAGCGCTGAACCTCCATCGAAGTAGCCCGAGATGTCGACCAGGAGGTGAGCGCTCGCGTAGGTGTACAGCCGGAAGGTCCCGTCGGGTGCCACCGGTACGACGATCGAGTTTGCAACAACCTCGCCCACGTCCGAGTTCAGGATCGAGGTGTCCGGTCGCATGCCCGATGGCCACGCTGTTACAAACTGCCCAGGGGTAGTCGGGCTGATTGACGTGACATTCGCAACAACCGCCGACGCTCCTGGGCGACCAGTGTTCACGATCAACTCGCTTCCAGCCGCCGGCATAGGGCCCGACCGGGTGTTCAACACTCGCACTGGAGTCTGGGTGACGAGGCCAGATGGTCCCGTCGCAGCGCTGGTCGGCGACCACACAACAGCGAACGCGAAAACTCCAGCAATCGAAATGGCGATGGCAATGTCCATAGGTCGAATCCTCATGACCGCTACAAGTACCAGAAAAGCGCCCGCCTGGGAAGAGGCTCGCAGTTCGACTGTCACACGCCTACGTCATGATCAACCGAGTGACCGACGATGAACCGACCCCCGAAGACCTCGAGCAGCTCGTTCGCAGAGTGGCGATGTCCGGCGTTCTCGGTGATAACGACCGCCTCGATGTCGTCGTCGCCCTGCGCCGGCTCGCCGAGATCGACAAGGCGAAGCGCCGGCATCCGTCAGGCGGTGGGCGATGAGAGCTGCGGCAACGGCTACGACCTCGGTGTCGTGCACAACCTCGCCGCCGTCGGCGTCGAATACCTCACCGAGGGCGGCCGATGAGCACGCCACCTTCAGTTCGACGGCGACGCGTGTCATCGCCGATCCGCGAGCGTCCGGCCGTTGACTACCCTGTTGACTGATGGGCAGACTGGACATTGGTCTTGATCGTCGTCGTGTCCAGAACACGCCGATACCGGAACGAACCGATGCCGTCGACTTCGTGGCGATCGACTTCGAGACAGCGAACCGGAAACGGGAGAGCGTGTGTGCCGTGGGCGTGGCGATCGTCTGCGACGGCGTGGTGGTTGAGCAGGCCTCGACGCTGGTAAATCCCGACAGCGAGTTCAGCCCCTACAACTCGGCAATCACGGGCATTGGACCCGAGGACGTTGTCGACGCCCCTTATTTCCACGAGCTGTGGCCGCTCCTCGCCGATCTCCTGACCGACCGGATCGTCGTCGCCCACGTCGCAACTTTCGACGTTGGCGTGCTTCGACAAGCGGTCGCCCGCTACGAGTTGCCGGGCATTCACATGCAGGCGCTCTGTAGCTGGCGACTCGCTCGGCGGACCTGGCCCACCTACCCCGCGTTCGGCCTCTCCTATCTCGCCGGACAGCTCGGTCTTGCCCTTGACCATCACGAGGCCGGTTCGGACGCTGCAGCGTCGGCGGGAGTTGTCCTCGCAGCGATGCGTGATGCGAAGCAGCCGACTCTCGGCGGGCTATGCGAGGCGTTCGGATACCAGCCCGGCCGGCTAACGCCGGAGTCATTCGTCGGAGTATTGGCCGGCGACCTCCGGAACATGCGTGGAGCAGCTGATGCCGACCCAGATCATCCGCTCTACGGGCGGCGAATCTGTTTCACCGGGGCGATGTTCTCAATGACTCGCCCAGAGGCGGCCGAGCGAATCCTCGACTTTGGCGCCGAGTTCAAGACGAGCGTGTCCGGCCAGGTCGACATGCTCGTCATCGGCGACGCCGACTTCGTCCAGTTCGCCGACGGCCTGCAAACCGGGAAGATGAAGAATGCCGCTGCGCTACGAGCCGACGGCGTCGAGATCGAGGTCATGTCCGAACGCGACTTCCTCGCCCTTCTCAACAGCTAGAGCCGAGTCCCGCGTGGAGCGGACTCGCCTCAGCCCTCGCGACGCTTCAGTCTCCGCCACTGACGGGTGAACCAGCCCTGCGGGCGCGGGTCTTCGTACCGCTCGAGAATGAAGTCCTGCCCACAGCGCCGACGAGGCGTCGGTTGAGGTAGTCCGGAATCGCACATCGGACGCACAATCTGCCGACAACCGGTGCGAAACGTTGAGAACTACTGTGAGCCGAAATCCCAGCGTGGGTGACGTTTCCTGGCATCGCCCCCGTTAGTCGGATCAGCCCTGGCATTCTCCCGCTTACAGGCCACCTCACCATTGCGCACCACGCTGAGCTGAGGCGTATTGTCGACGTCGTGAAGATCGGAGTGCAGCTCCCGGAGATCGAGTGGGAGGTTCCGTTTCCCGAGTTGATCGCGATGGCCCAGGCCGCCGAGGCCGCCG
>NZ_JBDNFF010000371.1:0-4490 GCF_041689975.1 Gemmatimonas sp.
CGGTCCCTGGCGCAACGCCGAGCACCTCGAGTTCGAGACGCTCGCCTACATCGAATGGTTCAACCACCGACGACTGCACGGCGAACTCGGACACGTCCCACCCGCCGAGCACGAAGCCAACTACTACAATCGCCACCACCAGGAAGCGACAGCTCAAACACCAACCCTGACCTGACGCAATTTCCCGGCCGATTCAGAGCTCGTCGAGTTGCTCCGTTCCACGTTCCACGTTCCACGCCTGGGCTGGGCGTCTTTGACGATCTCGGACACATTTGTCGGAGATGCGTGGTGGGCGAACGAGATCTTCGACATCCAACCCGGCTCGGGAGGTACCTACGGAGTGACACCCATTGGCGGGCAGCTATGCCGCCACGCTGCCGCGTGGGCCGCAACCGGTGGCTCGGATCATGCGCCAGTTGGGCCTGGTCGGTGCTCATGATCGCAAAAAACGGCGGCCCGGTCGGGCGTCCACCGCACCCGCAGGAGCCCATTCAGAACGGTGTCGTGCGCATCGGTCAGATTGGCCCCGTCGGCGCAGGTGGCCGGAATTGCTGAGTCAATGTCGCGGGTGCTGGTCCGATCGGCGAGACTGAACTAATGAGGGTCGGGGTCAATGGCGCTGCAGGAAGGATGGGTCGAAGCGTATGTGCGGCGGTCGCCGCTGATCCCCAACTCGTTCTCGCAGCCGGCGTCGCTCCGCGCGGGTTCGGCGAGGAGATCGAGGGCATCACGATCTCGGAGCATCTTCACGCCTTCGCGGTGGCCGCCTGTGACGTCGTGGTCGACTTCACGGTGGCGGCCGCTGCTCGGGACGCTCTGCCCTGGCTCGAGATGAACGGCATCCACGCCGTGGTCGGCACGACGGGATTCACCGCCAAGGACTTCGAGCTGTTCGCGTCGACGTTCGGTGGGACGGACGGGCCCAACTGTGTGATCGCTCCGAACTTCGCCATCTCCGCGGTGTTGATGATGCGTTTCGCCGAGATGGCGTCTCCCTGGTTCAACACGGCCGAGATCGTCGAATTCCACCACGACCGCAAGGTCGACGCTCCCTCGGGGACAGCGGTCACGACCGCCGAACGCATGGCGGCGGCCCGGGACACCGACTTCGATCTCGATCCCACGACGAGTTCCGTGCAAACGGGGGCGAGGGGTGGCGTAGGCCCGCGAGGGATCCGTGTGCACGGGGTCCGGATGCGGGGCATGGTGGCCCACCAGGAAGTGATCCTGGGTGCGACCGGTCAGACGTTGACCATCCGTCAGGACAGCTACGACCGCGAAAGCTTCATTCCCGGGGTCGTGCTGGCTTGCAAACGCATCGCCGACGTTCCGGGTCTGACCAGGTCACTCGACTCGTTCCTGTTCTGACGCTTCAGCAGACAAAGCTCGTTCACTGGAATCCTGTCAGTAATCCCAGTTTCAGTTGTGGACTCAGGGATCAGTCTGACAGGACACTTGGACAACGATTGGTCGACATTGCCGTGTGCGAGTTGTGGATGAGTGCGGTGATCTCAAACAAGCGCGCACCTGCAGTTCGACCTCGTTGTGGGCGCCCCGCCGACCAGGACCAACTCAGGCAAATGCGGCGATGGGTTCTTCGACCCATTCGCCGAGGTCGGGCTTGACGTAGGTCTCGTAGAGGTTCTTCGTATAGGTGAAGCGCATGTTGGCGGCCTCGCGGACGGCGGCGATGCAGCGCTGTTGGAGTTCTGGGGTGTCGGCGTACTTGAGGACGATCTGATAGCCGCGTTCGCCGTGGACTTCGTCGGAGGTGATGTGAAGGTCGAAGAACTCACACTCCCACTCGCTGAAGCCGTAAAGATCGGGATCGATCAGCGCCGGGTACTGGGTGCGGTAGATGCTGGGCACCTGTGACTCGAGACCCACGATCGTGGCCGCCGTCGACACCGCGAAATGCTCCTCCATGCTGATCTTGTATTGCCAGCCTTGGATGCCCAGAGTGAACGGCATGGCGTTAGTGCGGTCGACGATCTCCTGTCGGGTTGTGCCGCAGGCCTCTGCAAAGCGAATGAGGAGGTCGGTGTGGCGGTCGTCACTAAGTTCTTCTTCGTACAGGTTCTGGAGGAGGAAGTCCTTGGCGTCGCGGGCCCAGTCCGGAGTCTTGGCGTACATGATCCCGAGCATGTCCCCGAAGGGGCCAACGTAGTGGTAGTGATTTGTAGCCCATTTCGCGAAGTGGTGACGTTCGAGTTTGCCCGTCGCCCACGCCCGACTGAAAGAGGCGTCCTTGGCCATCGTGCCGGTCATCGCCTCTTCTAGCGCAACACGGAATTCTGACGGGGGAAGCAGTAAGTCATTCATGCGTGGCTCCTGTGGTGGTGGTGCTGTTGATGTTGGTTGCGTCGACGAGTAGTTCACCGTCGAGCGCCGTGGTGACAAAGGTTGGCTGGTACCTCTCGCGCTCCTTGCAGAAGCCGGTGCGGAGATCGAACGACCATTGATGGCCGGGGCAGACGACGCGTCCGTTGAAAATGGCGCCGGTCGCAAGGCTGCGTTCGCGATGGATGCACGTGTCGGCCATTGCAACCGGATCTCCGTCGTTCCAGACGATCAAGACCGGGGTACCGCAGACATCGACGACGAGCTTCGACGCTGCCTGCAGTTCATCGAGCCGAGCGACTTTCAACCACTCGGCGGTGGGCGGCCCGACGTCCATCTATGAGTCCTCCATAACGCCCAGCCAACGCTTCTTCAGTCGCTTGCCGAGTTCGGAGTCCTCGTCGAGTCCCTTCTGTTCCGGGTCCCACGAAATCGTGATGTCGCCGCTTGCATACGTCTGGCACGCAAGGCGCACACCCTGGTCCATCAATTCGCCCAGACGTTCTCTCTCGCGACGCCGGGGGGGACTGAGGTGTTCGGCGCCCTCTTCGATCAGAATTCGATCGGTTCCGCAGTTCCCGCTTGCGCAGCGCCAAGGAACCCCACACTCAGCCCGAATTGACGTTCGAAGGACGTTGACTTCGTCGCCCTCAGCGAACTCAGCGACTTTGCCGCTTGTCTTGAAGTTGATCTTGGGCATGAGGCTGGGTTCGCTCTCCGCTTCCTGGTACCTGGGTTAGGCAAATGCGGCGACGGGTTCTTCGACCCATTCGCCGAGGTCGGGCTTGACGTAGGTCTCGTAGAGCATCTTCGTATAGGAGAAGCGCATGTCGGCGGCCTCGCGGACGGCGGCGATGCAGCGCTGTTGGAGTTCGGGGGTGTTGGCGTACTTGAGGACGATCTGATAGCCGCGTTCGCCGTGGACTTCGTCGGAGGTGATGTGAAGGTCGAAGAACTCACACTCCCACTCGCTGAAGCCGTAGAGATCCGGATCGATCAGCGCCGGGTACTGGGTGCGGTAGATGCTGGGCACCTGTGACTCGAGACCCACGATTGTGGCCGCTGTCGACACCGCAAAATGCTCATTCGACGAGATGTAGTACAGCCAGCCCTGCAGCCCCTTCGTGAATGGCATGGCGCTGTTGCGATCGAGCACCTGCTCCCGGGTGGCGCCGCACGCCTCGGCGAACCGGATGAGCAGGTCGGTGTGGCGGTCGTCACTGAGTTCTTCCTCGTACAGGTTCTGGAGGAGGAAGTCCTTGGCATCGCGAGCCGTGTCCGGTGTCTTGGCGTACATCAGTCCCAAGTAGTCGCCGAAGGGTCCCACGTAGTGGTAGTGGTTGGCGGCCCATTTGGCGAAGTGGCGTCGTTCGAGTTTGCCGGTGGCCCACGCCCGGCTGAAGGACGCGTCCTTGGCCATCGTGCCGGTCATCGCCTCTTCGAGTGCAACGCGGAATTCTGTCGGCGGAAGCAGTAGATCATTCATGGGGTGGCTCCTTGACTAGTTTTGTATACAACATACCCGACCCGGCTGAGCTTGTCCAGCCGTCCTGCGATGTTTAGTGATCCGTGCTGCGCAGCGTTCCGACCAACATGCGGATTGCAACGGCAGCGAGAAGGGCGGCGAACAGCACATTCGCCTGACGTTCTTCGAGGCCGATAGAGATTCTGGAGCCGACGAACGATGACGCCACACCGGCAAGTCCGACGGTCGCAGCAACGCTGAGGTCCACATTTTGCTTCTTCATGTTTCGTCGTGTCCCTGCGAGCGCGGTCGGAACAATGACGAGCAGTGACGTTCCTTTCGCAATTGCTGGTGGGATGCCGAAGGCCACCACCATTGCTGGCACGGTGATGATGCCACCGCCGACCCCCAACAGACCCGCGGTGGTTCCCGCCACGACGCCGGTGACGAACAACCCGATCACCATCCCGACGGTGAGCGCCCCGCGCCCACCGCTCGACTCTGCGGCTGTCACCATCCGGAGTGCCGTGAGCAACAGGATGGCCACGAAGGCAAACGTGAGGGTGCGCTGCGACAGTCTGTGCAACAGATTCGTGCCAAGCCTTGCGCCGATCGTGGCTGCGCCAAGTGCCAACACGAGTGCGGCAGCTACGTCGATGCTTCCATCGAGTGCATAGCCAACGAC
>NZ_JBDNFF010000372.1:0-3543 GCF_041689975.1 Gemmatimonas sp.
CGGTGCCTGCCGGTTGATGCGCTGTCTATGAGACGATGAACGGACCGACGATGGCGAGAACCTGTGCCATGGTGAGTGGCTCGTCGAATGCCTCAGTCACCTCTTTGACGGCGACGCTGGGAGACACGCTCGCCGCGTTGATGCCAAGATGCACGGTGTTCTGATCACCTTCGTAAACGGCCGCCGTGCCAAGAATATCCGTGGTGTTGTTCGTGATCCAACCTTGAGTGGGCTCATTGTCGGCAAAGTTTCCACGCAGACGCCGCACTTCGGCGGCATGCCGCGCCTCGACGGAATGAATCGTGAGTGCCGCCTGCAGCACGTCCTTGTATGGCTGCAGCGTTGGTGCTTGCCCCTTGTACGCCCTCACGCCGGTGTCTTCGAAGGCCTGAGCGAGCGCTTTGAACGTCTCGTACTGACCGGGGAGAAACGCGAAGCCGGGAAATGCGCCGCCAGCGGTGAAGTCGAACGTCGGCTTCGGTCGCGCCCGTGATCCCAGCGCGTTCTGCAGATACGAGACGTGTGTGTTCTCGTGCGCCTGGATCGTTCCGAAGATCGTGCGATCGGCCGAGGGAATGAGCCCCGCTGCCGCCATGCCCCGGTTGTAGAATTCGGCCTCGAGATACTCGAGTGTGAGCGCGAAATTGAGCACGCCCGACACGGCGGCTGGTAGTCGTCCTTGGCCGAAGGCGTCGGTCGATAGTGCCGCAAGCGCCGTGGGGACGGACGCGAGCCGTAAGCCGGCCAACACCATGCCGGATGCAGTTGCACCCTGAGAAATTGCTCGGCGTCGGGAAACGAGCCGGTCCGTGATGTCAGGATCAATGGCGGACAGGAGCGCTGGAGAATTGGGCTGAGTCGACATGTGTCCGGCTCCTAGGTGTTGATGGCGGTGATGCTTTCGACGATGAACGGATCCGCAGCCGCCAACACCGTATTGGGCGTGTTGGCGTCATCGAAGGCAGACGGCGCGAAGTCCGCACTACGATTGTTCAGGAGATCGCGAATGGCGGCCGCATGCCGCGCCTCCACCGACACGATTTTGCCGGCGACGACGAGGTAATCCGTGTTCGTGAGATAGCGAGCGGCACCGTTGTAGGCACTGACGCCCAGGTCTTCGAACGTCTTCGCCGTATTCAGCACACTCAAACGGTTGGCGAAGTTGACGCTGGTGAAGTCAGGCGTGAGGTTGGGGATCCGGGCACCGGCAAGTGCCGTCGCGAGGAAATCGCGATGCACCACCTCATGATCGCGTACGTCGCGCAACACGCGTTGCTCGTTCGCGGCGAAAATAGATGCGAACGCCGCATTCGCCACGACATTCACATAAAACGCCGCCTCGAGCTGCTCCAGTGCGTATGCATAGTTGAGCACGTCGACGTCCGTCGAGAAATCGAGCGTGATGCTTCCATTGGCACCGATTACGGCGCGCGAAGGACCAGCTGGTGCGAACAACATGACATCATTGGTGCAGGCGGCGAGCGCCAGTGCCGCACCGGTCAAGCCCGCCGCGCGCAGGAAGTCGCGGCGAGTGTTCTGTGGGTTCGTGCCAGCGACCGGTTGCGGACCGCTCGCAGCGAAGTCAGCTGGCAATACGCGATGTTCAGTGTGGCTCATATGACGTTTCTCCGGCGGAAGCGTACAGCAGCGAGACCGGCGAGTCCGGCCGCCAACAGCACGACGGTCGTGGGTTCAGGCACGACGTTGAAGTTGTCGAGGCGCACGAACGGCTCGTCAAAATCGTTTCTCGAGGCGATCCGAAGCGATGTCACGTTCGCAAACTGGGAGCCGAAGGTGAGAGTCTGAAACCCGGAGGTTCCGAGGAGCGAGGTGAGCGGTTGCGTGACGCTGCCGCCCACGGCTGCGCCCGTGAAGGTCACCCTCGTACCAGCGAAATCGAAGGGTGCGAGCATGATCGACAGCGGTGTGAACGCCGCGCCATTCGCTCGTGTGATGTCTATGAACGATGGAGTTGGCGAGTTCAGCGTCAACCCGAATGTTCCCGCCGCACCAGAGAACGTCGGACTGTTGGCGTTACCGGCGATGAACGTATTCAGCGATGTTGGTCCTGTGCACGGCACACCGACGGCAGTGAACACGAAACCGCTTTCCGCATAACAGTTGGTGAGGAATCGTGTACCCGATCCCACGGCGCTTTCTGTAAGTGTGTTGAAAGTCACAGTACTTGACTGGGCGAACGCCGCGTCTGTCGTCACCATCCCGCTCACGAGACACGTGGCGACAACGGCACTGAGGCGTCGAACACATCTGAACGTGCTAGTCATGTGCATACTCCGGTGGTGGAGAGACAACAGCAGACACAATCGCGTTTCGATTGGTGTGGTGTCATACCTCAAATTCTGCGCCACGCAGTTGGAGAGCACGCAGCTGTACCGCGCACGTTACACGTCCGCTTTGCGATCTCAACCAAAGTCCGCATGCGTATCGTCGTGATCGCTGACAGCGCGCGCAGCGAAATGTTCTATGCATTCATGATCGCGCGCGTTGGTGCGAAAAGGATCAGCGAGAAGAAAGCGTTTCGCTCACTCGCGCGTGCGCTGTCGCTGCCATCCTCGGCGGAACCCTCTGTAGGTGCGGTTGCGCGCGACCTATTCCGTTTGGTGTCCTATCGCACAGTTCCTTCACGATCCGTCCCGTAAGCGCAGCTCGCACGCTGCGCGCCGTGCGTGTTGCCGCTGGCGCGCTTGCCGCCCTTCGCGGCTGCCCGATAATGTCTCGCCCGCGGAATACGGGAGCGCCGATGCACGCCGCTGCGCACCTGATGCTCACCAACTTTGGCGCGTCGGGCGTCGCTTGCACGTTGGTGACTGCCGTGGTGAACACGGCCGAGTCACGCCAGCGCGCCATAGCGCAGCTGATAAGCGCGGTGCGCGAGCACGGACTGCACCGCGTCACGGTCGGCTTCGAATTGGTGCCGTCGTCGGCCCATCCTGACATGCTCTCGTTCCTCACCGAACTCCACACCGCGCTTGGCCCGCTACACGCGATCGTCTGGGCCGCGATTCCGGTCGGTGCCGACGACGATTATCCGCTGGCGCAGGACGCGCGGCGCTGGATTACGTGATTCCCATGCTTTACGACGAAAGGTCGGGACAGAACGACGCGGGTCCCATCGCCAGTACGGCTATCACTGGCGCAGTGATCGACCGGAGGCGGCGACCGTGAGTGTCGGCGAAGCGATCGCGCTTGGCCGGGTCGCGGCGGGCGGTCCCTCGTTCGACAGTCGAGCGCGCAATCCGTTTGCGTCGTGGCGTGACCCGCAGGGTATCACGCACACCGTGTGGTATCTCGATGCAGCAACGGCGTGGAATCAGCTGCGTGCGGCCACGGCGACGGGCGTGGCCGGCATGGCGCTATGGCGGCTCGGGGGTGAGGACGCCACGCTCTGGCGAGTGCTGGGACGCCACGGGCTCACAGGGAACACGGATTCTCTTCGTTCGCTTCCGAACGATAGCATCTCGGTGATGGTGGGCGAAGGTGAGGTGCTGGCGGTCGAGGGGCACAAGGGAAGTGGCTGGCATA
>NZ_JBDNFF010000373.1:0-4651 GCF_041689975.1 Gemmatimonas sp.
CGGTCCCTGGCGCAACGCCGAGCACCTCGAGTTCGAGACGCTCGCCTACATCGAATGGTTCAACCACCGACGACTGCACGGCGAACTCGGACACGTCCCACCCGCCGAGCACGAAGCCAACTACTACAATCGCCACCACCAACAAGCGACAGCTCAAACACCAACCCTGACCTGACGCAATTCCCCGGCCGATTCAAGTCGACGCCGAACCCGGTAGAGCGGATCGTCCTTGCGACCGCGATGCCCACAGGTCTCGTTCTGCACGCGTCGTCGGCACTCGTCGAGCGCGGTGCCGGCGAGCTTGACGACGTGGAACGGGTCAGCGACCTGGACCGCCAACGGGAGCATCGTGTCGAACACGCTGCGGTAGCTGTTCGACAGATCGAGCGTCGCCCACTCGATCCGATCCCTCCACTCGGCGGGTCGCGCGGCGAGCCATCGACATGGCTCCGGCGCAGTCCTGCCGGGCACGACATCGAGAAGCTGCCCGCGGCGCACGTCGACGATCTGCGTCGACCATGACTGGGTTCTGTACTTGCCGAGCTTCGCGAACAGGGTCTCGTCGAGACCGAGCGCGGTCACGTCGCCGATCCGGTCGGGATGGTCAACGAGCTGCTCGCCGATCGCGACGACGGCGTCCATCACGGTGTGCCAACCGCAGCCGAGTTCGCGTGCAACGTCCGAGACGGCGCGTCCGTTTCGACCGACATGCAACGTCGACCAACGCGCCGCCCGCGTCGTCAATGCGCACCTGGCCGTAGCGACCTCTGCGTTGTCGTCGCACCAGCAACGACCACAGTTCGTGCAGCGCCAGCGTTGCTTGCGCCACAACAACCTCGTCGGGCGTCCGAACGCTGGCAGATCGACGAACTCGACCTCGCGGATTCCGTGACGATGCACGACCCCACCGCACTCGCATCCGGGTCGCTCGCCGGGCGTCTCGACCACGACCCGTAACCACATCGGCCAGTCGGCGACTCCGATCACGGTCACGTCAGGCAAGCCGACCAGCAGCGCGCACATTCGCGTAGCATCGGTTTCCAAGCAGGGGCTCCTCGCAATCTCGACGACTTCGACATCGCTGAGACTTGCAGAGCCCCTGTGGCGCGCGCGGGATCAACCCCGAACCATCACCCAACCCTCAGACGCGGAGAACCGTGTAACCTCGACCCAACTGATCAAGTCTGAGCAAATAGCACCGGCGCAAAAAACCGGCGCAAAAACCGCCGACAATCCGCCCGGCGAGGAGCGCAGAACGGCGCCTCCGCGTTCGAGTGTTCGCGGATTTCGTTAGGCGAGGGTGCCCCCACGTGTGATCATCAAGGCCGTGCGACATCTGCCCGTCGACGCCCTTGAGTGGCCAGCTCGAAGCGGTGCTCTCGCCGAGTGGCTGATGATTGGAGCAAACTCCTTCCACGCGCTTTCCGATCAGCATGGCTCGATTCCAACTGAGAACAGCCTCGCATGGGCCGACCAGCACACCTTTCCCGACCCCGAAAGCCGCCTTGGGCCAGCCGGATCATGGTTCGCTCTCCTGACGATGGGCGGCGCTGTCGAGATGCTCAAGGGCGTGGCTGAGCTGTACGGCAGCGCCGCAACTTCGCCTCTCACCCGCGCTCACTTCCCAGTCATCCGGTCGCTCCAAGAGCACTTGGGGCGAGTGGTGTGGCTGTGCGAACCGGCATTCTCGAACACGTCTAAGGCTCGGGAAGACGACAGCTGGGAGCTGCGCCACTTCCGCTCGATCCTGATTGCGAGAGAGTGGGTTGACGACTGGGTGAGGCACCTGGATCTGAATGATCCTTTCGGCTCCGACATCGTCGTCGCGCGATCCGAACAGGTCAAGGTCCTTGCACGGGCCAACTCCGCCGCAGACCGGCTAGGCGTCACGGTAAAGCAAGCCTGGCCGAGCTACACGGCGTTCGCTGAACTGATCGAAGTGGTTTCCGATTCGCTCCACGCAGCGCAGCGTGATCTGCCCACCAAGGCGCCATACAAGCGACTATCCGAAACGTCGCACGGCGGGTTGTTCGGACTCCACGGCGACAAGTCCATCACCGGGGGTGGTGTATACCGTTTTGAGCAGGACAATGCGAGTCTCGATGGAATGGCATCCCGAGTTGCTTGGTGGTGGACAACGGCGATGTCGATGCTTGGTGCCTACTACGGATGGGACACGGAGACGGCGTTGAAACCATTCATAGAACTTTGGCAAGCGTTGTACGAGTGAGTTCTGCTGCCGAGACTTCGATGTCGGCGCACGCAGAACATGCGATGCAGAACGAGGTCGATCCGGCTGCGCTTAGCGAGCGCCGAACGGCGCATACGACGGTGATTCTCGCATCCGCCCCCGACGCAACGTCTGCTGACGAAGTCTCGATCACCGTCGGCAGCGTCACCTAAACGTGACACCGGCTCGTCGATGTTCACGCACCGCCAGAGGGCATTCGTCCACCACGAGTGTGTTCGCCCATCGGCCCAGTCCGGTTGGCCATCTGTGGGCAGATTCTGTTCGCCGTTGACATCCGCTCCGGTGCCAGTCAAATCGCTCCTGTCCACGCTTCGGTCCGCGCTGTAGTACTGCGTATTTCGGTCGCTTCTTCGACCCATCCGACCACTGCATAATCACCCGATCGGCGGAAGGCTGCCGCCGCGCTGAAGTTTCATCCGCCAGCGGATCGTCATTGAGACCAGGGCCGGCCATCGCCGACAGCCGAAGGCATTGGAATCGGCCGGACCTCGTCGGCCACAGGGGGCGGATTGTCCATCGGCTCACGGTCCTCGTGATCGTCATCGACACTCGCTGCCATTGATGGCGGAGCGGAGATCTTCGGTGCCTTCGGTATCCACGGCGTCACGTTTTGCACCACCGATCCGTAGAACGTCCCGAGCAGGTTGAGGATCGAGTCGATAAACCCCGGCTTGCGCCCTGTGGTCTTGCGACCCTGACCCATCTCTTGCGTCAACACAAGCCTGAACCGCACCGGATCTCGCTTGTCCTCTGGCAACAACACGTCGCGATCCTCCCGAGCAGCGGCGACCGTCGCCGAGACCGGTGTGCGAGCGTTCTTGGCGTACGACTCGATGACTAGGCCGGCCGGAGCATCCTTCAACTGTGCGATGATCCACGAGGATCGAGCCTTCGCCCCACGATCATCCGGAGCGGGCACGTTCACACACGCCGTGATCCGGCGCGCCTTGACGTCCGTTGAGATCTCGATATCGCCGACCGTGTTCGGAACCCGCAGCACCCCATCTAACGCAACACCCGCCACGAGAGCGTCGACGAGGTGAGCCGTCCGAACCTTCTGCTCGGTGTTCGCTTTGGACAGGACGTGCTGGACGTCGGAGCCGATCTGAGCGCCGAGTTGCAATGCTGCGTAGCGCAGCAACTGATCCCAGCGAAGTGCGATGTCTCGCACCCCGTCATCGGTTTTGCGGAGGATCCCGTCACGGGCACCGTCACGCACCGGCACCCAATTCGGTCCCATGTCGTCGAACGCCATCGCACCCGACGCTGAATGCTCCAAGTAGCGGATCAACTCGCCGACGAGCCAAGCCTGCTCCGGGTCGTCAACTCCACGATGAACCTTGAACATGACAGCCGTCGACAACAACGCCGTCCACGAGATGTGATGCACCTGAATCTTCGAGTTCGCCCGGACGCGCAGTCCTTCGGTCGGGTGGGAGCCCGGTGAAGCGGCGATCTCGTTAGAGATGGTGAGGACGGCATCGAAGTTCTGTTGCCGGGCGATCTCCCAGTAGGCGTTGATCTGATCCGCTTCCAACCGGCCGTCACCCGTCTTGATCTCAACGAGCGCAGTCCACGTCACCTTGCCGTAGGAGATCCGCACCACACCATCGGGCCGGACCTTCTTGCCGTCGAGAACGAACTGCGGCTCCGTGTACGTCTCAACGATCGCCCTGGCCGCTCGGGACGCACCCATCGGCGAGAACAACGCCACCGACAGATCCCGGACAACCGACAACACAGCCAGCACCGCTGACGCAGCCCGGGTCTCGGCTTCTTTCTCCGAGCTGATCCCAGACACCGGGATCAATCTTGCACGAGTCCAGGTTTCGTTCTTATCTACCGCCATGCTCGCGCTCCCTCCGTCCACTCGATGAACGACACCGTAACGGAGCGCAGGACTGCGGTCGGCGGATCCACGAGCCACGTACGATCCGAGCGACGGCAACGACGGCCGAGTTGCTACCTCGCCGACATCGTCCGGATGAGGATCCTCATCGGAGACGGCTCCCCGGTGGGTCAACAGGGACGATGCCGGGCGTGGAGAGTCGTTCGAGTTTCCTGGGCTTCGGTGTGCCGGAACACTCTTCACCCCTGAAGTCCTATCGCTGCAGCATCGGTAGCGAGCCAGCTTCAGCCTTCGCCTCAGACCGGTGACGCGACAACTCGGCATGGAACGGGTGGTGGCGGTTCTGATCCAGGTTCAGCGGCAGATCCAGGCTGGCGATCAGTTCTTCCTCGAGCAGCCATGGCTCGAGGTGAGCGATGTAGCTCACACGGGCATGGGCTCCCATCCACGCCGACAGCGCCTGCTCACCGATCGAGAAGGTTCGCCGCTTGCCACTGCCGACTCGACGAAGCTCGAGGCCGAGTTCGTCGGCCAGCAACACCCCGAGCGTC
>NZ_JBDNFF010000374.1:0-8883 GCF_041689975.1 Gemmatimonas sp.
AACCTCAAGGACGATTCCACACGCCGCACGGCGCTCCGCTCGCTCGGCTTCGGCGCAGCCCTCGCCGTGCCGCGCCAAGGAATCTTCCGCGGCACGGCGTCGGTGGTCAACCTTGGCGACGGCGGCATACGTGAACGCGTGCTGCGCCCCGACCTCGCGCAAGCGATCGGCTTTCAGCGCTCCTTCGCACTGGGCGGCATGTACCCCAACTCCGCCATGGGTACCATCGCCCTTATGAAACAGACGTTCATGGATGCGGAGTGGTACATCCGCGCCTGGGGCGCGTACGAGGCTGGCGGCCGCTCGATCTTGCCGCCGGAAACGAGCGAGGCGCTCGCCGCCCTCGGCAAGTCGGTGCAAGGCAAGCAGCCCGTGTATTTCGAGACCGACAGCGAGGAGGAGTACCTTCGCGCCTACAAACTCGCCCAAGACTACAAGCTCACACCGTGGTTCCGCGGCAGTGGCCAGGAATACCGCCTCATCGACGTGCTGAAGGGTCGCACGCAGCCGCTCATCGTGCCGCTCATCTTCCCCGATGCGCCGAATGTGTCGAGCCCCGAAGCGGCGACCAACGTGACACTGGCGGACTTGCGGCACTGGTACCTTGCGCCCACCAACCCGTCGCAGCTCGCCGCCGCCGGTGTGCCCTTCGCCATCACCGCCGACGGGCTGTCGACACTGACGCAGTTCCTCCCCAACCTGCGCACCGCCGTCGCTCGCGGTCTCGCGCCCGACAAGGCGCTCGCGGCACTCACTACGGTACCCGCGGCGTGGCTCGGTATCGAGAAGACGCATGGCACCATCGCCGTCGGCAAGGCGGCCAATCTCGTGGTCAGCGAGGGCGACCTCTTCACCGAAGAATCCGCCGTGCGCGACGTCTGGGTACAGGGCACCCGCTACGGAGTCTCGCGACCGCCGCAGATAGACCCGCGCGGCACGTGGGTCATTACCTCCGACGACGCCGGCACGTTCAAGAGTATCACGCTGCGTCTCGAGGGGCCACTCAACCGCATCAAGGGCACCGTCGAAATGGGCGGCCGTCGCCCCGTGCCGCTTACTGCTGTACGCGTGATCGCCGAGACGGGTCGCCTCGAAGCGACCATCCCCGGCGAGCCCCTCGGACAGGAAGGCGCGCTGCTGCTGGCGGGCTCCGTGCGCGACACCACGTTCTTCGGCTGGCTCTCGCTCCCCAATGGTACCGACGCCCGCTACCGCGGCACGCGTACCGAAACGTTCGAAGGACCCGCCCGCGGCACGATTGCCGTGAAGGTGCCCAAGCTCGACTTGCCGTTCATGCGGCCCTCCATGGAGTTCGGCCGCACGGCGCCGCCAACACAGCCCGCGTTCGTCGTGGTGCGCAACGCCACCGTGTGGACGCAGGGACCACAGGGGCGCCTCGAGAACGCCGATCTGCTCGTGCAGGCCGGCAAGGTGGTTCGTGTTGGGCAGAAGCTCGTCGCACCGGCCGGCGCCACGGAAATCGACGCTTCGGGTAAGCACGTGACGCCGGGGCTCATCGACCCGCACACGCACTCTGGTGTGAGCGCCGTGAACGAAAGTGGGTTCGCGATCGTGCCTGAAGTGCAGATGGGCGACGTGATCACGCACAACAACATCTGGTTCTATCGCCAACTGGCCGGCGGCCTCACCACCACGATGATCAAGCACGGCTCGGCCAACCCGATCGGCGGCGAGAACGTGTTCGTGAAGACGCGGTGGGGCTCGCTCCCCGACGAATACAAGATCGTGGGCGCGCCGCGCACGGTGAAGTTCGCACTCGGCGAGAACCCGAAGCGCAGCCCGACGCGCTATCCCAACACACGCATGGGCGTGCAGGAAATCATTCGCGATCACTTCCTCGCGGCGCGTGATTACGAGAAGGAATGGAAGCGCTGGGAGAAGGAGAAGACGGGCATTCCGCCGCGTCGCGATCTGCGCATGGAAGCCATTCTCGACATCCTCAACCAGAAGTTGCTGATCTCATCGCACGGCTATCGCGCCGACGAGTTCCTGGCGCTGATCCGCCTGGCCGAGGAGTTTGGCTTCAAGGTGCAGGCGCTGCAGCACGGCGTGGAGGCGTACAAGATTGCCAGTGAGCTCAAGAAGGCTGGCGTCGCGGCCGTGGTGTGGAGCGATTGGGGCGCCTTCAAGCTCGAGGCGTATGATGCCACGTCGTACAATGCGCGGTTGCTGATCGAGGCAGGTGTGGTCACGTCACTGCATTCCGACGACGCGGAAATCTCCACGCGCATGAACTGGGAAGCAGGCAAGCTGCTGCGCTCCGGACTCGACGAAATCATGGCGCTCTCCACCGTCACGAACCAGTCGGCGAAAGCCATCGCGATCGAGAGTCGCGTGGGCTCACTCGAAGCGGGTAAGGACGCCGACTTCGTGATCTGGAACGGCAACCCGCTGTCGCAGTTCACGAAGGCCGAGCAGACGTGGGTGGATGGCCGCAAGTACTTCTCGCTCGACGAGGACAAGGTGCTGCGCGAGGATATCGCGAAGCAGCGCGCGCAGTTGCTTCAGGCGGTGCTGGCGGCTGGTGGCGCCGAACCCCCGCCCGCCGGCGCGCCGGCGCGCGGCCGCGGTAACGAAGGAGCACGCAAGTGACCCGTTCATTCCTTTCGACACTCGAGACCATGCGAACCATGAACACGACTGCGCGCATGATGACGCTCGCATGCTCGGCCGCGATCAGCGGGCTGGTAGCTCCTCGCGGCGTGTTGGCGCAGGAGCGCATGACGGTGGCACCGCAGGAGCAGCCGGTGGTGCTGCGCGGCGCCACGATCCACACGGTCACCAAGGGCACGATCACCAACGGCACGATCGTGATGGACCGTGGCAAGATCACGGCGATCGGCGGCGCGGAGATCGCCGTGCCGCGTGGCGCCAAAGTGGTGGACGTGAGTGGCAAGCACATCTACCCCGGCCTGATCGACGCCTACAGCACGGTGGGCATCACGGAGATCGGTTCGGTAGATGTCTCGAGTGACATCAGCGAGATCGGCGACTTCAATCCCAATGTGCGAGCCGAAGTGGCAGTGAATGCCGAAAGCCGGCACATCGGCACGACGCGTTCGGCAGGCGTGCTGGTGGCCTTCAGTACGCCGGAAGGCGGCGTGATCTCGGGGCTGTCGTCGGCGATGTCGCTGGAAGGATGGACGTGGGAAGAAATGTCCATGAAGGGCGCGGCCGCACTGAACGTGAAGTGGCCGGACCCGAACGCGCGTTCCGGTGGTCGTTTCGGCGGCGGTGGCCCAGGTGGTCGCGGTGGCCCTCCCGGCCCGCCGCCCAAGACGTATGCCGATCAGGTGCAGCAGATCAAGGAATGGTTCGCCGAGGCGCGGGCGTATCGTGATGCCGTGAAGTCCGGCGCGTCGGTGCGCACCGATGCGCGTTACGCCGCCATGACGCCGGCGCTCGATGGCGCGATTCCAGTGGTGGTCGCCGCCGAAGGCGCCGCGCAGATCAACGATGCCATCACGTGGGGGAAGGCCGAGGGGCTCAAGCTGGTCATCCGCGGCGGCCGTGATGCGCTGCAGGTGGCCGATCGCCTGAAGGCCGAGCAGGTACCGGTGATTCTCACCTCGACCATGTCCGCGCCCGACCGGCAGTACGAAGGCTACGACAACGCGTATGCCACACCCGCGAAGCTGTTCGCTGCGGGAGTGAAGTTCGCGATCGCCGGTGGCTCCGGTGCGCTGTACAGCTACCGGCTGCCGTGGGAGGCCGGTGTCGCCGTGGCGTTCGGCCTGCCCGAGGAGGAAGCGCTCAAGGCGGTGACCATCAACGCCGCCGAGTTCCTCGGCATCGCCGACAAAGTGGGCTCACTGGAGGTGGGCAAGGAAGGCACGTTGCTGATCACGACCGGGACGCCGCTGGACATGACGAGCAACATCATCCAGTCGTACATCCAGGGCCGCGAGATCAACATGATGGACATCCACAAGCTCTTCTTCCAGAAGTACATGGAGAAGATCAAGCAGCAGGCGCCGAAGAAGATCACGCCGTGACGGTCGTTCGAGCCTACGGTTGCCCCAGCTCGTCCAACCGCGGATTCACGATCGAGTTGTAGATCGACCCGAAGGTGAAGTTGATCCCGACCGACCCGCTCAACCGGAACGACGTGGCCAACGCGCGCTGACGCGTCAGCACTTCGTCATCGCTCGCATTGCCACGCGCGAGGAAGAGCTGGTCGTTCACGCGGGCGGCATCACCGCGCAGTTCGAGCGAGAGGCCGCGCGTGAGACGAATATTGGTGCGCCCGTTGAAGCTCACGCTGTACGTATCGGCGTTGTGCAGGAATCGCGTGTAACGCACAGAGCCGTCGATGTTACCCCAGGTCTGACGCGATTCGGTGGCCAGAATCGCGCGGGCGACGGGTCGGCTTTCGGTGGTGAATCCGAAGATGCTCGGTTGGTAGTAATCGAAGTAGCGTTGTCCGACCGAGACCAGTGCCAGGAGCTGCCGACTGGTAGCCTCCTTCCACGGATAAAAATTGTACTCCGCGGACATATCGACCGCGGCACTGGCTTCGGTGTTGCGAAACTCCGAGAAACCGGTGCTCGCGTTCGTACCGATGGACAAGTGGTCTGTGAGGGACTTGACCACACGCACGTTGGCATCTGCCGACCGCAGCACGAACCGGCGCTCCTCACCGCTCGACAGCTTGAACCGATTGGCGCGGTAGTCGTTGCGGGCGTTCACCGTGATCTTCCAGTCTTCGGTGATGCGCGATGCGTTCACGTTCCCGTTGAGCTCGTAGTTGCTACCTCGCGTCTCCGCACTCCCCGCGCCGTTGAGCCGAATACGGTAGACCCAGAAATTCCAGGGATCGCTCAGTGACGAGAGCTTGGGTGCCGCTGGCGCGTTCTTCGGCGCCTCGTAGCGAACCGAAAAGCGCTCAGCACCCGGTAAGCGCATGGCAAAAGGCGCCAACCCCACCTTGGCCACGCGGGCGAGTTCACGACGACGGACATCGTCGGTCGTATTGGGCGGCAGAAACGTCACCATCGTGTCGAGGCGCGATGCGAACTGCCGTTGACCAACGAAGCTCAGCGTGTACTCACCGCCTCCCGATGCCGTGCCGATGCGGGTGATCAGCAAGTGCACATCGGAGTCGAGTCGGTCCTGCGTCCACAGTGCGAAGGGAAGATCGGCAATGAAGAAGTTCTGGTCGCAGCGGGCATTCTGGCAATCGAGAAAGACGCGAAGGCGCGTGTCGGCAACCGGGTTGCCGACGGCGCTGGTCGATGACGTTGAGCCAGGGGGAGGGGTGGCCCCGGCGGACTGCGCCGAGGCAAGGGCAGGCAGGCAAACCGCAGCGGCGTGCAGCAACAACACGAGACGGGAGATCATACTGGAGTGTACGCGGTGCGGCGGGCATCCGCTGGCGAATCGCGCCGCCTGCCGCTACCGGCTACTGCCGCACGCGCAACACCTTCAACTGCTTGTCGGCCGCGATCTCTTTCTCGGTGAAGGGAAGCTTCACCATCTCACCTTTCGCATACAGGCGCGTGAGATCGCCGCCGTGCTCCGCGTTCGGATCTTCATGCTGCGAGTAGGTGAGGATGCCACGCGGGTCCACCGTGCCGTCAGCCTTCCAGCCGACGATCTGGATGTAACTGTTGCCGGCGAGGATCGGCGTGTAACCGCCCGGTTTGAGTTCAGTGCTGATCACGCTCCACATGCCAGCAATACCGTCACCACCCGGAACCGGTATACGCTCGCCGTTGCGCAAGTCGAACTGGATGCTGCCGAGCGTGGCGTCCGGCGCGACGCCAGCCTGTGAAAGACGCTGCTGGGCCTGCGCGAGGGCGCGCCGAATACCCTCACGCACGGCGGGCTCATTCACCGCGATACCGCGCGGTGTGTGCACCGGATCGTTCGCGTTGAACGGGACCGTGAACAGATTCGGCACGCGCGACGCGACGCGCCAGAACTCGCGCCACACTTGCGCGCCGCGACCGTCGACGGTCTCCGTACGACTCCACCCGCGCAACGCGTTGCACGACGGCGTGATGTCCACGCTCGCGGTTGTCATGGGTACCGGCGCGAGCGGCGCGGCACACACCGTGAGCACATCGTCGAGTAGCAGTTCTGCACCGAAGTGGCGCTGACTGAACAGCATCGACTGCAACGCGTCGGGCGTGACCTTCCGGCCGGCGGCGGTCGCTTCGGCGATGAACGTCAGCCCAGCGCGTGTGCGCAGGCTGCGCGCGGTGCGCTCGGCGCCGATGATGGGCGAAAATCCTTCCAGTGGTGCCGCAGGATTCGCCAACCAGTAGCTGTCGTTCGAGTTGGACACGGCGTCATCACGCGTGATGCGCGGCATCGCCTTGGGTGGCATGGCACCGGGTACAGCCGCCGCGGGGTCGACGGTCCACTCACATCGCGTGTCGGCACCGTTGAGCACGATGATCGCCGCGGGCACGGTGTTGATCTTCACGCGGCACAGATCGAGCTGCGCCGCGCTGAGGTTGGGCACCACGCTCACATCCGCGTAATACGCGGCGCCGTTGCGGTCGGCGGCAATCGTGTTCGTAAACGCCACGCCGCCCAGGCTGATCGCCGCGTCCACTTCGGCCACGGTGCGCGCGCGATTGAGCGCGTCGTAGGTGACGGCGCTGCGATCATTGGCCAGATTCACGTCGCGCACCGCGTAGGCGCGCGTTACGGTCCACGGCAACTGCGCCGACGCGACCATGGGACCGTAGTGCGACATCCAGACCGTGCGCGCTTCCGTCGTCTCCGTGCCGCTCGTGCGCTTCACCGGCAGTGCCACGTTCACCTGTGTCATCGTGCGCCATTCACTGCCGTAGCGATAGCGCGTAGCGTCGTTCGGATCGAGATCGAGCGCGTAGAGCGTGGAGCGCGTGCCGGTGGACACCGTGTGCGTCCACGCAACGTCCTTGTTGAAGCCTATACTGACGCGGTTCGTGGTGTACAGACTGACGCCCATCACATCCAGCACGCCGGGAATGGTGGTATGAATGAGGTGAAAGCGCGACGACCCTTGCCACGGATAGTGCGGGTTGCCAAGCAGCAGGCCGCGCCCTGACGCCGTGACAGCTTTACCCATCGCGACGGCGTTGCTGCCGATGCCCTCGGGGGCATCGAAGTCGGTGGAGAAGTCGTACAACGCGCCGGTGCCGTCGGCCTTCTTGGCCGTCGGCGGCGCGGCAGCGGCCATCTCCCTCGTGAACCGGCCTACGCCGTACCGAATGCCCACGCTGATCAGGAGCCGCGTGACGTCGTTCACCGTAACGGGTCCCACCCAAGCAGCGCCCTTGCAGGACGGAGAGAGATCGCTCGCGTGATCTTTAAGATAGCGGTTATAGCCAGCCACGTAGCCCGCGTCGAAACGATTGCTCGTCGCGCTCTGGCGGGTCGTGTACGCACGCAGCGCCGCATCGGGAAGCAACGCGCGATGGAACAGATCACTCTCGCGATTGCCGCTGTCGGGACCGAAGGTACGCGACAGATCACCGCGCACCATGACGATGTCGCGCGCCAACGTACACGCGGCATCGGTCATCGTCGCGTACGCGAAGCCGTAGCCAAGTCCTCCCCAGTCGTTCGATTTCACGTGCGGAATGCCGTAACTCGTCCACCGAATGGTGGCGTCGTAGCGAGCGGCCTGTGCCGACTTTCGCGGGGCGACCGGCGCGCGGGTGGTGGTGGATTGCGCGAAGAGGTTCGTCGCGAGCGCCAAGGACAACGCGGCGGATAAACCTGCGACAGAAAAGCGGCGAGCGGCTTGCACGATGGGATGCCCGGCGTGAGAGTACGAACGAGAAGACGGTGGGCGAACGTGACGTAGCGGGACCGCGCGGAACATAGCGTCGTGATTACGGCGCACGCCCTGCGGTCGCAGGACGCTCCACATCCATGCGCAGGCCCGTCATACCCAGCCCCGCGACGACGTTCTGGACGCCCGTGCCGTCCAGACGCGTGGCCCGGAACGCATCAGCCTTGCGCAGCGTGATCGCACCACCGGACACGGGCCACGACAGTTCGCGGTCCGTCGAACGTCCGAATGCGTCGAGCGTTCTAAGAAATTCCCACGGCGCGAAGATGTTCGCCGGCGATACAACGGCGGGCCCACCGGCGTCCAGTGCGGTCTTCTCAGCCGACGCCGTGTAGCGGCGTGATTTCAGGTCGAACGCATCCCCGGAACCCATGAGGTGCATGGTCACGCCGCGCGCCGAACGTCCGGCGCGTACGGCGTCGCGCGCGTCGAACACCGCGACCGCCGACGCCCCCACGGCGCGCACCTGCAGTCCATCCACCACGAGGGCTGTATTCTCGTCGATCCCGAACGCAAGATCGAACCCCGGCACATCGAGCAGCGCCACCAGCAGTCGACCGAATCGGCCTCGCGCGAGGAAGTGCTGATCGGCCAGCGCTGCGGGAAAGAATCCGAGGCCGTGACTCATCACCATGCCCGCCGTGCTATCGTCGTCGGCGGCGGCCCCCTCGCGGCGTACAAGGCCCCGAGAGAACGCGCCCGCACTCGTGCCGTTGGCGATCATCGGGTCGCTCATGATCGCCGCGCCCGCACTCGACCCCGCCACCACGGCGCCCACACGCCAGCGCTTCAGCACCGCCTCGTAGGCCGGCGTCGATTGCCCATCCGGGCGAAACGCCGCCGTCACGCGGGACTGCACGCCGCCGATGAAGTAAAACCCCGAGCAGGCCTCGAGTTGCGCCACCACCGCCGGATCGCGCGCAGTCTCCGGTTGCTTCGCCGAAATCAGGACCCCGCGCGCCGTGCCGGCGCCACTGTAACGCTCAAAGGTGCGCACCGGGCCGTCCATCGCCGATTCCGGCGTCGCCCCCGCTGTCGGGATGATGCAGAACGGTCCGCTGCCCTGTCGG
>NZ_JBDNFF010000375.1:0-3573 GCF_041689975.1 Gemmatimonas sp.
ATTCCATGGCGGGAGCAGTCCTGCACGAGAGGCCGAAACATCCCAGGCGAGCTGGATGCCGCCACTGAGCATGAGCAGGCCCAGCGCAACCTTGAACGGAGTTTGCGGCAGGAGCGCCGCGAGTCCGACCACCGAAGGGACGGCGGCCGCCACCATGCGCCACAGGTTGGGCGCGTTTGGTGCGCGCGTGAGTTCCGCGCCCCAGCGCGCCCCACCCAGAAAACTCAGCGTGAGTGCGGCGTACACGAGAAAGGCGCGGACCGCGGCGTCGTGCGGCGCGCTGCCCTCGGGTGAGCCGTAGGCGATGACGAGACACACGAGAAAAGGGGCGAGCCCCGATAGGCTGATCAGCCAGAAGGTGCGGGTAGGCATGGCGCGAAGGTAGCGCCGACCTGCGCCGCGCGGTATATGTCGACGCCATGCCTACAACTGCCCAACGTCTTTCCGTCTTCAGCGAATCGGTGATTCGCGGTACCACGCGCCTTGCGAATCAGCACGGTGCCATCAACCTCTCGCAGGGGTTTCCGGATTTCGACCCACCGGAAGTGCTGCTCGAGGGGCTGGAACGCGCCACACGCGGGCCATTCCATCAGTATGCCGTGACGTGGGGCGCGCCGCGCTTCCGCACGGCGCTGGCGAAGAAGATCTCGCATTTCAGTGGCCTCGAGGTGGATCCCGAGTCGGAGCTCGTGGTGACCTGCGGCAGTACGGAAGCGATGATGGTCGCCATGATGACGGCCTGCAATCCGGGCGACAAGGTGATCGTCTTTTCGCCGTTCTACGAGAACTACGCGGCCGACGCGATTCTCTCGGGGGCCGAGCCGATCTACGTGCCGCTGCATCCGCCGCATTTCAACTTCGACGAAGACGTGCTGGCCGCCGCGTTTGCGCAGCGTCCGAAGGCGATCGTGGTGTGCAACCCGTCGAATCCCAGCGGCAAGGTGTTCACGCGTGAGGAGCTGATGATCATCCTCGAGTACGCCCAGCAGTACGACACCTGGGTGATCATGGACGAGCCATACGAGCACATCATCTACGCGCCGCATGTCCATACGTATTTCAATACGCTGCCGGGCGCCTTCGAGCGTACGATCACCTGCAACTCGCTGTCGAAGACGTATTCGATCACCGGCTGGCGCCTGGGCTACGTGCATGCGCCGGCCAGTGTGATCGCGCAGGCAAAGAAGGTGCACGACTTCCTCACCGTCGGTGCCGCGGCACCGCTCATGGAAGCCGCCGTCGGTGCACTCGAGCTGCCCGACGCGTACTACGAGGGGCTCACCGAGCTGTATAGCGCCAAACGCGAGATCTTTCTCGACATTCTCCGGAGCACCGGATTGCCGTTCACCGAGCCGCAGGGCGCGTACTACGTGATGGTGGACATCACGGCGCTCGGTTTCGCCAACGACACGCTGGCCTCGGAATGGCTGATCAAGGAGATCGGCGTGGCTGGCGTGCCGGGCTCGAGCTTCTTCCGCGAACCGGTCAACCATCTCATCCGTTTCCACTTCGCCAAGCGGGAAGAGACACTCAGGGCCGCCGGCGAACGGCTGGCCGGACTCTCGGCGCGGGTGAACGCGGGACGGTAGGGATCCCGCGAGCACAGCCCTTGCATAGGAGGCTTCGGGCATCACTCAATTCCGGAGCCTCGTATGAATTTCGCGCTCTATCTCGTTGGATTTCTCGTCTTTGTCGGTGGCGTGGCGTGGGGACTGACCGTGATCGGTGTCTCGACGACCTACATCCTCATCGCTTCACTCGTGCTACTCGGCATCGGCATCATGACCGGCGTGACGCGGACACGCATGAAGGATCCGCCAAGCACGTGACGCTTGCTCAGCGAACCGCCGTGCAGCGCGGGCACCTGAGAAAGGCCTCTGCCGCGGCAACGGTACGCGTGGGGTCTTCCTCGTGAGGAACGTGCCCCAGTTCGGGGAACAGTTCGATGCGGCTACCGCCAATGTCGCGCGCGAAGCGTCCGGCATGGTCGGGTGGAATGAGTCCGTCGCGCCCGCCCCACATGATGAGCGTAGGTGCGCGAATCGTCGCGATGCGCGTGGAATCGGCGGCGTTGGCGGACTGGGCGAAGCGGCGCGGAAGTGAGGCGCGGTTGCCTTGGCGTAGGGTGAGCTCGAAGTAGCGCGTGACCAGCGAATCGGAAACGCGTGAAGGATCGCCGTACACGCTGCGGACACTCGACTCGACCACGCCGCGCGGCAGGATGCGCGTGAAGAGCCACTCGAGCCCGCGCGTGCGCGCCATCCGAAATCCAATCGGCACCTTCTGCGACGCCATCGGATACCCCGCGGCGTCGACCAAGATCAGCGCGTCCACCCGATCGGGCGCAGCGGCGGCTACATGCCATGCCACTTCGCCGCCAAGGGAGTTACCGGCGATCGCGAAGCGCGCCACGCCGAGCGAGTCGAGCAACTGCAGCGTGATACGCGTATAGGCGGCCAGCGAGTAGTCGTCGTCCGGCGACGGGCCGGTCAGGCCGAAGCCAGGCAGGTCGAAACGGATCACGCGACGCGAGCGGCGCAGCGATGCGGCCCAGCCGTCCCAGGTGTGCAGGCTGGCCGACGTGCCGTGCACCAGCACGATCGGCACCGAATCGGAGCGAGGGCCCTCGTCGCGCAGATGTACCTGCACGCCATTGAGTGCCAGGAAGCGCGACGGCGACGGCGCCCAGCGCGCCGTGAGCGCCGATACCGGTTTGTCGGGTGCCCACACGCTGGCGAGTCCGAGCAGGAGCAGCACCGCCAGCGCGAATCCGCCCATCAACCACCGCGCCAGTTTCATGCGTCCCGCTCCAGCTGGAAAAAGAAAGGCGCTGAGCCGCGCAGATCCATCAAGCCCAGCAGCGTACGCGCATCGACGCGCCGAAAGTAATCGATGATGGGCAGATGATCATACACCATCGCCGCCGTCGTCACGCCGCGGTGGGTCACCGCTCGCAGTCGCGCGCGCGGGGCACGCGTGCGGAACAGTGGCGTGGCGAGCGCGAAGAGCGCCCGCGCCCCCGCGTTGCGCGTGAGCGCGTGGAAGCGTGACAAGGCAAGGGGAATGCGGCGCGGATCGATCGCATAGGTCTCGCCCGCGCGATTCCGGAACAACAGCGGATGTACGACCTCCTCACTCACGAACGACTTGCCGTACCAGGCGTAGGCCTCGAGCAACCCGTCCATGTCATGACCGGTAGGTACACCGGAGCCGCGCCACTGACCCAGGATCTCCAGCGTCGTGACTACCGGCATCGCATCGAAGCGCGCCAGCGTTTCGGCCAACGTCATCGCGGCGTGAGCAGGGCATCTTTGAGCGCGACACCGTCGAGGCGCTCAGCCGGCTTCACGCCGAGTAGTTCGGCCAGTGTCGGTGCCAGATCGACCGTGCGCACGAACTGCGCGTGCACGCCGGGCTTGATGCCGGCGCCGGCGAAGATGAGCGGGACGTGCGAGTCGTACTCGCGCGGTGAACCGTGTGAGGCCACGTTGCCGCCCCACGTGCTGTACGGCGTAAGCGTGACCACCAGTTCGATCTGCGAACTCGCCGGGAACTGATGCGCCCACCGTCGCG
>NZ_JBDNFF010000376.1:0-3824 GCF_041689975.1 Gemmatimonas sp.
AAGCGAGTAAACATTGGTGGGCAATGTGTGTCTCGACGACCTCGCCGAGGGCCCGCCACCCCTCCATACCAACGATCCCACACACGCACCTCACGATCATGTTGTTCCTCAGCGACATCGATGCGGATAACATTATCCGCGAGCTCGGTAAGACACCGGCGCCGACGCCGCGCCGTGGCGTGCGTACGGCGATGGAGTTTTTCGGGCGCTATCTGCCGCATCTCGACCGACGGCATCAGCTCAGCTATCTGAAGGCCATGGACCTCAGCAAGCCGGTGGCGCTGGTAGACCTGTTGCGTGGCGAAGAAGTGGCGGCCTTTCGCTACCACCTAGCGGACTTCGGGGAATTTCACGCGCGCGTCGGGGCAAATCCCGCCAGGCTTGGCGTGCTGCTCCGCGGTCGCCAGTTCCGCCGCTTTGAGGTCGTGCAGCGCGTAGCGGCGCTGTCGTCGTACACCGGCGCGTTCCAGCAGCTACAGCTGGGCTCCGGCGGCGCGGAACAGCTCATTATTCCTGGTGCGCCCTTGGTACTTCGGGTCACCCAGCGCGGCATCGAGACGCGCTGAGCTGCGGGTCGAACGTTGGTTCGCCTATGGCCTTGACGTGAGCGCCGACGGTTGCGCGCATGACGAGCGCGCGCGGCGGGGGCCGGACCACGCGAGCCCCACGCGAGGCAGATCCACCAAGTTGACGCGACCGGGCTGACTCCGCACAGCGAGCCGCACTTCCACGGTGTGGGGGGCGAACGCAAGGCCGTCCTCATCGGCATAGCCACCATCGTCTGTGCGATCAATGCTCAGCTGACCGGATGCATCGAGTACCAACCAGTCGACGTGGCGTGGCCCACCCTCCGTCCCTGCGTATCCTCCAACAAAGAGCGCAGAAGCGCTCGCGAGCGGTTCGAGCAGGTGCAGCGGGGAGACAGCGTATGGCGTGTCAGGGTAGGCATGGAGGGGAGGCACGAGGGTGAACAGCGAACTCGCGTTATGGACAACAGGACCAGCTATCCAGTTTTAGCAACCCGTCGCGCGGCCGCTTCACTCCCCTCGTTCGGTGACCGGTGCCGGCGGCCCGTTCAGACCCGGGGGCACGCTCGGCGTCTACGCTCTGTCACCTGCCGGCGCGTTTGCCGCGCGCCTTGTTTCTAAGCGGCGTTGCGGCGCCACGTCGCTCTTGGCGCGCGCAGGGCCCCCAGTGCTCGGCTCGCTTGCGAGTACGGGCGTGACCGCTCTCTGTAACTGTACGCCGACGCCTTCAACCGTCCCCTTGAACCGCTTGGCGAATTCCGCGATGTCCGGCTCGAGTCGGCGAGGCGTTTGATATGGACGCGTACACGGAACGGCGAACGTGCAGATCCACCGGCCCTCAAACGTTCGGGTACTGGTCGCGAACACGCCTACGGGGGGGGCGCTCGATGCGCCCTCCGCGTTCGACAGCGTCCTCAAAAGGAGAAGAAATTCGACAGTGTATAGCGAAATCTGAGTGGCAGGCATGCGCGTTTTCCGGTGAGTGGCGAGAAGAGCAACATCAGCGACTAGCACCCAGTCTGCGAGGGCCGGCCGGCACATGCCAAGATGCTGCGTGCTTCTTCCGTCCAAAGGCTCGTGCGAAGCGATGAGCGGTGGCGTCACCCACCGCGTCGCACCACCCGGGATCCCTCACCGCGCACTCGCGGCGGCACCATTTCCGCACTCGACAGGCTATGTGGCAGAGCAGTGTGGCAGCCGGTCACTTTAGCGCCTCTTGGTTCGGGCCGGGCAGACCTTATAGGCTGTAGCGACGCTGTTCGCGGGTACAGCGACATTCGACTTCGCCAGACCGGACGAGGTCCGTAGTCCCGGGCAGTCCAACGCGTGGCACTGTGCCCATGCGTGTCGAATGGACGCCGCGTCTCAGGCAACGTACACGAAAGTTGGTCGTCTCGGTGATCCTGAGACTCACATAACGCCGGTGTTTCAGGCGAACGGCACGCACTCTCTCATCAATCAACCAGCGGCGTCTCGCCACTCCCATTCTGTCTGTGCGATTCAGAATGCTCTCCCCGTGCACATCGAAGACAAAAGGTGATGCCTCATCCGCCTCCCGGGATCCCTCACCCTGAATCAGGAAGCGAGCGGATGATGGTAGGCGCACCGAGAGGCTCGGTCGAGCCCATCAACGTGGCACGCGTGTTTCTCGTAGCCCCCGCAGGTTGCTCGCAGAGTCGTCAACGGCACTCATTGACTTGCCCGGGACCGTCACGACACGAAGTGCGCATCGGTGTCGATCCGGCGTGCAACAACGAACTCTCGGATTCCCTGCGAATTGGTGGTAGCCGCTGCTCGGTGACGAATGGGAGCGGTGAAGGATCCCGGGCGGCGGAACGTGTCCACCGCTCAGCGCCTGTGAGTGCATGCGCTCACGTCGATGTCAGCAGCAGGTGGCCCCCTTGATTGCCCGCTGCGTGTCGAAATCGTCAAGCGCGTGACGAAGCGCTAAAACGAGTGGCGCGAAGGACTGGTCCAAGTTGATGCAACGTCTTGCGAGGCTTGCCTCAACATCGCGGAACAAGGCACCAGCGCCGATAACGAGAATACTTCTTTTGAGGCGCCATGGCTCGCCGCGTTGATTGCGTTGGCTGCCGACCCCACTTGGTCGAGCGCGCAACAGGTTGCTTCGTCACCGCAGACTCCGCGCGCTGTACTGCTTACGCTCGCGCGAAACCAGAGCCTGGGGGTGCGACATGCAGTGTTTTGGAATGAGGCTGTTGACGACTCGCTTCTCGCGTTGTTCGCTCACGACTCGCACACACCGTTACGCATGTGCGCGCTTGAGCGCAGCAACGCTATACCTCTCGGCTGCGTCGTGGTCGCCATTGCTGACATGGGCGTGTCCTTCCGGAAGCGCGGCCTATTCGTGATGCGCTCCCGCGCCCAAGAGTTGATTACGGCTCCATCGACGCTCGCTGCGGATGTCCTCGAGGCAATGAGCGACGACATCTTGCGCGCTGGTCGCACGTGGTCTGCGCGCCCGGAATCGATTGTCGATCGGATTCCCGTAGTCCGCCAAGCGGGCATTCTGGCGCGCTGGTGTACGGTGTCAGACGAGAGGCGGAAGCCGTGCTCACGAGGCTTGCCATATTGTGGGAGGGGGTGACGCCCTGTTGGGAGGTCATGGAAGCGTTCTGCGCGGGGCGGTTTACCCTTTACGCCCTCAGTGAACGTGTTCGCAAAGGTGGCATCGATGGCGCCGTCGCGTTGCTTCAGGAAACGCGTGTGGCAGTGAAGAAATCAGCGTCCGCGATCGACTTGATTCCGCTCGTACTGCAGTGGAAGGACTCCCCGCTGAAGCGGCAGGATGGCAAAGGAATGATCACCGTCGACACGCGGCTGCAATCCGTTGCTCGGGTGCTCAAACTGGTGTGCCCAGACCTGGCGAAGTGGAACACGGACTGTGCACTCGCATCCCGGCCGACGAAGCGGAATGCGCCGCCGAAGGTGCGCCCGCCCATGCCGACGCTTCGCCCGTTTCCGCTGGCGGATTTCACGGCGGAGCGCATTCAGTTGCACCTGCGCGCGCATTACCGCATGGAGCCGACCGATGAGCAGCGCGACGCACTCGAAAGCTCGCGTCCCGATGTGCCGCAAATGACACGCGGATTGCTCGAAGGTCAGGGCGACGGCGCGCGCGCGGCGTTCGATGCATTCCGAATCCTCGCCCGATGGTTGATTGCCAACGGACACGTGGATGAGGATCCCACGGCCAGGCTGGACAAGCCGAGCGCCTCGGCCATGAAGCTCATCAAGCTCGACTCGGCACCCGACGTCGATCGCTTGGCAGGCCGA
>NZ_JBDNFF010000377.1:0-11072 GCF_041689975.1 Gemmatimonas sp.
CCGCAACCACAGGAGTGGTGGTTCGGCGCGCCCGGGTCCGGCGACGCGATGCCCGTATTGATCAGTTTCGCTGTGCTTCGCGTCTCGCGAAACTGTTCGTGGCGGAGAACAAGGCAGACGTTCGCGTGATGCTGTGGCCGAGATGATGGCTCCCGTGTAGGCCGACATCTCTTCCGCCGCCGGAAGCGACCGCAGATCATTCAGAACCTGTTCCACGAGGAACACGTGTTGTACACCGCACGACGGCACTACGCACCAATTAGCGGCTTGGTCAGTGAGGCGGTCAACGAGCGGAAGCACTCAATCCGCGACGCGTTGCGGTCCGTTCGTGGTGTGCGGGAAGGCGGCACTGATGGCGATCATCGTGATCACGTTCAGCACGAGGGCCAGAAAGCCTGCATTGATGTCGGTGACGCTGTGTGGCCAGCCTTGCAGAAGCGAGGCCATCGAAACGTCGCCGAGTGTGGTGACGGCGACGGCGGCCTCGCCTACGAGGATGCCGGCGATGGCACCGGTGGCGGTGATGCGCGCCTGCGGCAGCAGCGAGGCGAGCAGCGCGGGGAAGAGCTGGGTAACCATGCTGTACGCCATGAGCAACAGCGTGACGAGCGTGCTGCCCCCATGGAAGGTGAAGAACAGCGCGATGCCAGCCAGCAACGGTACGAGCAGGCGCGCACGCGTGGCGGAATCGGCGGGCTGCCCTTCGCGCGGCGGACGGAGTATGCGCGCGAGCGTGGTCGCAATACTCATGAGAATGAGCGAACCCGGCACGAGCGCGGTGAGCAGCCCCGCCGCGCCCACGAGTCCCACGATCCATGGGCCGAAGGTATTGCGCGTGACGCGTAGCAGCGCGAGATCGACATCGGCGCCCGTGAGCCCCGGCACCGACAGCAAGGCGGCGAATCCGATGAAGAACACGAACAGCAGCACCAGCTGATACAGCGGCATCAGCGCGGCATTGCGGCGAAACACCGACGCGTCTCGGGCGGTGAACACCGAGCCGAAGGTGTGCGGCCACATGTAGAAACCCAGCACGGTAAGACACACGGTGCTGGCGAACCAGCTTGGCGACATCCCGTTCGCCGGCAGCGTCAGGAAATCAGGACGTTCGGCGGCAATGCGCGTGAACATCGGCCCGATGCCGCCGTGCAACTTGTACGGCAGCGCAATACCAAGTCCGACTACGCACAACAGGACCATCGCGTCCTTGAGCGCCGCGGTCATGACCGATCCTTTCACGCCGGACAGCACCACGTAAATGACCATCGCGGTGGTGCCGATCCAGATGGCGGCGGTGGCGCTGATCGCGCCGTACGACGACTCCGACACGATGATGCCGAGACCCTTGAGCTGCAGCACGAGATACGGCATGAGTGCCGCGATGCTCACCACGGTCACCACGTTGCCCAGCGCACGACTGCCGTAGGCTCGGGTAAAGTACTCCGATTGTGAGAGCACCTTCCACGCGGTGCCGCGCTTCCAGATCGCGGGTAGCAGCCAGTACGACATGATGTACGCAACGGTACCGTAGCCGATGATGTAGAACGCGGGCGCGCCGCGTCCGTAGGCCCAGCCACTGCCGCCAAGAAACGTAAAGGTCGTGTAGATCTCTCCGGCCAGTAGCATAAACACGAGCGTCGTGCCGAACCCGCGATTACCCACGCTCCATTGTTCGAGATTCGTGCTGCCGCTCGTGCTGCGTGCGCCGCGCACGCAGAGCAGCAACGCCACCAACAGGGTGGCGGACAGAATTCCCAGCGAGATCATCATGGATCACGACGGTCGAGGGCGCCGATGATCGCCATGACCACAGACGACATGAGCACCCAGAACACGATCCAGCCGAGCAGGAACGGCATGCCGAGGATGCGCGGTTCGATGCGGTTCGCAAACCACGGTGCGCCGAGAATCGCGACCGCCGGAACAACCGCCAGCAGTCGGTACGGTTTGTTCACGCCGAACCGAGTAGGTCGAGGGTGGCGGCGGTGAGATACCGCAGACCGATGTCGAGCGACCGCTCGTCGATCTGAAAGCGCGGGTGATGATGTGGGAAGTCGATGCCGACGTCCACGTTGCCGGCCCCGATGAAGGCAAACACGCCCGGTGCCCGCTGCTGGTACGCCGAGAAGTCTTCGCCGCCCATGGTAGGACGCATGTCGATCAGCGTGTCCGCGCCGAAGGTGCGCGTGACCACGTCGGTGAGTCGCGCCGTAAGGGCCGGATCGTTGACCACCGGACGGTATCCCGGTTGATAGCGAAACGCGTACGTGGCGCCGAAGGCGCTGGTCACGCCCTTGATGATGCGTTCCATCGTGATGGGCACGGTGGTGCGCAGCATGGGATCGAAGGTGCGCACGGTGCCGGCGAGATAGGCGGTGTTGGGAATGACGTTGAACGTGGTACCGGCGATGAACTGCGTGACCGACACGACCACCGGATCGAGGGGATCGACGGTGCGCGACACGATATGTTGCAGGGCCGAGACCACCTGCGCGCCGACGGCGATGGGGTCGATCGTGCCGTGCGGAATCGCGGCGTGTCCGCCCCTGCCGGTGATCGTGCACTCGAAGGTGTCGGGGGCCGCCATGGCCGGACCCGAGATCAACCCGATGCGTCCGACCGGCATGGCCGACCACACATGGAGACCGATGACCTGATCGACACCGTCCATCACGCCCTGTTGCACCATCGCTTCGGCACCGCCAGGCGCGAGCTCTTCAGCGTGTTGGAAGATGAAACGGACTTCGCCGCGCAGCTGACCACGGTGGCGCGCCAAAAGGGTCACGAGGCCCAGCGCGATCGACGTGTGTCCGTCGTGCCCACAGGCGTGCATGGCACCGTCGGTCTGCGAACGGTACTCGACGTCATTCTCCTCGTGGATCGGGAGCGCATCGATGTCGGCCCGCACGGCGAGCACTGGCCCCGGCCGGCCGGTGACCAGACGCGCCATCACGCTGGTCTCGGTGGGGCGTGAGATCTGGAGGTCGCCGACGTGCTCGAGCACCTGCCGGATAAACCGGGCGGTTTCGTGCTCCTGGAAGGCGACTTCGGGACGACGGTGTAGCGCGCGGCGCCAGTCGACAACCTGGGGCGCGAGCTGGTGGGCCTCGTGGAGCAAAGCCGCGGCGTCGAGCGCCGACGAATGAGTGGCAGTCGTCATGGTCACGGATGAGGCACGGGTGGAGTCTTGCGCGTGACTAGTGATGTAACCGCTTTCCGCTTCTTTGCGTAGGTTTGATCATGGTCTTACTGCAACCCGCATCCGCGCCGCCGGCCCCATCTCCGCCACCGGTTCCCCAGGTGCCCGTCGGCGTGACGTCCGGCGGCACCGAGATTTCGTTCAATACGAAGCCGCTTTCTGCGGCCGATGTCGGTGCGCTCAAGGCGAAGCGCACCGAGCTGTCCCGTCAGCTCTCGTCGGTCCAGGAGCGCCGAGACGAAGTGTCGAAGGAGCTGCTACGCACCTCGGGGCCCGGCGCGAAGGGGCTGGAGCAGCGTCTTGCGGTGATGGACGAGCGCATTGTGCAGCTGGAGCGGGACATTGCCTTCAATGGCCGCGAACTCGCTCGTGCGCCGGGCGAACTGGTCAATGAGGAAGCGGCAGTACAACGCTACGGTCCGTTCAGCTCCGGACAGCTCACGGCGATTTCGATTGTCTCGATTGTGATGGTGTGGGGACCGCTGGCGTTGGCGGCGGCGCGCATGATGACGAAGCGCGCGAATCAGCCGAAACCGAGTCCGCAGTTGCTGGAGGGCACGGCCCGTCTCGAGCGAATCGAACAAGCGGTGGACGCCGTGGCTATCGAGATCGAGCGTATCTCCGAAGGGCAGCGTTTCGTGACGCAACTGATGTCGAACCGGGCGCCGGCGCTCGTTGAGCGCGCTGATTCGCCGACGTAAACGGCATCGCGACGCCCCGCGGTCGTTGCTCTCTGCGGTCGCTAAGACGCAGGCTTATCAGAAATGCGGTCGGCCAGCAACCTGGGAGTGGTCAGGAAGAACGTGAGCGATCGCGGTTGCACAATACCACGAAGCCGCTTGTAGTTGAGCCGGAAGAGGTTGACCGCGGCCGGGACGTCGTGCTCACTCCGCATGCGAAAGCTGATCCAGCCCGAGTGCGGCTGGGTGCGGTGCGGTTCAGCGCGACCGGCGGCCACGAGGTCGCGACGCATCCGCACCGTCATCAGCAGATCCGCGACACCGCCTAGATGGACGTGTCCGATTTCCCGATGGGCCACACGCAGCTCGAAGCCGCCGAAGCGATACGGCCGTACTTCTACGCCATCCCAGTGCTTCACGATGCCGGCGACACGTTCGCCGAGGTCAGTGGTGCCCATGCACGTCACCAGTGCAAGACGTGGACCCGTTGGAGCGCTGATCGAGAATGCAGGCGTGTTCCGAGGAAGGCGAGCAATCGGCTGTGTCGGGGTTTGCGGAGACGAATCGTGTCGCGGCGCGGCAGCGCACCCCGTATCGTCCAATATGGCTCCGACAAATACCGCTCCTGGTGGAACGATCGAACCGCGGTGGAGGGCGGGCCCCGTGCGCGGCCGGACCGGCAGCGATGCGAGGCACACGCCGATGGTCGTGCGGGCGATCAGTCTGCTGGAGGAAAACGCGATGACGGTGAAACAGCTGGCCCGCGAGCTCGACGTGAGTCGGGCCCATCTGCAACGTGTGTTCACGCGCCTCGTGGGATGCACGCCCGCCGCGTGGCAGCGTGCACAGCGCAGCGAACGACTGCGCACCGCACTCAGGTCGAGCGAGTCGGTCTCGAGCGCCGCGTTCGATGCCGGGTTCGACTCGTTGCCGAGCGCGTACATCGCTGCGTCGGCGCACTTGGGGATGTCACCGGGCGCACTGCGTCGCGGCGCGGCCGGCGAAATGGTGTTCTACACGATCGTGCCGTGCGCCCTTGGTTTCGTGTTGGTCGCGATGACGTCGCGTGGTGTGCATCGCGTGATACTCGGCGACGATCCGTTGATGCTCGATGACACGTTGAGGGTTTCGTTGCCGGCGGCCGAACTCGTGCGCGACGACGCTGCGCTCGGCGACGTCAGCGCGTGTGTGGTCGCGCTGGCGAGTGGTGCCGCGCTGTCACACGCGCTGCTGGATGCGTTGCCACTCGATCTGCGCGGTACGGCGTTTCAGCAGCGCGTGTGGCGTGAGCTGCAGCGCATCCCGCGCGGCGAAACGATTACGTATGCGGAGCTCGCCGCGCGCATCGGTGCACCGAAGGCGGTGCGCGCGGTCGGCACGGCGTGCGGTGCGAATCCGGTGGCGATGGTGGTGCCATGTCATCGCGTGGTGCGGGCTGACGGAAGCTTGGGCGGATACGCGTGGGGGTTGGAACGGAAGGAGTGCTTGCTGCGGGGGGAGAAACTGCGAACACCTTAGGAAAGAGGGGGAGGGTTTCAGGGGGCAGGAGGCAGCAACGGCGCGCGGTTCACCTGCTTCCTGCCCCCTGAAACCCTCCCCCCTGCTTCCTAGGGAGTTGACATATGAAGCATACATTGACATAATTGACATATGCAACGCACCACCGTTCGGCTTCCTGCTGAGATCCTTGACGAGGCCAAGCGTCACGCGCGTCGCACCGGCCGCACGCTGACGCAGCTCATCGAGGATGGCGTGCGATCCGAGCTGGCGCAGGGTGCCGTGAGGGGCACCGGTATGCGAGTCGGAGAGGCCACGCCGCGCTATGGCGACGCGCACCTGTCGGACCTGCGTGATGCCTCCGCGGATGCATACGATACCGGCGACGCACCAGACGCACCCGACGCTTTGGCCGCGCGAGTGGCCGACATTCAGGAGTATGTGCGGCGACTGCCGCTGCGTGATCGGCGCAGCAGCGACGAGATTCTTGGCTACGACGCATTCGGCCTGCCAACATGAGCGCTGTCGTGATCGACTCGTCGGCTTTGTTGGCGATGCTTCTTGGCGAACCTGAAGCGATTCCCATGGTCCGAGCGCTCGAAGGCACACGCGAGCGCTACGTAGCGGCGCCGACGTTGGCGGAGGCCGGCATCGTGGTGTTCGCGCGTCTTGGAACCGACGGTGAACTGGCGCTGGACGCGTTGCTGCAGCGGTTGTCTGTCCGCAGTGTCGCCATGACACCGGCCGCTGCCGATGCCGCACGCGCGGCGTATCGTCGATTCGGCAAAAGCGTCGGCGCACCGGCCGTACTCAATTTTGGGGATTGTCTGTGCTACGGTGTCGCCAAGTCGATGCGTCTGCCGGTGCTGTGCAAGGGGAATGACTTTTCGCAGACGGATCTGGCGCTGATGCCGTACTGACATTCGACGAGAGGTAGCAGGGAAAAACTGCCAACCGCCGAGGGGGAAGGGCGGTACACCACAGGGGGGAGAAAGCAGGCCGCGTCGCGGTTCCCTGCCTCCTCCCCCCTGAGACCCTCCTCCCTGCCTCCTACGCCATTGGCAGTTCCCAGATCACACCGGAAACAGCATCTCGCGGTAACGCGGTAGCGGCCAGTACGCGTCGCCGATCGAGAGTTCGATGGCATCGGCCGCGTCGCGCACTTCGCCCATCGTGTCGCAGCCGGTGGTAGTGAGATAGTTGGCCTGACTATCGAGGTCATCGTGCATGTGCTCGGCCTTGGTGATCACCTTGGCGAGTTCGGCGCGTTTCTTCTGTAGCGTGGCCACCAGCTTCGAGACCGAGTTCGCGGCGTCGACGATGGGCTGCATGTTGATCCCGGCAGCGGCACCCTGTCCAGCCGATGTGGCAAGCTGCCCGAGATACGCGTAGGCGGCCGGCAGTACCTGCGTGTCGATCATCTGCTGCATCGTATGCAGCTCGATCAGGATGTCTTTCACGTAGCGCTCGAGACGCACATGGTAGCGGCTCTCGAGTTCGATTGCGGTGAGAATGTTCGTGTTCTTGAACAGCGCGATGGCGGCGTCGGTGCGCAGCTGGGCGAGCGCTTCCGGCGTACGACGCAGGTTGAGCAACCCACGCTGCCTCGCTTCGACCACCCACTCGTCGGAGTAGTTGTTTCCTTCGAAGCGTACGGCGGCCGATTCCTTGAAGGCTTTCGCGGCAACCTTGAGCGCAGCGTCGTCGGTGCTCTTGCTGGTCTTGAGCTCTGCCTTGAGCTGTTCGATGATCTCACCGAGCGCCTCCGCCACAGCGGCCTGCAGCAGCATGACAGGGAACGCGATGCTCTGTGACGCGCCGACCGCGCGGAACTCGAACTTCGCGCCTGTGAAGGCGAAGGGCGATGTGCGATTGCGGTCGGTGTTGTCCTGCTGGACTTCCGGAAGCTTTGCCACGCCGAGCTTCAGCATGGCCTGCTCTGCATTCTTGGGCGACGTCTTGCCGGCGGCGATGTCTTCGACGACCTGCGTGAGTCCCGAGCCCAGGAAGGCCGAGATGATCGCGGGCGGCGCTTCGTTGGCACCGAGCCGATGTTCGTTGCCGCTCACGGCGATGCCGGCGCGGAGCAGACCGGCGTGCTTGTGCACTCCCTTCAGCACGGCGGCCAGGAACACGAGGAAGCGGATGTTCTGGTGCGGCGTCTTGCCCGGCTTGAGCAGGTTGGTGCCGTCGAGCTGGTTGTCGGACGTGATCGAGAGCGACCAGTTGCAGTGCTTGCCCGAGCCGTTGATGCCGGCGAACGGCTTCTCGTGCACGATGGCCTGCAGTCCGTGACGCAGCGCGATCTTGCGCAATACGCTCATCACGAGATGGTTGTGATCGACGGCAATGTCGGTGTCTTCGAAGATCGGCGCCATTTCGAACTGCGATGGCGCGACTTCGTTGTGACGCGTGACGATCGGCACGCCAAGCTTGTAGAGCTCGTGCTCGACTTCGCTGATGCACGCCTGCACGCGCTCGGGGATACCACCGAAGTAGTGGTCTTCGAGCTGCTGGCCACGCGGCGGCGGTGCGCCCACCAGCGAGCGCGCCGCCATGACGAGGTCCGGGCGAAGTGCGAAGTGCGAGCGGTCGATGATGAAGAATTCCTGCTCGACGCCGAGCGTGGTATTCACGCGCAGCACGTCGCTGTCGCCGATGAGTTCGAGTAGTTCCATGGCGCGCTGCGACAGCACGTCAGAGCTGCGCAACAGCGGCGTCATTTCGTCGAGCGCTTCACCGTTGTAGCCGATGAAGACCGACGGGATGCAGAGATACTTGACGCCACCCGTCTCGCTGATGAACACGGGCGACGCCGGATTCCACGCGGTGTAGCCGCGGGCTTCCCACGTGGCGCGCAATCCACCCGACGGAAAGCTGGACGCATCGGGCTCCGACTGAATGAGCTGCTCACCGGTGAACGTCTCGATGGGAAGCTTGTGCTCGTCGAAGTTCAGGAAGGCGTCATGTTTTTCGGCGGTGAGGCCGGTCTGGGGCTGGAACCAGTGCGTGAAGTGCGTGACGCCGCGCGACATCGCCCATTCCTTGATGACCTGCGCGACCACGGGCGCGATCTCGGAATCGAGCTTTTTGCCGAGGCGAATGGACGCTGCGAGCTTCTTGTAAACGTCCTTGGGCATCTTGGCGCGCATCTGGCGCAGCCCGAAGGTGTTCATGCCGTACCAGGCGCTGGTCGGCTGCAGAACGCCGTTTTCTTCCGGCCGGACCGTAATGCGAACCGGGCGCTGCGTCACTTCGCGCATGGCAGCGATGCGCGAGCTGTTCAGGGAGGACATGGCGAGGTGTTTTTTAGATGAGAGTCGGACGCCGGCCAGCGTCGGGACCGCTGTACCGTGATTCGTGCATAAGTCGCATAAATATGTTTGAAATCGGGACGAATTCCAACTCTTTTTGAGCTTATTGTACCATATAAGCTGCTGATTCTTCGAAAAGTATTGTAGAGTCTGCTTATTTGTGCCGCTTACCGAACAAAAGCCAATGAAAAGTTCTTCTCTGCGCCTCTGTGTTCTCTTTCCCTCTGTGTGATCTGTTCAGCGGCGAGCCAGTTCTCGGGGTACACTGGGGAATGCGAACTGAATTTCTTCTTTTAGGTGCGCGACGGACGATCGCGGTGGTCGGGCTCTCAGTGGCGGCAGCTTGCGGCGGCAGTGAGAAGGCCACCACCGACTCGACCACCACCCCCCCGCCAGTGGCGGTGATGGCGCGGCCGGCGACACCCAGTGACTCCGCCTGCCCACGGGACGGCGCGTGGAAGCGGTGCGCGCTCGAGGATCGTGTCGTGAAGTCGGGGTTGGCTTTCAAACCGGCCGGGGACTCGATGAACGTCGCGTACCTGAGTGTGCCCGGCGTGCGCTACAAAATCGGGCTCACGGCGTCGATGGTTGCGTTCTTCTACAGCGACTCGCTGGCCGCGGCCCAGGATGTCACCGCGTTGGACCGCTTCCGACTGACCCCGCGCGGCGACACGATCGGTGCGTGGAAGTCGGTGCCTTCTGACGTGATCTGGTCGGGGAATCTGGTGGCGGTGCTGTTCGACGCCTCGGCAACACAGATGGAGCGCATTCGGCTCACGATCGCGGCGGGCGCACCGCAGCCACTGAGTGAGGCCGCCAAGGCCGCGCAGGCGCAGCAGCTGCCCCCGATGCCGTCGCGTTAACGTCGGCTAAGGGCGCCCTTCGCGTCGGCGCGCCAGTCTTTCACGAGGCGCACGAGCACGGTGGCTCCGTAGCTGATGGCGAGCCGCTGCGCGACGAAGGCCCGGCTGGAGACGGCGGATCGCCGTTCGGGGCGCCAGCTGAGGGACGTAGCGGTGCCGACGGTAAGTCCCGTGAGCAAGGGGAGATTCGGGCGCAGGTTGCCGTCGGAAGTGCGCAGCGTAGTCGTACGCGTCAACGCGCAGCCGGCGCGGATCACGACTTCGCGGCCCCAGAACACGGGTTGTGACAGGCAGGGCGAGCGATCATCGACCCACGGCACGGCACGGTCGACCACATAACGGACGCTCGTTCTTACCACAAGGAATCCATACAGGTCGCCCGCGCGCGATCCGTATCCGCCCCAGGTCCGCTTCCAGGCCTTGGGAGCACCCAACGTCTGCGACCATCCGGCCGACAGGAGCGGCGCGACGAACAGCATCGCCTTTCTCCTCTCTGAAGGCAGCTCCCTGGCGAGCTCGGCGGCGGCCTGCGCGTTGGCCGCCGCGTGCGGAGCGCTGAAAATGGCAAAGGCCAGCAGGGTGGCGAGTCGCCGGGTCGCGGGAGCGGGCATGCAGGTAAAGCTAGGCTATCTTCGCCCCGCGGTGGTCGGCGTCGGTGCTGGCACGTCGAGCGCCGCGTCGAGTGCTTCGGCGGTCCAGCTGATGGCATTGGTGTAAAAGTCGCCGACCTTGGCGGGGTCGATACCCATCTCCTTGGCGATTTCGGTGGCGTTCTCAAACAGCCCGAGCTCGTACGATTCCGCGAAATTGATGGCGTCGGCATAAGGACCAGTGCGGTCGAGCAACGCTCCGTTGGCTTCGTCGCTGAGCACGACCCGCGAAAGAATCTCGGGGAGCGGCATGCGGAAGACGGCATCGAGCAGCGAAAACAGGCCAACCAGGAACAGGGTGCCGCCGTCGCGAGGGCCGCCGGCCAGCTGTTCGAGCAGTCGACCGCGTTCCACGGCCTGACGCACCAGTTCCTGATCCACGCCGTTCGTCGATCGGCGGGCGGCGGCTACGGCAACGGCCAGCCAGCGGAGGAACGCGGTACGTCCGATCAGGCGGAGCGCCTGACCGATCGAGCTGACACCGCGCATGCCGATGGCGGCGGAATTGACGAGACGCAACAGCTGGAACGTCAGCACCGGATCGGTCGAAATGACGTCTTCGAGCTGGCGGTCGTTGATCTTCTGGTCGCGCGCCATGCCCATGAGTCGCATCGCGGCGACCGTGGACTGCGGCATGTTCGCCGATGGCAGCGGCTCCGGGCGGCTGAAGAATGTGCCCTGAAACGCGTCGAAGCCGAGGCCGAGCACCACTTCATACTGCGCGAGCTCGTCAATCTGCGTCGCGATCAGCTTCGGGGCGTGCTTGCCGAAGCCCTGCGTAATCCGATCGCAGATCTGACCGATCGTGACGGCGTTTTCGCTGCCGATATCGATCCGAACCCACGAAACGTACGGAACCAGCGCCTCCG
>NZ_JBDNFF010000378.1:0-8826 GCF_041689975.1 Gemmatimonas sp.
CTCGGCGATGAAGGTGTAGATCATTTTGGGAGGACGTTCTCCGCGGCGAAGTACGCGGTTGCACGCTTGAGGATCTCGACCTCGAGCTTCGCCACCCACAACTCCCGGCGTAGCTTCACCAACTCGTCGCGATCCGCGGTGCTCAACCCGTCGTTTCGGCGACCCTCGTCGAGGTCGGCCCGGCGCATCCAGTTCCGAAGGCAGCTATCGGAGATCCCGAGGTCCTCGGCGATCTGCGCGACCGGCTTCTCGCCCATCCGGGCCAACTCAACAGCACGCTGACGGAACTCGGGCGGATGTGGTCTGGGCATCTGGACCTCCTTTCCGAGACGACCACGGTCGCCTCAGGTCGAATGTCCGTCAACCCGGGGTACTTCCAGTCCCCAGCAAACTCAGGGCCATCCAACTTCGATTCCCCTGGCGACGAGCTTGAACGTGGACCAACCTTGCCCGGTGGATACGAAGGCCTTGACCGAGTTAGCGAAGACCGACTGGACTGAATTCTCAGGCCGACTGGAGGACGTACGAGTTGCTTCGAGGGGTCTGGGGTGGCTCGAACGTCCGATGCGCCCAGGTACAGGTACGGTGGCGGAGCTGAGGCCTGTGTCGCAGAAGGCGGCGCATCCGAACTCGCTCAGCGCCAAGGTTGGCTTCGGTGAGCAGCCGTTGCACACAGACGGTGCGCACATGCAATGTCCTCCTGACGTGATCGTCCTCGCGTCGAGAGCGCCTACCGCAGCCGCAACTCGGCTGTGGTCCGCCAACGAGGCGGGAATCCCTTGGGACGCCCTTCGGCATGGGGTCTTCACGGTGTCCACCGGACAGACTCGCTTCTTCTCAGTCATCTTCGAAGCTGGGCGACTCCGCTTCGACCCGGGGTGCATGACGCCATGCGATCAACGGGCGCGGGAGGCTGTGGCCTTCTTCGACTCCGCTTGGGCGGGTGCCGAACGACACCAATGGCGGACCGGAACGGAGGTGCTTGTGATCAACAACAGACGAGCGCTTCATGCTCGAGAGTCCGTCGGGCCACTTGAACTGGACCGAGTCATCGACCGCGTCGCGTTCTGGATTCCTGCGGAGCGATGAGTGCTCCCTGGGACCCTGACGCGCTGTGGGTGAAGGCGAAGCTCTTCATCAACAACGCCCTTGATGAGGCCGTCCCTCGCAGTTGGGAGGAACGGGCTCTCTGGGCTTCCTTGTCGCTGGAGCTCCTAGCCAAGGCAGCCCTCTCCCGAGCGTCACCGCTGCTGATCGCGGCCCCCAATGAGGATGGCCAGAACCTGCTCGTCGCGGCCGGCCTGATCCAGGGTGAGGCGAGGTTCAAGTCGATTCCCGCTAAGGCTCTTTTCGCACGGTGCTCCATGGCTTTCAAACCCTTCAATGCCGTCGAGGCGACCCGGATTGCCGACAACCGGAACGAGTACCTCCACGGAGCCACAGCCGAGTTCGCTCCGATTCCCGCTGAAGCGTGGTGGCCCAAGTTCTGGGCGCAGGCCCATGTTCTAGTAAACTCGTGCGACCGTGACCTCGAGGACTTCGTCGGCGAGTCACGCGTGTCCGAGGTTGAGCGGGCTCTGGAGCAGAACGCACGGAACCTCCAGGAGCGGGTGCAGATGCTGATCTCACGCGCTCAGCAGCAGCTGGCTCGTTCCCGTCAGGGAGAGATGCTTGCTCGTGAACTCGAGGCGTGGGAGCGGCCGCGAGATCTAAGCATCGGCGGCAGCCACTCAACGGCGGCCGATTGTCCCGCGTGCGGTTCCGAGGACGGTCTCCTCGAAGGCGACGAGATCGTGGATCAGGAGATCCACACCGAGCAGCTCTCCGAAAGCGACTTCGACGTGTGGATCGATCTGGAGGTTGCTGCCAATCACTTCAGCTGCAGCACCTGCCACCTTGTACTTGACTCGTTCGACCTCATAGACGCGGCAGCTCTTCCCGTGACCATCGAGGCCATCGGCGATCCTGGCGACTTCTGGGAACCTGACTACGGTAACGACTGAGAAGACAGATGCTTGGCGCGCCTCCCTGGTCCGGCCAGCAGCTCCATTTGCTGGTTGATCCACCCGAGCGCTGGGCGGACAGTCTGAGACCGAGCCAGATCCATGATGCTCGACTGGCCGTCCGTCGTCGGTAGCGACCCGGCAGTCTGGGTCCGCCTCTGAACCGGCGGAAGGGGCTGAACGGCCTCCGGTGCGACGGACCTCGTCTGAGAAACCCGCATGACGAAGACCTGCGTCCTCTCATCGAGGCGGCTCCTCCCAGCCGAGTTCACTGGCCCACGCGGCGATCGGGGCCAGCTTCCGCAGATGCCGCCAGCGACGAATGCGATCAGACTCGAACCGGCCCGCGTTGCGGTCCGCGAGCCGGTTCGTGGCTTAGGACCAGTCGTCCACGTCGTGCAGCCCGCGCAGCGGCCGAGACACCGCGCCGCCCGTCGCTCGCCGCCATGCCGAACACCCCAAGAAGTCCGGGCGCGGCTCGGAGCCGTGTGACCCAGGTGGCGGGCGATCTGCAGGTTGAGTTCGCTTCCATGGCAACGGCGAGACCGCGTTCGGGATCAAGGGAACTGTCCTGACAAGGTCGAGGCTAACCTTCCGTGGCAATGGCGGCGGAATCAGCTTTCTCCTATTGCTGTGGATCTCCTGTGCATCCAGGCGACTCGGCGTGCCCAGCATGCGGGACCGGGCTTCTGATAGCTGCTTCAGAGCCGTGCACGATTTTTGCCACGGGGTTCATCGGAAGGGGCAAATCCGCCCTCCAAGCGTTGCTGTCAGGCGACGCGTCCACTACTCGCCAGCACCTGGAGGACGGGACCGTCACGACGGTTGGCACGACGAAGATGCCTAAGCACTTCGTGCTTGTCGAGCTGGCGCGTGGCGAGAGCAGGGCTACCGCGCTGTGGGCCGCCTGCGACTCCGAGATCGGCTTCCTGCCAACGGAACCACTATCTGACGCCATTGCGTCGACGGAGCTTGTCGACATCGCCCACGTTCGTCGGACTGCTCGAGAACTGTCACAGCTTGGAGCCAGCGCAGCTCTACTACGCCTCCCGCTTCTCAACCATTACGAGCGGGAGTGGTGGGCTGCCTGTGCTGACCTAAACGTGGGACGATGGGCTTCTGCACGCACACGGCTGCAATCGATGCCAGCGACCTATCAGCTCGCGACGGCATCGTTGCTGTGGCTATCACGCCAGGACGCCAATTTTGATGGCGAGTTGGCGAATGCGGCCTTGGCGAAACGACTTGGCAGTTCGCCGAGAGCGAAACTTGACGCGCTGCTCGCGACGTTCGCCGACCCCGAGCCCGCAGCGAGTTGGCTGGCGGCTGGCGCGCCCTCGGACTGCCCTCCCGGAGAGGTCGCTCTTCGCCGGTCGGCCTTGGTCGACATTCTCGTTGCGTCCGGGCATGAAGACCTGCATGGGTGGCGTATAGATGTGCCTCTCTCCATCCCCGAGTCTGTGCTCGACGACTTGATCGATCGCGGTGCAGAAGTGACTGCGACCGGGGCGCCGGCGGAGGACGTCCCAGGGCTGGCAGGATCGTCCTACTTCAGGGCCCGTGTTGAGCCGTGGGAGCTCAGTGCGGACGAGCTGAACGGGCTCGGCTTCAACGATGAGAAAGCGCGACGTCTCCTTGTGAACCAACAGCCGATCCCGAATGATCTCCCGGTCGACGATCCGGTCCTCACCGCACTCGTCCGGCTCGCACAAACCTCGGTCGTCGACGAGGTGCTTCGCGCCCGGAATCCATCGCTCGTCACGCATTTGCAGTCGTTCTTCTCTGCTCCGAGCGTTGAGACGCTTGTTCCGACCCTTTGCTCGGATCCCTCACTGTGGCAGGTGCTCGCGAACGATGCGGGTCGAGATTCGGTCGCGTGGAGTGCCGAGCGAGGAACTCCGGAGGCACGTTTTCTCGGATGGAACGCGCTGGTACATGCCCGTGAGGCGCTCTATTCCGCCGACTGGAGCTTCGCCGTCCATGCCGCTAAGCAGGCCCTTCGCTTGAACAGTGAAGAGGGGGCTCGTGACGAAGCGCTGAACCTTCTGAGCTGTGCGCACTGGCAGCTCGGGAATGACACCCAAGCTAAACAGGCTCTACTCGACGCCCTCGAAGGCTCGCGCAACCCTTCCTTGCAGGTGAACCTCGGGGTTATCTCGGCCTCTGATGACCCCGAGACAGCAGCTATTGAGTTGGCTCGTCTCGTCTCAGAGGCTTCTTTCCCGGAGCTTCGCGTGGCGGCGGCAACCCGTGCGGTGATGCTGTGGGCGACCGATGAGGCACCGTGGATCTCCGAATCGGAGATTGGCGGGATGCCGGAGACGCTCAGGGTGGCGCTCCGAAAAGTGATTGTCGACAATATTGACGTCGAGCAGTTCCGTCCCCTTGTGAAACTTGCCGCGGCCGTCGACAGCGAGTGGCTCGCTTCGAGTGAGGCGCTCGCGGGGTCGCCCAACTCTGCTTCGCTCGAGGCCCAGCTCTACTCGGCCCGAGCAACGGGTCCGTCCGAGTTCCTTGACGCCCTCAAGCGGGCGCTCAGCCGCAAGAACTGCCCGGAGTGGGTGATCGACGAGCGCGACCAGTTCCTCGACACGATCATCTCCGGGGGGTTCGAAGACCTCAGCTCCGTGGCGGCGTTCTTCTGCTTCCTCTCCATCGAACGAGAGTTGCCCATCACGGAAAAGCAGCGCCTCGTCTTGGTGCCACTCGGGATCCTCGGGCTCTGTGCAACGTTTACCGACGACCAGGACGACGAGTCGCCGGGAGCGCCCGACGATCGCTTCACCGATCTGCTCTACGAAACCTTCACGCAGGCCAACGCGAGCTCTGACTTCGAGTCGCTTGAAGGGCTGTACCAACTTGCGTGGCACCGCCTAGGGTTAGTTCAAGTGCGATTTTCGGCGGCGAGCGTGGACGCGCTCGTGAACGCGTTCAACTCGATTATGGACGAGATCAGATACATCTCTCGTCACCGGCTCAACAAGATTGAAGTGAACAGCACCTTCCGACGGATACTCAACGAGTGTGAGCGCCTTGAAAACCAGATCCGCTGGTGGGTCCCATGGATGTCCGACGACGAGGCCCTCGGAGGATTCACAACGTCGATGTTGGAGCACGCAGTAGCGACCAAGAACCATATCGAGAGGGCGATGCTATGACCGCTGCGAATGGACCGGGAGACCCGCGGAAACGCATCTACCAGCTGCTCGGAACGGGATCAGCAGAGCATGACTACCGTTACGGCAAGAGACGCCGTCGAGTGAGGGCGTCAGAGGCTCAGATCAATGACATCTTCGAGTTGCTGAGGTGGCTAACCGGCGCACTTGTGGTCACTGACACGTCAACGGCGATGTCTGCTGCCGCTTACGAGGGACTTCGAGCGTCTGTGGTAAGCACTGCCAAGGACCACCGGCGGCTTCTCGTCACGCTTGCGGAATTGCACGACTCGCTTGAGCGGGGGCAGTCGATAAACACGGTGAAGTCTAAGATCGAGGAGGCGATGGCAGCGAATGGACTGGTGCGCACCTCAGACCCTACCCAGGAAGAGCTCTACGACCTCGAGAACCAGGGCAGCAACGCCGACAAGATCGACGTGGTTGAAGCGGCATACGTCGATGATCAGTCAAAGTCGGTGATTCGGCTCGGTCGTGCCCGCTGGATCCCCGGACCCGAGCGAATCACAACCTCCGTCGGAAGCGGATCAACCGAGGAGACTGCTATGCCCACAGACGAACAGGACAAGATCTCGGCTGCATCCAAACCAGGAGAAGCTGAGACAAACGATGCGTCGGCTGATGACAATTCGGACGCAGGCGGGAGTGAGAGCAGGTGACCACCGCCGGCATCGACTTCGGAACGACAAACTCGGTCGTGAGTATCTGGACCCCATCTGGACCCTCAGTTCTCCCGATCGACTCTCCCAAGGATGCTCGGTGGGCCGAGCTCGGTCTCGATCTTCTCATGCCGACGGTTATCGGTCTGTCCCCTGAAGACGAGACCGTCTTCGGGTGGGAAGCAAAGTTGGGCGACGTTCCAACGCTGGAGGCGGTGAAGCGGCTGCTCTTGGCCGAGGAGTTCGTCGAGCTTGCGGGCAAGCTCTTCGTAATCGAAGAGGTGGTGACACTCTTCTTCGCACACCTCCGAGACCAGGCCCTGAAACTGGCTGGTGCTGACATCGACCGTGTCGTCGTCACGATCCCCGCCAACTCGCGTGGTCTTGCTCGTTACCGGACCCGGATCTGTGCGGCGATGGCAGGACTTGAGGTCCTGGCCCTGATCAACGAGCCGACGGCGGCGGCGATGGCTGTCTCTCGTAGGATCACCCACGACGGGAAGGTCCTCGTTGTGGACCTTGGTGGCGGAACGCTGGATGTGACGCTCCTCGAAGCCTGCGATGGAGTGTTCATCGAGCAGGCGTCGAGCGGTGTGCCGACTCTGGGCGGCCGCGACTTCGATTCCCGACTCGCAGCCCTAGCCGTTGAGACTGTCTCCGACACCGACTGGACGGCGAGCGACCGTCGCCAGTTCGCGGCGAACATTGAACGAGCGAAGATCCTCCTGTCCACCCAGGAGTTCACCAACATCGATCTGCCTGGAGGGGAAAGCCGGCGGATCACACGAGCCGCCTTCAACGACTCAATTCGAACTCTCGTCGAGAAGCTCGGCCCTGCGATCGATGAGTGCCTCCAGGCCGCACAGATGGACTTCGACTTGATCGACCACCTACTTCTCGTCGGGGGCTCGTGTCGCGTCCCTGCAGTGCGGGACTTCGTCGTGTCCAAGATCGGCAAGCAGCCATCGTCCGACGTCAACCCTATGACGGCGATCTCGAATGGTGCCGCGATTGCAGCGGCGATCCTCACGGGCGAACTCGATGACAACGACTTCTTCGTGTCAACCGAGCACGCACTTGGGACGATCGCCACCGACGACTCGGGCACGAGCTACTTCTCCGAGATCATCCCGAGGAACCACAAGCTTCCGGCGAGCAAGGAACAGATCTACCTACCGCACTTACCCGAGCAGGAGAGCGTCGCGATCCGAGTCATCGAAGGGCGCTCAGATCATCTTGACCATCCCGACAACGTGATTCTCAAGGAGTGGTCGGTGGCGCTTCCACCCCCGGAGCGCGGTGACAACCGGCAGTTCGCGCTGCAGTACAACTACGACGTCAACGGCATCCTGCATGTGCATGCACGCGACTTCCTCTCCAACGAGGTCATCCTTGATGACGACGTTGCCAGCGGCGTGTCCGGCGACAAGTCGAAGCTGGCCAAGGTAGCGAAGGGCGCACGCGAGGCCATGGCGACCGGCAGGCTCGAGGCATCCACGGACGCAGCTCCTGATGACCCGGAGGCTGTCGAGTTAATCCAGCGGGCGAACTCCAAGGTGATCCCGTTTCTCGATGACGACGAGGCAAACCCGATCCGCCAGCTCGTCCAGACTTTGTCTGCTGCCACTGATGCGTCCGCGCGTGACGCTGCGAAGAGCGACCTTCGCAAGTCCCTATCTCGCTACTCGTACCTGTTCTAGGGGCCAGCCATGAGCGATCGAAGGAACCCGTATCTGATTCTCGGATTGCCATACGGGGCTGGGCGTGCAGAGGCAACGAAGGCCCTCGCCAAGCGATCACGCCAGGCGCGCCGCGACGGAGCATTTCCCTACGAGCTCGAGGATCTCACCTGGGCGCTGAACCAGGTCGAGATGCAGATCGAGGATCCAGTCTCCGGGCTCGACACGTTCCGAGTCCCCGCTGACCACGAGGTGTTCGATCTGCCGCCAGGTCCAGGTCTGCTGCGGCCGGCCCCGCAAGCACTACCTCGACGCTCGCCGGCAAGCACGACGGCCGACCGGCAAGTCATCGTGGACCTTGCTTGTGATGACGCCTTCGCCGAACTGGCCCAGCGTATGACCGAGTCAGTTGCTCCGCTTCTTGCTCCCCGACAGCCGGTCAAGACAGTGATCCGGCCCTCAACTCCCCCCAAGCGTCGCCGCTTCTGACAGGAGGCCATCGCCAATGGGCTCAACGAGCGGCAGCGACGACTTCGCCAGATCCAGTAGTCCGGCGCCTTGAGCCGGGCGGTCTGGCCGACTCGATCTGCCCACTCGGATCCCGGCCCACCGGTCACGGTTGTCCGAGCGGACAACGCGGTCCTGGCGCTGGTCTCTCACCTGAACGACCCTTCCTCGGCGGGCACGGACGGGTCTGCAGCGGTTGCTGGGTGGTGACGGTGAGTTCGACGGCTTGATCTGGCCCCGGGGTGACGGGGGCGGATTCGGGGGGTCGTGGCTACACCCAACCATGATCGGGTGTGTCGATCTCGAAGACGAACTGGAAGCGTGGACCTATGCCGTTGACGGCGAAGTGTGACTTGTACGTTCAGTTGATGGCTCAAGGAATGCAGAGGGGCCAGCTGCACGAATAGGTGACGGGTCAGTGCGTCAACCGAACCCGCGGCAGTCCCGATGTGCGAGCATCGCCGGGGTTCGTCCCGCACTCAGCCCGAGGGCCAAACATGACAACTTCCGATGACACGGTCGTGCGCTTGCTGCGAGAACTGCTGAGGGACACCACCCACCAGCGAAACACACCGCGGGTTCACGAGTTCCGGCCCGGGACCTGGCGCCCTTGGCTGGAGCACGACGGCACAGCCGTTGCCGTGCTCACGGACTACTCGGGCGACGAGATTCCGAACCGAGGTCAGGTCAGCCGAGCGGACCTATCCCAACTGTCACAGCGAATCGATGCAACGGATCGAGACAGCCTCGTCCGGCTCTTCGTGGCAACGATGCTCTGGGGGTCAGGCACCAGCAACGGGCGAGC
>NZ_JBDNFF010000379.1:0-6426 GCF_041689975.1 Gemmatimonas sp.
CGACGGCGCCCCCAGCGAGTGCGCCAAACCGAAGCGCGTCCCTTCCAGGCAGTGTGCATGGATCATGGGGTCGGGCGACAGAATGACCGCGCGTTCGATGACATGCTGCAGCTCGCGGATATTGCCGGGCCACGGGTAGTGCTGCATCGATTCGAGGGCGTCGGGCGAGAGTCCGTCGATCTTCTTGCCCAGCTCGGCCGCGTAGCGCATCGCGAACCGGAGCGCTAGGACCGCGATATCCTCGGGGCGATCACGCAGGGGCGGGATCAGGACCGGGATCGTGGAGAGTCTATAGTACAAGTCCTGCCGGAACGTGCCTTGGTCAGCCTCAAAGGCCAGATCGCGGTTCGTGGTGGCCACGATGCGCACGTCCACCTTGATCGGCGAGGTGCCGCCGACCCGCTCGAATTCCTGCTCCTGCAGCACGCGCAGCAGCTTGGCCTGTAGATCGAGCCGCATCTCCGAGATTTCGTCCAGCAATAGCGTGCCGCGATTGGCGCGCTCGAAAGCGCCTTCGACCCGCTTGATGGCGCCGGTAAAGGCGCCCTTCTCGTGGCCGAAGAGCGCCGATTCGACCAGTCCCTCGGGGAGCGCGGCGCAGTTGAGCTTGATGAACGGCTTGTCGCGACGCTCACTCTGGTCGTGGATCGCGCGGGCGAACAGCTCCTTGCCGGTGCCCGATTCACCCTGCAGCAGTACCGTGGCCCGGGTGGGCGCGGCCATGGAGACCGTCTGCAGAATCCGGCTAATGGCCGGCGAGTCACCGATGATCTGCCGCTCGTTCCGAAACTGCATCACTTCCTTGCGGAGCGTTTCGTTCTCGCGCCGCAGGCGGACGAACTCCAGCGCCTGGTCGACCGCCAGCGCGAGCTGCTGAGGACGAACCGGCTTGGTAACATAGTCGATCGCTCCAGCCTTGATGCTGGCCACCGCGTGCTCGATGCTGGCGTGTCCGGTCAGCATGATCAGCGGGATGTCGTACCCCTCACGAGTGAGCAGCTGGATGAACTCCAGCCCGGTCAGCCCCGGCATTCTATAGTCGGAGATGATCAGGTCGATGCCGCCCCGCTCGAGGATCTGCAACGCTTCGGGGACGCTCCGGGCGCCGACCGGCGTATGGCCGGACTGGGCGAGCGAATCCTCGAGGATCAGTCCGACGCTCGGCTCGTCATCAACATACAGAATTGTGGCCATGGCGGAGCACTGCTGGGACGAAGGGGGGCGTCGGACGGGTGCCTTGGCTAGACACCCGGCAAAATTAGCCGCATGCCGGGAAAAACGCGAAGAAAATGCGATCTGTCTGACCAAATCGGCGTCGTTGCTAAAGGACCGGCTCACCCGTCCGATACCTGAACAGGAGTGCCGGCACCGTGTTGCAACCCTTCGGGGATGTAACGGTCCCCGATTCCACAGGTCAGATGCGCGTTACCAACTCGATCGTTACCCGAAACAGCCAATCACGCCTGCAGGCCAACCTGCAGGGGCTCGATCGCATTCGGGAAGACATTTCCTCCGGCATCAGCCTGCGGAAGATGTCCGACAACCCCACGGGTGGAGGTGAACTCGTGCGTGTCGGCAGCTCCATGCGCGCGCTGACGCAGTTCAAACGCAACGTGGACAGCGGCGTTGCCCGCGCCTCGGCCGAAGAGAACGTGCTCGACCAACTCACGAACGCGCTCACTCGCGGCATGGAGCTTGGCATCGCACAGGCGAACGCCACCGCGAACCCACAGTCGCGCCTCATCGTGAAGGCCGAAGTCGATCAGCTCATCAACTTCGCGGCGAACCTTGGCAATACGCGCATCGGCGACGAGTATCTGTTTGGCGGTAATCGCGCCGGAGAAGCGCCGTTCACCACACCCGCGCCGGCGACCGGTAGCTTCTCGCGGCTCACGCTGGCGGGCAATCCGGTCAATCCGAGCGGCAACATGACGCTCGAGATCGGTGACAATGTCTTCGTCACGCCCACGCACAACGGCACGGAAGTGTTCCTCACCACCGACGCTCTCGAATCGCTGCGCGCCCTCTCGACGGCACTCGGAAACAATGATCCGGTGGCCATTCAGGCCGCAGCCGACCGCATCACGACGGCCAACAGTAACGTGCAGTCGCTGATCGGGACGCAGGGTGCGCGCATCAACGAGCTGGAAACGGCTACGGTCAACCTCAATTTGATGGAGTTGACGCTGAAGGCGTTCCGCTCCGACCTGCGCGACACGGAAATCGACAAGGCGATGGTCGAACTCGTAGGCAAGCAGACGCTGTATCAGGCGGCGATGAGCGCGACTTCGCGTATCCTCGGACTCAGCCTGGCCAATTACCTCTGATATTGATGAGTCACGCCGTCATGGACCAGCAGGATCGCAGCACCGCGACGTATACGATCACGTCGCCGGCCGTTGGTACGATCGAAGTGAGCGGCGAAGCCGTGATGCATTTCACGGAAGCGTTGCGGGGATTTCCGGAGCGCACCGCCTACGCGCTGCTGCCCGCGGCACGTCACGGCCTCTGGTGGCTGCTCGCGGTCAACGAGCCGCAGACGACCTTCTTGCTCGCCGATCCGTTTGTGGGACACCCTGAATACGAGATCGATCTCGGCGACTCGGAGCGTGACACGCTGCAGATCGTGGAGCCCACCGACGCGCTGGCGTTGGTGATGGTCGCGCTGCCGATGACGCCGAGCGAGCCCGTAACGGGCAACTTCCGCGCGCCGATCGTGTTCAACATCAGCAAGGGACTGGCGCAGCAGGTAGTGAATCGCGACGAGCAATATTCCCTGCGCGAACCGATGGATCTGGCGGCGTATCCGGCGCAGGACGACGGGTTTCGGCTCGTGTAGGGCACGCCCGCTCTTCCGCCTCCGTCGTGAGTTTACGTCTATTGCGGTGAGGGCGCAGTGTTACTCACGCGACAGCGTGCCCAGCATCTCGATGTACTCGGCCGGCGTGCCGCAGTCGAAGTAGCGACCATCGATCCGGTGGCCAGTCACTGGAGCGCCTGCGAGCACCGCAGCCCGCACGGCGTACCCCACATGCGGGTCGCTCGCCGCGAGGAAGGGCTCGATCGCGCGCGAAAACGTGAGGGCGCCCCACGACAATGGGTACTCGCATGAAGGATCCTTGTCACGCAGGTCCGTCACGCCACCACGATCGTCCAGCAACACTTGACCGAGCTTGCCGCGTTGCGTCTCGCGAATACTCCAGCACGACAGATCTGCGACGGCCGGTGCGTCGCTGAGGCGGGCATACGGTGTTTCGCCTAGAAAGTACGTGTCTGGCATGATGAGCTGGAACACTTGGGCCGATGCGATACGGAGTACACGCATGATGGTCTCCGTCATCGTGTCTGTCTGCATCGGAAGAATCACGATGCGGTCGCGCGAAAGTCCCAGCGAATTGAGCAGTCCTACAAGGTCTGGACGTGTAGGAATCCAGACCACATCGCACAGGGGCAGCAGATGCGCGATGTGACGTTCGAGAAGCGTGGTGTACGAGAGGTCGCAGGGCAGCAGGAACTTGGGAATGCCGCGCATTCGCGTTGCAAGTCCGGCAGCGGGAATGATCGCGTCCATTGCACGGAGAGCAGAGGGGATAGGCCGGCAGCGTGCCGTTGGCTTGCGCCAAGTATCGCGCGTGCTACGTTGCGAGGCAATAACCAGCTGTCAGATCCGATCGCCGGACCAGTTACTCGTGGTCCAGGTGTCGTCGCAACGATCATCTGCTACCCTGAACGGATGCTCCATGTCTGAGGCGTTCTTGCCCGCCGGAACGGCTAGGGTGCAACTGGTTCTTCCGACGATCAATTGGCACGACGGAGTCGCGCGGGTCGTGCGTGCTGCCGCTGACGCCTGTACCCGTCACCAAGACGTGCGCTTGGTGGTGGCTGACGGCCGTGGGCTCGAACCGCTCCGGGACTTCGTGGAGAGGCTCCGCCGAGAAGGCGGGGGGGATCTCCGGTACCTGCAGGCGACCTCACTGATCGATCGATTCGACCGCGCCGTCGATCCCGCGTGTGACTGGACGCTTTTTCTGACCGACGATGACGCGTTCACCATCAACTACCTCGACTTGCTGATCGAGGGAACGAGGGATGCCGCCAATGACGTGGCGATCGTCGCCCCGACGCATTGTCTGGTGGCAAGCGGTGCCGAACTCCAAAAGACGCGTGCGGCGCCGACACTCCGGCACTCGACGGCCGCGTCGCGACTCCACGCGCTTTATAGTGCACGCGACGCCAACGTCTCGCTGTACTTCGCGGCGCATCGCACTCCCGCCGTTCGCCAATGGGTCGACACGTTGCTGCGAAAGGGGTACACGCCGAGTTACTACGACCAGCTGCTGATCGCTATCGGCGTGGCAGAGGGCGCGGTCGTTCCGACCACGCGAGTCACCGTCCTCGTTCGCGACGAGCACAATTGGAATCATCAGGATCGCGTGATCGAAACGGATGCGCGATACTATCCACATCGCGGAATGGTCTTTTGCCATGAGTTGTTTTGGGTGGGGGACGTCGTGCGCGCACTCGGTGCTCACCGAGAAGGGGAAGCGCTGGATCCGGCGCTCGTCCTGCTGGCCCGCGAGCTGCTCCCCAACGTGTTCGCCTTACAGGAGCGACGCTGCGCGCTACTCCGCCTCTTGCCTACCGCCGCCTTACAGCGCGAATTCGAGATGCTCGCCCCGTTCGTCCTTGCCCTCCTCGACGAGCCGGCGTCGATAAGTCATCGTCGCGCCCTGTCCGAATTGACCGCAACTGCCGAGCGGCTGGAGCAGCACTTCCGGAACTCACCTGACCTGTTCGTACGCGAGGTAGTCGCGTGAGTAACCTTCGCTCCGGTTGCCGCCACCGTTTAAACTCCCCATAATGAATTCTCGCATCAGACTGCCTGGCGTCTCGTTCTGCATCATCACGGACGGGCGACGACATGATCAGCTGCTCTCGGAAATCGCCTCTATCCGTGCGCTGCAGCTACCGGACTTCGAAATCATTGTCTCCGGCACGCTGTCTGCGCCGATCGACGACATTACCTTCGTCGACAGTACGGCGGAAGCTCTTGCCGGGCGCCTTGGCGCGATGCGCAACCGTGCCTGTGCTGTGGCCCGTTTCGACCGTCTCGTAGTCGCGGACGACGACCTCCGTTTCCACCGCGACTTCGCCATCGTGGGTGATCGACAGTTGTCGTACGATGTGCTCTGCGTCCGACTTCTCAATATCGACGGGACCCGCTACTGGGACTGGGCCACGCACGGCGGACCGCGTGGGCACAGCCTACTGGCGTATGACGAGACCGACAGCCACGTGTACGTGTGCGGCTGCTTGGCGGTGATGGATCATCGGGTCCACGACGCGGAACAGTGGGCAGAAGATCGCGGGTTCTATCAGGCCGAGGACGTGGAGTGGTCCGAACGAGTTCGCGCTGCGGGCTTTCGGATCGAGCACACACCGTTGGCGACGGTCACGCATCGCGACGAGCGGTACACACAGCGTGGTCTCGTCATGGCATTTCGACAGGATCTCCTGCGTGAGGAACGCATTGCGCCCACGGTCACGGCACGAGGGTTCTTTCGGCCGATCGATCCTGGTATGCGCTGGATGAGTACGGAAGAAGCGGTCGTTACGGCAGCGGCGGCAGACGCGCCTGATCGCATCCTCCAGTTGTCCCTTGCCTCAGTGGCGCCTGCCCTCGCAGCGCGCGGTGTCGACGTCACAGTGCAGATCGATTCGAACATCTCGCTGCTCCGATTCCGTGGTCAACAGTCCTTGATACTGAGCGTCCCCCTGTCAACTGAATCACCGACACGCATTCGGCTGACGAGCAGCGGGGGTGACCCGGCATCCACCGTGGGGCTCGATGATCCGCGCTTCGTGAGTGTGCTGTTGCACGACGTCTGCGTTGCCGATAGCCCGAAATCGGCGACGGACTGATGCCCCCTCAATCCGATCGAAGCTCATGACCGTCAGTACTCCAATGCATCAGCTGATCACTTCGGTGAATCACTGGTGGCACTCCATTCCTGTTGCGCCAGGTGTGATTACGCCCGGGCACAAGACTCCGGAGATCCTCGCCAAGGAACTGCAGAATGTTCCGCTCCATCTCGTGCAGGGAAAGACTGTACTCGACATCGGCGCGTGGGATGGATTCTTCTCGTTCGCCGCGGAAGCGGCGGGTGCGTCACGTGTCGTGTCACTCGATCACTACGTCTGGGGTAAGGACTTCGGCACCGGAGACGAGGGGCGAGCGAGCCCGTATTGGGAAGCGGAATGGCCGGGTAAGATCGGCTACAACGTGGCGCGGGCACTGCGTGGCAGCCGAATCGAATCGGTGACCGCCGACTTCATGGCGATGGACCCCGCGAGCATCGGCACGTTCGACGTGGTGTTCTTTTTCGGCGTCCTGTACCACATGCGACATCCGCTGCTGTCGCTCGA